>NZ_CAKROJ010000006.1 GCF_934372025.1 uncultured Blautia sp.
TATGGCTTCCCGCTTCACAGATATTAAAAACTGCAAAAAAGTTTGCCGCCTGTCCGGAAGAGGTAAGCATACCTGCAACACCACCCTCCAGAGCAGTGATCTTTGCAGCTACATAATCATTTGTCGGATTCTGCAGTCTGGAATAAAAATATCCCTCTGCTTCCAGATCAAAAAGTTTTCCCATATCTTCACTGGTATCATACTTATAGGTAGTTGACTGATAGATTGGAATCTGTCTCGGTTCACCATTTCCCGGTGTATAACCTGCCTGTACGCATTTTGTGTTAATAGAATAGTCCATGAATTTATCCACCTCTTACATTAAATTATAATAATTCCATGTTATACTTTTTTTTCTGTCATGTAAAGATAAAATACATACTTGGTAGGTATGAGAAGTCCACTAACATTACTTTTCAGGGGTTAACTGGACTCGATAAAAACGATGGTGTAGACTGATAACAGTCAAAACCATCGTTTTTTTTTATCCAAATATCTTGGACACTCTGTCAAATATATTCTCTGGTTCTTCCAGCCGCATCAAAATAAGCATGCTCATGCATTGACAGAGATAATCGATACTTTCGAAACTCCTAAATGTCACGGCCTGCGCCTGTTTTCGCTTATAATTTCTCAGAAGCTTTTCCGCTTCGTTATTAGTAGCAGGTATCCGGAGGTCATGCAGGAATAACAGATGATTCCGCATGTATTTCTCCATTCTCAGGAATAGATTATATCCTTCTCTATAATAAGTGTTTGCTGGAATGTCCTCATATTCCTTTCGGGCAATTTCCAGTATCTTCAGGTATTGTTTTTCAAACTCGGAAGATTTTTCTGTCTCTGGGCTGTATGGCACCTGGGACTTATTTCGGAAATGGATCATTTCCTGTATCAATGAATGCATCTTTTTGTTCCAGCTTCGATCCGGTTCATTTTCGATGCTGGATTTCAGATACCTCAGCACATGTGCAAGACATTCCTGATGATCTTCCCCATAGTTGTAGAAGGTGATATCATGGTCATGGACAAGGATCCCCTGATAATCTTCCGCAACGGTTCCTTTTACACCTTCGTGCCCTTTTTTTCTGCGTGCAAAATAAAGAGCTTTTCCATCAGGTGTTGCACATACATACACATAACAGCTGTTTCCGCTCTCTCTGGCATTTGTACAGTCTGTATGCATAACTGGAGAAAGCAGCATATCTGCATAAGCAGACCTGCGCTCAGGCTCAGTTTTTAAAGCAAACTCTTTGCTGAGTTTACTTACCATTCCTTTAGAAATGTTTAATTTTCCACCTGTCAGATCTGACAGGAACTTTCTGCTCTTATCAATAGAAGTACAACAGTCATTGTTCAGGAGAAACAAAAATGCCCGAATGCTGCCATCGTAGTTTACATCATCAACAACACCATCCGGAAATGCAGCATGTACACGTTCGCCTGTTTTACTGTTATAATAAACATCTGCATGGTATTCCGTCACATCCAGCATCATACGGATGCTTACCATCTGTTTTATGATCGTTTTTCCAGTCTTTTTAAAAGCACAGTCTTCAGACACCTCTTCTGGTGGAGGAAGAAGTATTATAGGATGTGTAGGTTCCTGTTTTTTTCGGCTGTGTCCTTTATGACCGGGTTGGCCGCCTGGCTTTCTGCCTGATTTTTCCCTGCTGTTTGTGATCTTTTTACGCTTAATGGTCTTTGAGGAAGGAATCGATGAGTTTTCATAATCCCGGTTTATCTGTGCACGGAGTTTCAGATTCTTTCCCTGTTCTTCTTCCAGTCTGGCAGCTGTTTCGTAAAACTGAATCCGGAGTTCTTTTACCTTATCCAGTGCATCATCTCTTTGTTTTTCAGCAAGAAGGGCTCGCTTCTCCATCTCCTGAAGTTCCTGGGCTGCTTTTTTCTGCATAGACTCAAACTCCAAGAGCATGTCTTCCAGAACCTGAAACCAGTAGTTACGTACACGGATTGTCTCTTTATGTGCATCTGCTATCGCAGATTCCAGTTTCTGGATTTTATGTTCATAAACCCTGCACTCCTTTTGATGGAGTTCTTTCAGCTGGATATATCTTTCGCCGGATTCCAGTTCTTTATTTCTGGCCTGTGCGGCTTTCAGCCGACACATAAGTATGATGTAATCATAAGCATCAGGCATATATTTTCCCCTAGCACAGTTATAATCAAATGCCGCTGATTATGTCTGTGATCTTAGAAATATGATCTTCCAGATATTCGATCAATTCTTTTTGTTTCTGGATAAATTCCTCCTGGATCTCAATCTGTTTGAGGTAACCAGCAAGAAGTTCATCGCGTTTCTTAAGCTCTTCTTTTAAATCAATTTCCATAAAGAAACCTCTCTTGTTTTTTGTTAAAAAAAGTATAACAAAAATATAGGAAAAAAGCGAATTACCCAAAATCATCCTTTCGTTAATCTGACTGTAGATAACTATTGGTTTTATGATAAAAAAAGTACTAAGGTAGGCCTTGCGAATTCAAGAAAGGGGGCTCAAAACCAGAATCTGGTGTATAACTTTTCGCAAAAAGAACAGCTGGAAAAACTATAAACACAGTTTTTCCAGCTGAAAATGATTATCCACAAAATAAAAAAATAAATTTCGTCATTTTTTACAATGACTTATACATACCCCTGAACAGTAACACGCTCTTCAATCAGTACAGTTCACGATTAAATACAGAATCACAAATGGGACGACTGAAGATTTATTTTTCATGACCTCATATAAATATAAAAAATATGCAGATCCAGAAGGGAACGCTGGATCTGCATTATTTAATATTTTTCTACTTATCTTTCAATTTCTATAACTTCACGTCGATAATCTGAAAATGACTCTGTTCCATCAGCAGTTATCATAAATCCATCTTCTATACGAAGACCAACTTCATTTTTGTCATCACCAAGATAAATACAGGTACAGAATGTCATATTTTCTTCTAACAGGTAATCAGAATTAGATTCAATCCATGGATATTCGCCTTCCATTAAACCTGTACCATGACATGGTCCATAAAGAATACAAGAATCATAGCCTAAATCCTTCAATGTGTTAAAATGCACCTTACTAACTTCGGAAGCATTTAATCCTGCCTTTGCAGTCTGAAGAATAGCTTTCTGGGCAGCAAGAGCAGCCTCTATCATTTTTCTCTGCTCATCAGTTGCTTTACCCATAACAATAGCTCTTCCCATTGTAGATGCATAACCTTCATATCTGGCACCTACTTGTACCTGAATCATATCTCCTGCTTCAATTACTTTATTTCTACAACGACTGATCGCCTGATTTGAATTTTTTCCTGTCAAAATCCAGAAAGGATACGCTTCTCCTTCTCCACCTTCCTGGTAAATAACTGACATTGCAACACCCTTTAACTGATTTTCAGTCATTCCTACATGAACATTTTCTACCACTGCTTTCATTGCTGCCTGAGTAATTCGATAAGCTTCACGAAGACATGCAATTTCTGCTGGAGATTTGTCTGCACGTAACTTAGCAACTAACAAATCTGCTTTTACAAGTTCTGGATTTCCAATTTCCGGAAGACTTTCAAGTAAAGCTTCATGAATAACATGAGTTATCAGACAGCCACCTACAACACCTATTTTGTTTATTTTCTTTTCTTTACTAATTTCTTTTATAACAGATGCAAAAGTTTCCAATTTTGCTTCCGGATACTCTGGTTCAGATGACTCACGAAATACCAGTACTCTTCTTATTTTTTTTATTCTTGAGACATGACTAGCAAAAGTTTCACTTTCAGGTCCAATAATTAAAACAGGATCTCCTTCTAAAGGAATCAGTACTCCTGCAGATTCAAATGACGGCCAATAATCGCTATAATAACGTACATACTGAGGTTCAGCCTCATTTCCATATGCAAATAAAATATCGATTCCTTCTTTTTTCATTTCCTTCTGAGTTCTAAGTACTCTCTCTTGGAATTCCTTGTCTTCAATTCTAATCTTCATTTTATTATCCCTCCCATTCTTCACAACATTTAGCAATAAATGGAGAAAGCGATTCCGCTTCTCCTTCTGTTATAACAAAGCCTTCTTCTATACGATTGGATCCCCCTGGTAATCCAAACAGACTTATGTCGGTATTTACAGCCATTCCAGCTTTAAAGACTTCTTCCGTTTCTGCATCTGGATATGGTGATTCTGCTTCTGCACATCCAATTCCATGTAATGGTGGATATACATCATATTCTGAAAGACCTTCTTCCTCGAATACACTTTTTACTGCCTGTACAAATTTTTTCATGGGTACTCCAGCTTTGAGATATGGTTTCCCTTTTTTTAAAGCTCTCACTAAAACATCAATAACATACTTTGTTTCCTGGCTATAATCTCCTACTGCAAAAGGCATTTCACAAGTTGCTACATATCCCTCGTACTGCACGGCTAAGGCACACATAATCATATCTCCATCTTCAATCACCTTACTACTTGGTCGTCCTACGATTCTATGTGTTCGCTCTCCACTTCCATAAATTTGAAAAATGATATGTTCTGCACCTTCTGCCCTTGCAGCTGCTTCTGCTATTCCCGCTGCTTCCAATTCTGTTTTTCCAATAAGTTCTGATTGCATCATGGCTTTGAATCCTGCATCAGCAATTCTAGCAGCTTCTCGTAGGCAAGCTACTTCTTCAGCACTTTTTTCTCGACGCAATTCATACAAGAGAGTATTGCAGTTTACTATTTCTGCCTGAAAACCATCTCTTATCTTCTCATAAAGATCCGCTGACATTGCATCCAAACCTACGATCCCTATCTTTTCTAATTTTGTATTTTCACGCAATTCTTCTGCCAGTGAAGAAAAACTAGTATAACAAGCCAACGGATAGTCAATCTCATCCGGGACTGTCACACATAAAAAATCCGGTGAAAGTCGAATATCTGACCATATGCTCATCTCTTCTGCCACTTTCTGACCTTCTGGAGCACATAAAACTATAGGTTCACCATTTCTTCCTAAAAGCATGGCCCCTCGTTCAAATATTGGCCAGTAATTTGATACATATCGCAGGTTTTCTTTTCGATACTCATCTCCATAAATCAAAATAGCATCGATGTTATTTTGTTCCAGATAAATACGTATCTTTGAAATTCGTCTTTCAAATTCTCCTTTAGATATTTTGGGTTTCATATATCCCTCTCTCCTATCAAAAAGGACTGTCCTAAAATAACAGACAGTCCAGAGTTTTATGTTACTAATATCTAAATATATCAGAAATCGAAGTCATCTACATTCTCTGTTGTAATATCCAACAGTTCTGTCATAATAATCTGATCATCTTTTACTTCTACAACTCCAACTTCCGGTACATCCATGCCATCTGTTATTTCTCCTCCATCCAGGAGTGTTTTTGCTGTATAAACTGCCAAATATCCAAGTTTGCCAGGATGCCAGATATTCGCCTCCTGCATAGAACCATCTTCTAAGTATGACTTAGCTGCAGATGCTTCTACTACACCTGTAACTACTATTTCTCCATTCTTTCCTGCTTCACCAACTGCCTGTGCTGCTGCCGGAGGTGCCGGTGTCGTCACTCCAAGCACACCTTTAAGTTCAGGATATGCTGTCATAAGGTTCTGAGTAATAGCATATGCTTTTGATTGATCATCATCACATGGCTCATAAGCAACTCGAGTCATATCTGGATAATTTGCTTCCTGATATTCTGTAGCATATTTAGCCCATGCTGAACAGTTCTGAGCAGTAAGAACGCTTGTTATAATAGCGTACTCTCCCTTCTCTCCCATATATTCAGCAAATCGCTGCATCAGATGTTCACCAAGAACTTTTTCGGAACAGCAGTTTACATATGCTTCTCTAAGAGATGTATCTGTAACATCTGAGTCCCATGTAACAACCTTAATTCCTTCTTCTTGAGCCTGTTTTAATACAGGTTCAATAGCACTTGCATCCAGTGGAGAAATTGCAATACAATCTACTCCTTTTGTAATCATATCCTGTACAATATTAGCCTGTGCTGCTGCATCACCACTGGTAGGACCTGTGTAAATAACCTCGCATCCGAGATCTTCTCCCGCTTTAGCACCCCAAACATTTGATGTTTCAAAATACGGGATACCTACCTGCTGAGGAATCAATGCAATTGTATATCCATCTGCTGCATATACAGTTGTCCCCATTCCAACCATCATAGCTGCCCCTACTCCCAAAAGCACTATTTTTTTCATCATAATTTTCCTTCTCCTTTTTGTTTATTTTATTTTGAAAAGTGTCACACTTTTCTGCTCTTAACTTTATATTTCTGCATTTCTATCATTCGATTGAATACCACTACTAAAACAAGAATACTTCCTGTGGCCAGCTGCTGCCAAAAAGAAGAAATTCCTACCAGATTCATGATATTACCAATCATTGCAAAAATAAGAATACCTACAACAGTACCTATGATTCCCCCACTTCCACCATTAATACTGGTACCTCCAAGAACTACTGCTGAAATACATGTCATTAAGAATGCAGATCCCATATCAGCTCTCGCTGTAGCTACACGTGATACCTGAATATTACCAGCAATACAACTCATTATCGAACACATGATATATGTAAAGAACAAAACTCTTGTTGTTCTAATACCAGAAAACAAAGAAGCCTTCATATTATTTCCAATAGCATAAATATGTTGTCCTGTCATAGTTCTACGTAATAGAACAATTAAGAATATTGCTAAAACAAACAACAAAATCATCTGGAGTGGCATTCCCAATACTTTAGCTTGTCCTAAAAAATAAAATCCTTCAGGTATACCAGAAATAGAATTACCCTGACTAAGTACCAACGCTACACCAAGATAGAACATTTGTGTTCCAAGAGTTGCTATCATTGGGGGAATACGAATTATTGCTACAAGAATGCCATTAATAACTCCGCACAATACAGCTACACATAAGCTAATAAGTAATGAAGCTCCAACCCCCATTCCCTTTGTCAGACATAGCCCAGAACAAACTGCACACAAACCCATTGTTGTTCCTGCGGAAAGATCCATTCCTCCTGTGAGAATTACAATTGTCAGACCCATGGCCATGATTCCCATCTCAGACATTTGCTGAAATAAAGATAAGATATTCCTTAAAGATAAAAAATTTTCATTGGAGAAAGCTCCGATCAGAAAAATAAGAAGGAATGCCCCGGCCAGTACAATTTCATGTAATGTAAATGTATTTTTTAACTTTTCCTTCATTTCATGCCTCCTGATCAACCTCTATCATTTGTTTTTGAGAATCTGCATAGTTTCTTCTAACCACATCAAAAGTAACTGTTACGATTATGATCAGACCATATACCAATTTCTGCCAATAAGTTGGTATATGTGCAACTACAAGTCCATTCTCAATTACACCCATCATCACAACACCAATTATCGTTCCAATAATGGTTCCAGATCCTCCAAGAATATTGGTACCACCAATAACTGCTGCTGCAATAGCATTCATTTCCCATCCATTTGATCCAGACGGCTGACAGTTTCCAAGAATAGAATCTAATACAAAACCTGCAAATCCACATAAAAGACCAGAATAAAAATAAGTAAGAAAAATTGTTTTCTTAATATCAATGCCTACATAACGCGCTGCATTTTCATTTCCTCCTACTGCATATACAGATCTTCCAAAATAAGTATGTTTTAAGATCCATGCTGTCAAAATGAAAATAATTATTGCATAGATAATTGGAAGTGGGATATTATGATAAGTTTTTCCAAGTGCTGTAAACCACTTTGGAATATTCATAATCCATCGTCCATTGGTATATACCAAAATAATTCCTCGATAAATACTAGATGTACCAAGAGTAATAATAATCGGCGGTATTGAAAAATAGGCAATTAACCACCCATTAACCGCACCTGTTACAGCACCTAAAACTAAGGCTAAAATCAATACTGTTACAGGATTTGCAAATACACTACTCTGAGAAAAAATTGCCAACCATGTTGCACTAAACATCATTTGTGATGCCACTGAAACATCAATACCTGCTGTAATCAATACCAGTGTCATACCAGCTGCCATAATTCCTACCGGTACGCTATTTACTAATACATTCTTTATATTTGTGTATGAGAGAAAACTTGGAGAATATAAACTCAATCCCAAGCAAAGCAGAACCAGGATTAAGAACACCCCTGTCTCTCGTCTTTCCAATATTTTTTTCATTTAAATTCCCCCTAAAATAGCTTTTTCCATCATCAAATCCTGATTTCCTGTTGCAGTATTATCTTCATGAACAATCCGTCCATGGCGCATTACCAATACCCTGTCACTAAGAGCAAATACTTCCTGCCATTCAGAAGAAACCATAATGATTGCCATACCTTCCTTTGCCAGTTCTTTTAACAGTCTATGTATCTCTGTTTTAGAAGCAATATCTACTCCATGGGTTGGTTCATCAATGATTAAAATATCTGGTTTCGAAATCAACCACTTAGCAACTGCAATCTTCTGCTGATTTCCGCCACTAAAATTCTGCGCCAATTTGTCAATTTGCGAAGGACGTATGCTGAGTTTCTCTACATAATCCTCTGCTGCTCGATCAACCTCTCGCCTGTTAATGAAGCGGAATGGTGTCAGAATTCTTTTTAAAACTGGCAATGTAATGTTATCTTTCATTGACATTGCAAGAATCAACCCTTCTTCATGTCGATCCTCTGGAATAAAAGCAATTTTGTTCTCAATTGCCTGAGAAACATTTTTTATGTCAATTTTTTTATCATGCAGATAGATTTCTCCGGAATCAGGTGGATTCAATCCAAAAAGAGCTTTAACCGTTTCACTTCTACCTGCTCCTACCAAGCCAGTTAAGGCAAGAATTTCTCCTCTATGCAAGGTAAATGAAATATCCTTAAAATTTCCTCGCTTAGATAAATTCTTTACTTCCAGAATTTTCTCACCGGCATAAGATACTCCATTTAACGCTGTATAAGCAACTGAACGACCTACCATCATCTGTACCAAACGGTTTTCATCAAGTTCATTAATTTCTTTACATCCTACATACTCTCCATCCTTTAACACTGTTACTCTATCAGAAACAGCAAACACTTCATCTAACTTATGGCTGATAAACAGAATTGCTATATTTTGCTTCTTCAATTTTTCAA
The DNA here is from genome assembly GCF_934372025.1 of uncultured Blautia sp. Taxonomy (GTDB): domain Bacteria; phylum Bacillota; class Clostridia; order Lachnospirales; family Lachnospiraceae; genus Blautia_A. The sequence continues at coordinate 9,163 of NZ_CAKROJ010000006.1, forward strand.
TGATAGAATAAAGCATCTTTACTTCACTAAATGATAATGTAGCTGTAGGTTCATCCATAATCAGCAAGCGAGACTTAAAAGAGATTGCTCTTGCAATTGCAACTAGCTGCTGTTTTGCCATACTAAGATTGCTAAGCTGTTCCTGCACATCCATTGAGATTCCCAATACCTCTATAGCCTCTTCAGCAATTTTAATACATTCTTTCCAATCAACCTTTCCATTTTTTGAACGTCCTAAGTAAATATTTTCCGCTACAGAAAGATTTGGAAATAAACTTAAATCCTGATGAATAGCATTTATCCCATGTTTAATGCTATCACTTACACCAGAAAAACTTAGCTCTTTTCCATCTACTAATATCTTAGATCCTATATCTGGCTTCTGTACTCCTGACAGAATTTTTATTAAGGTTGATTTTCCAGCTCCATTTTCCCCCATCAGCGCATGTACTTCTCCTTCACGAACATCCAACCTAACATTCTTAAGCGCTTTAATACCAGGAAATGTCATACTTATATTTTCCATTTGCAGAAATACTTTCCCCGCCATGTATTTATTCTCCTTTCTATATACTCGAGTAACTTTAAAATGATTCTAATATACTCGTGTATATTTGTCAATAGATTTTATAATTTTACATATTTATTGTTAAAAATATACAAAAAAAGAGGTGTTTCTTTGATTATTAAATCATTGAAACACCTTTTGTCTTCTATTCTTTAATCTGCCATTCCTAATGATGCTATTTCAGAATCTTCCCACATAATATGTGGAATCACCATACTTTTGGCTTTTTTGTTATGAATTAAGCAAGATAATTGTTTATACGCCATACGAGCAATCTCTTTCTCTGGCCATGATGCAATCAACATATGATTTTTCTCAAGATTGGATCCTGCAAAATCATCAAAACCTGCTAAAGGTACATTGAAATGTAATTCCTGTAATGCCTGTTTTATGCCATATAATACATAATTTGTACTTAATATGATACCATCAAAAAAAACACCCTGTTCTCTCACTAAACGAAGGATACATTCATATGCCTGTTTTTCATTATATATATGATAACAAATCTGTCTTTCTTCAAATTCACATCCAGCAGCTTCCAATGCATGTTGAAAACCACGAATTCGATAACATACCGTATAATCCTGATCTGAAGTTGCAATAAATAACGGTTTCCTTACGCCACTTTTTATCATACATTCGGTCATTCTCTGCGTTGCTTCTTCATTATCGGAAATAATATAGTTTATTTCTTTTCCTTCTACCTTTCGGTCAAAACACACAATATTCAACCCTCTAATGTCTTTTAAAGATTCCGTATAAGATATTGGAGAAATAATAATCCCATCTACCATCTTGCTTCGAAGCATTGTTAATATCTTATTCTCTTTTTCTATCTTCTCTTCAGCAATACATATAATCAGATTATAGTCATCTTCTGCTGCTGCCTGTTCTATTTCTTTTACAATATTAATATAATAAGGGTTGGCAAAGTCTGGAACTACTACTGCAATAGTCTTTGTCACACCTGTTTTAAGAGACTGCGCAATAGTATTTGAAACATATCCCATTTCATCAGCTGTCTTTAAAACTAAATCTATGGTTTCTTTCTTATATGATTTATTTTCTAATTTTCCATTTAATATATTTGATACTGTACATCTGGAAATATTTAATTTTTCCGCGATATCTTTCATTGTAACCATAACGTAATCACCTCTCACTAATAATATACTCGAGTATATTATTAGTGTCAAGTATTATCGTTGATTTTAAGATAAAATACAATTATAATTAGAAAAAGGACGCCATATCTGACGTCCTTTCATACCTACCAATCTTTCCAGACTTTCAGCATACGATTATATGCTTCTTCCAACATTGGTCTTGGCGATGCAAGATTCAGTCTGATACAGCCATTCCCATTTTCTCCAAATACACTTCCCATATAAACTGAAACATTTGCTTTTTCTAGGAACCATTCTTCTAACTGCTGCTCCTTCAGTCCTGTCTTCTCATAATCTATCCAGAGCAGGTAGGTACCTTCTCTTGGATAAATATGAAATTCCGGAAAATATTCTGTAAAAAAGTCCCTTGTAAATGTCTCATTGTCATCTATATATTTCTTTACAGCTTCATACCAGTCATCACATTCTGTATATGCTTTTTCTACTGCTGTTACTGCAAAAATTGTTGGATTGTGCATTCCAATACGGTCAATATCCACCTCAATCATTTTTCTTAATTTTTCATTTGGAATGATCATGTAGGAAACAATAACCCCAGGAATATTAAATGTCTTTGCCGGCGAATTTGCCACGATTAGTCTGTCATTCATATCTTCTGTCACAGACAATGCCGTCTGATGTTTTACTCCTGCTTTCATCAGATCTCCGTGGATCTCATCTGTAAATAGGATCAGATCATGCTTTTTGCAGAAGTCTGCTGCCTGCATCAGTTCTTCTTTTGTCCATGCACGGCCTGTCGGGTTATGTGGATTACACATGATCATCATTTTGGTATGCTCATCTACCAAAGATTCCATATGATCAAAATCCATTTCGTAACGCTCGCCATTTTTTTTGAGCGGACTCGCCAGCATTCTTCGGTCATTTTTTAAGATTGCACTCTGTAATGGGCCATAGGCTGGTGTATTCATGATGACACCATCGCCTTTTTCCGTAAAAATATCTACGCATATGCCACATGCAATATTGATTCTTGGGCTGAATACGATCCACTCTCTTGGAATATCCATGCCACACTGTTTTTTGTACCAACGCTGGATACTTGTAAAAAATTTATCGCTCAGATCAGTATAGCCAAGAACTCCCATATCCAGAACATCGTGCAGGGCATTTCGAATTTCTTCCGGTGCCCTGAAATCCATATCTGCAACACCCAGATGGATCATATCTTTCTTACCGTATTTCTTGTCCATCGTATCCCATTTGCCGCAATTGGTATTTCTACGATTTACTACAACATCAAAATCATACTGTCTTTCCATGTACAATCTCCTAACACTGGTTTATTTTACTTCCATATTTTGTTTAGTTTCGATAAAAATCACCACTTAAAACATCATAAATGCCTCTTGGAGTAATACGTATTTCAGGTATTACAGGAAGCGCCATAAAGGACAGGGTAATAAAAGGATCTATTCCCTTTCCAACTCCCATCTGATGAGCTTTATCAATCATGATTTTCAACTTACTGTTGCTGTACTGGTAGCCTGCATCACTCATAAGTCCCATCACCGGCAGTTCAAGTGTATCAAAGACTTTATGATTTGACACGATTGTGTAACCTCCCTGCGTGCGGATCAGTTCCTCTATCGCAAGCTCCATATCTTCATCGTTGTCTCCAATTACAATAATATTATGCGAATCATGAGATACACTGGAAGCGATCGCCCCTCCCTGAATTCCAAATCCACTGACAATGCCTACTCCGGTTTTTCCTGTTGCCTTATGTCTTTCGATCACTGCAATCTTCTGGAACTCTTTGTCCGATTCAAAAATGCACTTCTTATCAGAAAATTTCTTTCTACATTTTTTTGTAGTAATCTGACCATCCTGCATTTCAATTATTGTAAAGTATCCATCCGGTGACTCCAGTTTAAGATCTTCTAATGAGAAATCACCCACATGAACTGTATTTTTTAATTCTGTCGGACAGCTTTTAATTTCGATTTCTTTGACTTTTTCTATTACTTTTCCCTTGTAATAGACTTCATGGACCGTTACTTTTTCCAGGTTATCCAACACGACCAGATCCGCCTGATATCCCGGTGCGATTGCACCCAGATTCTGGAGGCCATAACACTCTGCCGGATGGATCGTAGCCATTCTAATCGCATCAACCGGTTTCATCCCAAGCTCTATTGATCGACGCACATTGTGATCAATATGACCTTCTCTTTCAATATCCTCGATATGTTTATCATCTGTGCAGAAACAGAATCCTTCCCCGTTCATCTTGTTTTTGACCAGGCCTGAAACGATCGCATCTATATTCCTGGCAGCACTTCCTTCACGGACCAGTATTGTCATTCCATTTCTGCGCTCTCGCATCGCATATTCAAAGTCAGAGCATTCATGATCTGTTTTAATTCCAGCCATCGCATAAGCCTGCAGATCCTGTTCTGCCAGAAACGGAGCATGCCCGTCACGAACTCTTTTCTCAAATAATTTCAATTTCTGGTGCATACCGGATTCGCCAGTTACTACGGAAATATAGTCCATAACCTCTCCAAGACCAAGTATGCGCTTGTTTTCCAAATATGGTGCCATATCCTCTGCAGTCAGTGTACACCCGTTATCATCTATAGAAGTAGCCGGAACACAGGAAGGCATCATAACAAATACATTTGCACTGGTATTTTCTGTCTGGTCTACGATATAATCAATTCCCGCAAGGCCAGAAACATTTGCGGATTCATGAGGATCTACAATGAATGTGGTTGTTCCGTGGCGTGACGCAACGGTTACCAGCTCAGCCGGCGTCACCAATGTGGATTCTAAATGAAGATGGCTGTCAATAAATCCAGGGCAGATGTATTTTCCGCTCATATCCCGCTCTGTTTTTCCTTCATAAGAACCAATTCCTACAATTATGCCATCCTCGATTGCAAGATCACCTTCTATGATCTCTCCGGTAAATACATTCACGATCTTTGCATTTTTCAAAACCAGTTCAGATTTTTTCAGACCACGTGTAATTTCTGAATATCTTTGATAATCTTTCAATTCCATAGATTTTCCTCCTTTTGTTTTATTAATGGAACATCAAAACGTACAACAAAAATATCCTGAAAAAGCTTCTATTTTCCTGATATTAGCATATTTAGAAATAAACTTCAATGTGAAAAAGAACCACCCACGAATACGCCCTTTTCGGGTCATTATATTCGGGATGGTTCTTTAATTATGCTATGATATCGGAAGTCTGATTCTCCTTTTTTATGATATCTGCAGATTATTTTTTACTGCGGTATGCTTCTGCTTCCCAGTGTGTGATGAAATATGTGATATCATCTGTCATCTGCAATGGTCCGCCAAAACTTTCAGCGTATACAGCAAGCTTGATGGCATCTTTTGCAAGGAGCTGTGCTTTGGCTGCTTTGCCCTTGTCATCTTCCATGATAAATGCGCCTACACCCTGTACAAGGATCAGTCTTGGTTCTTTATCATTCTCTGTCATGAAAGCATCCAGTGCTTCTTTCGCCTGATCAATGTTTTCTACAAATAACGGATATGGTCCGCAGTATACGATGTGGTCAGGTGTGAATGGTTTCAGAAGCGGTGCTGCAGCTGCTTTATCTTTTACAAAGTTATCAGCTTCTGCTGCCGGAACAACTTCTACTGCATGTCCCAGTAACTGAGAAAGTTTTTCTGCTGCCTGCTCTTTTTCTGGTGTAACTGCTTCGTTCACGTCAGCAGTTCTCTTTACCTGTTTCTCTAATTTGCTGATCACACCGTCAAATAAAACGCCGATTTCTTCTACAGTGTTTGCAGCAACGAAGATTCCATGATTCTGAAGCAGGAGAACCTGAACATCTTTTCCGAATTCTTCTTTATAAGCGTTCATTTTTTCGTAGCAGATACGTGCAAGTGTGTATCCCGGTTTGCAGATATCGATCCAGAGGACTTCTTTTCCAAGGAGTTCTTCGCTAAGTGCACCTGCGCCCTGTCCGCATGTCAGACCATTGATCAGTGTCGGATGAACATGCAGTACATAAGTATACGCAAATAAGTTGTGAAGCAGCGCTTCTACGCTAGGACGTTTTGTTTTGTCATCATCTGTTACTGCAGCCATGACGTCTGCGAGATAAGCAGATTCACGCTTCACGTCGTCTGTAGGATATTCTGTCTTCATGATCTCATTCAGACGAGCTCTGTCCATTTTTACAAATTCTTCTGCTTTAATTGTAGCGAGCTGTGTACCTGAGCCTTTTACATACAGTGTAGTGTCATCTTTAACAGATGTGTTTCCACCGCCTGCAAGTACATATGCCGGGTTGCTTCCATAAGTGTTGGACATTTTTACTAAGGTTGAAAGATCCATATTTAAAAGTTCCTCCCTTGTTTCCTTTGTGATATGTGATAGTTTGTAACTGTTCAGTCCCCTCACAGTTACGATAATTTCTCTACTACCCATTGTACACGATATTGCTCAACTATTATATGTGAAAAATCTACTATTTCAGTTCAAAAAATTCCTCTGCACGGTTTTTATAGTCACTCAGATCATTATACTGCAGAATTGCATATTCCTGAAGCAGCTCATAATATGGAGATTTTTTATCTTCCACATAATAGAATTTTCCATTTGCTCCCCAGTAGCCATTGCTGGTCAGTACCGGAACTTCCTTCATCACATCCTGCTGGAACTTCTGGAAACCTGTCAGTTCTCCATCAATTGTTTCCATAAGGATTGTCTGGAGATAGTTCATGCTGGTCTTTTCTATGGTCTTTTTGTCAATATCATAGTTTGCCCAGATAACAAACGGTACTGCATAACGCCGCATCATTTCCTCGTTGCTCCATTCTCGCCACTCACCATTTGTGATGGAATCCATGGATTCATCATAGATTCTTGGCTGATGATCTCCTGTCAGAAGAATGACTGTCGGCTCATCCACATTTTTATAATACTCAACCAGATTTTCAAACATTTCATCTGAATATTTGATCAGGCTCAGATAGTATCCCAGATCCGGTGCGTCCGCATCCTCTACCACGATTCTCTTATCATCAAAGTTGTCAAATGGCACATCATAAGAGCTGTGATTCTGAATCGTCATTGTATAAGCAAAATACGGTGCATCTGATTTCTCTCTGTTCTGCTCATAATCATGAGTGATGTTATCATAAGTACACTGATCCGTTGCATTATTTCTCATTTTTACAAACGGGACTCCCAGATTTGTATAATCATAAAACTTATCAAATCCAAGCAGCGGATATGCCTTGTCGCGGTTATAGTTTCTTGCCTTCTGAAGATGGGTTGCAGAATTTCCTGTGTATCCCTCACTCTTCAGTTCCGTTACCATAGATGGCATTTCGTGTTTCATATAAACCTGAAAAGCTACCGTTCCTTTCGGAAGAAAAGACATGGAATTTCCTGTCAGGAACTCATACTCTGTATTAGCGGTCTGACCGCCCACAATTGACGCATAAGAAGTTCCGCTTACTGTATTCCCATTTTCCATCAGATCATGGATAAATGGCATATAATCTTCATTGGTTTTAATATCTGCCAGAACCTTCGGATCAGAGAATGCCTCATTGATAATAGTTATCACATTTGGTCTTTTTTTGCTTGTATCAACCGTATCTGATTCATATTTTGAAGTAATCTCTTCAACTTTTTCAAGGCTGTACTCTTCCGGCTTTTCCGGCACAGAAAGTTCTATGCTCTTTGCAAAGCAGGCGATGCTTCCGTACCTCTGATAACTTCTCAGTGGCTGGAAAAGGCTCAGATAAAGTCCTCTGTTGCTTGCAAATTCAGTCATAACCAGACAGTTAAAGCTTACCACACTCACCACTGCCATTACCGCAATGCCATACAAACGATGAGCACCTTTTTTAAAGACAGGCTCACATTTGATCACACGACCAATGATAATAAAGTCAAATAACAGTACCAGTGCAAGTGTTGTATAAAAATCGAACTGAATCTTATAACCATCTGCAACTTCCAGTGCTGTACCTACTGTTGCAATATCAGAAGCCATAACCGGTGTTCCTCTGAATTCATATACGAAATGGTTTACAACATTAAATATCACACAAATAAATGCCCAAATATCTGTTCCCAGGCGCACTCTGTTCGTGATAACAATAAATACCAGTTCTACAATTCCAAGTAGGAGCAAATTATAGATCAATAATGATAAATGCTGTCCTTTGAAACTATTTTGTGTACTAAAGACAGCAACTTCCATATTTAAAAATATATAACATGGAGCAAACAATATGTACAATATGTTTAATACTCTGTTCCATTTTTTTCCAAAATCAAGTCTTACAAAAATAAGCACTGCTCCCAGCAGCCATAAAAATGCCAACAAAGCTATTTTATACTTAGGGTTAATCCCCGGAGCATTTTCAAGTATTGGCGCTCGATTAATATAAAAAAATACCAGGAACAAAAAAGAAATGAACAGGCAGAAATAATCACGCCATCTCTGCCTGTCTTTTTTTAAGTTGATAATTTTTAGCACGTAAGTTTCCCTCTATTCTAAAAGTGTATCTGCCCCTGAAGCCAGATTGTACCTTTAAATCTTCGACCAACAGCTGGATCTCCCAGCAGGTCTTCTCTGTTAATGCAAACGTCAAATCGGATATTATTACATTCCAGAGTCATTTGAACAAGTTCCTCATCTGTAATATCATTTTGTACTTCATGATATTCTATAATCTCACCTAAAATACTGTACTGATCACATTGAATGCCATATGGCATAAAATAAGAATCTACAATTGACAAAATATCTTCATGAACAATTCTGGTTGAAAGCATGGAATAAGTATCCATCTCTTCCATTGTAAGATTTTCCATAGCCTCTTCATCGCCATCTCTTGCTGCCGCAATCAGGGAACTTCTGGTTTTGCTGCTCTCCTGTTCTACCTTAACAGCTTCTTTATCTTTCAATACCGGAAAAAGGATTTTACCCTCACCAGCAAGGCCAGTCAATGTTAATGGCTGATTTCCTGTTAATTGCTTTTTCCTTTCTTTCATGTATTCCGCCGCATTTTGCAGATAAAAGATTAATGTAATGCCAATTCGCAAATCATCGCAGGCGGCAGAAAAGGCATCCTTATCCGCATGCCTTTCTACCGTCACCTGTTCCTGTGTTGTAACTCCTGTTCCTTTAAAAAAAGGATAATAATACTCCACGTGAAACCTGTTATCATCATCGTACTGACCACATACAGTAATTCCACAATCTTTTCCATAAAAACGAGAAAACTGAGCAAAGGTACCATCTGGATGCTCTTCTACTACCTTTTTTTCATCGTAGTTTTTGATCACATCCAGAATGATTTCTTTCATTTCTTCCCTCTTAGTTACTTTAGAAAAGCCAACTGCTTTTAAAAAGCTGTGCAAAAGTACACCTCCATGCCCTATTATGCGCGGGTCTTTTTCTCAATCTTCTTCATGCCGCCCATATATGGCTGCAGAGCTTCCGGAATATTAACACTTCCGTCAGCATTCAGGTTATTTTCCAGGAATGCAATCAACATTCTCGGAGGTGCTACTACTGTATTATTCAAGGTATGTGCAAGGTATTTTTTACCATCTTTTCCATTTACACGAATTCTCAGACGGCGTGCCTGTGCATCACCAAGGTTAGAACAACTTCCTACTTCGAAATATTTTTTCTGTCTCGGAGACCATGCTTCTACATCCAAAGATTTTACTTTAAGATCAGCCAGGTCACCAGAACAGCACTCCAGAGTACGAACTGGAATATCCAGAGAACGGAACAGATCCACTGTATTCTGCCACAGTTTTTCAAACCACATTGGACTTTCTTCTGGTTTGCAGACAACGATCATTTCCTGTTTTTCAAACTGATGAATACGGTAAACACCTCTCTCCTCCAAGCCATGAGCACCTTTTTCTTTACGGAAACATGGAGAATAACTTGTCAGTGTTTTTGGCAGTTCTTCCTCTGGAACAATCTGATCAATAAATTTACCAATCATAGAGTGTTCACTTGTTCCAATCAGGTACAGGTCTTCACCTTCAATTTTGTACATCATTGCATCCATCTCTGCAAAGCTCATAACACCTGTTACAACGTTGCTTCTGATCATGAAAGGTGGTACACAGTAAGTAAATCCACGGTTGATCATAAAATCACGTGCATAAGAGATAACTGCAGAATGAAGTCTTGCGATATCGCCCATCAGATAATAAAAACCATTACCTGCAACACGTCTTGCGCTGTCAAGATCGATTCCATCAAAGTTCTCCATGATCTCTGTGTGATATGGAATTTCATAATCCGGAACTACCGGCTCACCAAATTTTTCAATCTCTACGTTTTCGCTGTCATCTTTACCGATCGGTACGGATGGATCGATGATATTCGGAATAATCATCATATTTTTCAGAAGCTCTTCTTCTACTTCTTTTTCTCTTGCAGAAAGCTCATCAATACGTGCTCCGGATGCTGCAACCTGTTTTTTAACCTCTTCAGCCTCTTCACGTTTGCCCTGTCCCATCAGTGCACCAATCTGTTTGGAGATTTTATTTCTCTCCGCTCTCAGAGCTTCAACTTCCTGTTTGATTTCTCTGTTTTCTTTGTCCAGTTCAATAACCTTGTCAACCAGTTCCAGTTTACTATCCTGGAATTTATTTCGAATATTCTGTTTAACAATTTCCGGGTTCTCTCTCACAAATTTAATGTCTAACATTTTTTCTCCTCCTGACAGTTAGATTCTTCCTAATTTTATGATTTCTATTATTTATTTAGAAAATACTAATTTACTCTTTTTCTTTCTCATCCTCACTAATATCTGCGAGGCCAAAATTAACTGCTTTACGAAGAGCTTCTACCTCTTCCTGACTAAGCATTACATAGGATTCCCCTTTAACAATCTCTTTCAGATACAAAAAGCAGTTGTCACTGCTGTGTACAGCATTCAAAATAATACCTGAGTTATCTTTATCCAATAATGCAAATGCAAAGCTCAGTTTGCCTCCAACATCGTCAAAGGCATCATATTTCTCCACACCATATTTCGTAAAAATTATCTTAAAATGCTGTTCCAGAGTCTTGATTGCATGCTCATGATCTTCCTTTGCCTCATAGAGTCTGTCAATCTGTGCAAACTTACGCACAAAGGTTTTTTCTAAGGATTGCGCATCGCTTCCCTTCATAAACATCTTATATTTACGTTCCAGACGCGTCAGCCGCATACCATTACTAATCATGACTGCGACTAATACTACGACTATCGCCAGTAAAACAATAATGATAATTCCAGGATCGATACCTATACTATCAAAAATCGTACTCATATCATACCCCTTTAACCAATTGAATCGAACAAATCAATAATTCTGTCCAAATCATCTCTGGAATAATATTCTATTTCAATTTTACCCTTGTTATTTTTCTTCCTATGAATAAACACGCGTGTTCCGGTAATATTTTTCATTTTTTCTTCAAGGCTTTCGTAAATAGCGTCTTCTGTAGAATCAGACGCAGTCTTTTTCTTTTTCGTTGGCATCAAAACATTTTTCACCAACTTCTCAGTTTCTCGAACACTAAGTTTTTCATCGAAAACCTTCATCGCAACATTATATTGCTTTTCTGTATCCGCAATAGCAAGAATTGCTCTGGCATGACCTGCTGAAATCATTTCATCAACCATCATCTGCTGTACACGAGAATCAAGTTTCAAAAGCCTCATAGAATTCGTGACTGCTGTACGGCTCTTTGAAACTCGTTCAGCTATTTCATCCTGTTTTAAATGGAACTCTTCCATCAGTCTCTTATACGCCATCGCTTCTTCAACCGGATTCAGATCTTCTCTTTGGATGTTCTCAATAAGAGAAATTTCCACAATTTCCTGTGTTGAAAATTCTTTAACAACAACCGGAACTTCCTTGAGCCCTGCCATCTTTGCAGCTCTCCATCGTCTTTCTCCTGCAACGATTTCATAGTAATCCTTTTTATCGGACACAAGCAACGGTTGCAGAATGCCATACTGTTTAATGGACTCCGACAGTTCCTGAAGTGCATCTTCATCGAATTTTTTGCGTGGCTGGTCTCTATTTGGTTCTATAAGAGAAATCTTCATCATTCTCTCACCATTACTATTTTCTTGCTGGTTGGATTTCTTACTTTCTGTCGGAATTGTTTTTTCAGATTTGACAGTTTTCACAGTCTGTATCTTATTATTCTGCACAGTTTTCTCTGGAAACAACGCATCCAAACCTCTTCCAAGTCCTGACTTCTTTCCAGCCATCACTCACCCTCCCTGTTGATTACTTCTTCCGCAAGAAGACGATAAGCTTCAGCACCTGCTGATCTCGTATCATATAATGTAATTGGCTGTCCATAGCTTGGTGCCTCTGCCAGTCTCACATTTCTTGGTATGATCGTCTTATAAATATTCTGCTGAAGATTGTCTTTAACATTTTCCACGACTTGTAATGAAAGATTTGTTCTGGCATCATACATGGTAAAAACAACGCCCTCCATAACAAGTTTCTTGTTTAAACGCTCTTTCACAAGTTCAATCGTATGTATCAGCTGTGACAGACCTTCCAACGCATAATACTCGCACTGAATTGGTACTAATACAGAATTGGCAGCTGTCAGAGCATTAATTGTAAGCATATTCAAAGAAGGCGGACAGTCCATAATAATATAGTCGTATTTTCTCCGAACTTTATCAATGATTTTTTTCATGATGTATTCTTTATCATCTACACCAATCAATTCAATCTCTGCTCCGGATAAATTAACGTTTGATGGAATCAAATCCACATTCTCAACTACATCTTTAACAATTGTTTTTTTCGTTTCAGCTTCTCCAAGGAGTAATTCATATAATGTATTCTCTACATTATTTTTATCTACTCCAAGTCCACTTGTGGTATTTCCCTGCGGATCAATATCTATCGCAAGGACTTTTTTTCCTTTTTCAGCAAGACAAGCAGAAAGATTAATTGCTGTGGTCGATTTACCGACTCCACCCTTCTGGTTTGCTACTGCTATTACTCTTCCCAAAATTCATCCTCCCTTCGGGACATCATGGCTATACATGATTTGTTTGAAAGTATAGCATACTGAATTTATTATAACACTTTTACTATTATTGTTCCACAAAATGTTTCACGTGAAACATTAAAATTCAGTAAAGAATTTTGGGAATTGTTGTTTATATTCGACAATGAAGGCGCAGAGTCTCCTGCAGGGGTTGCTGGATGCCTTTTCTTTCTGATCGCTGTTTATACAGGTTTCTACGGTGGATAGTGGTGTGAATGCGCCGAGAATCCAAAATCGGTAATTCAGATTTACAATACTATTGACCAATAGAAAACAAAATACTTGTTCAACTCAAAGTTTGATATATATTCGATTATCAGCAGTCGAATATAGCACAGCTGATAGCATGAACTCAGCTTCGATTTCGTTATAAGGACTGCACTAGTTGCTGCCACCGAGCGCTCTGTCTGAGCGGAGCGAGTTTGCGCGAATGGCAGCTAATCGACGTGCGGGGCGAATAGAAATCGCTGCATGTTCAGGTATCTGCTGTGCTATATCGACTGCGTGAATAATCAATAAATAATGATTTCAAATCATCTTTGAACTCAATGTTTCACGTGAAACATTTTAATTTTTCTGATATTGCCTTACACAGCTAGCAAGAAGGATATTTTACTCAGCATAACATAATCTCGGATATAGTACACGATCTGTAAAGAAAAGGCATCTCCGCAACGGAGGCGCAGAGTCTCCTGTATTATTCTCGCGCTCTATAAAGAAAGGCATCCGCGCAACGGCTTCGTCGTTCGGTTGTTCTATGAGATAACCTGCCTGCTAGAAGCATACAAGATAATCGCAAACTCGCTTCGCTCAAACAGTGCGATCATCTTGTATTACGCAGCCAGAACATCTCTAAGAACAGCCTCGAACTCCTGCAGGGGTTGCTGGATGACTTTTCTTTTTGATTACTGTTTATACAGGTTTCTACGGTGGATAGTGATGTGAAGGGGCAGAGAATCAAAAACAGATATTTCGTATTTCCTATTCTTTTGACAAATATACGATAAAATATTTATTTATAAAACTTATATAAGGTATCAGTCAAAACAATTTGGCATTTTATAATTCTTTCTCTTATAAAATCGTATTGAGCTATTTTAGATTCTCTCATCATAATCAATATATCAATCATATAATCCAGCTTTGGAATAGCCATATATATTCGCTTATCAGCAGTCGAATATAACACAGCTGATAACATGAACTTAGCTTCGATTTCGTTATGAGGACTGCACTAGTTGCTGCCACCGAGCGCTCTGTCTGAGCGGAGCGAGTTTGCGCGAATGGCAGCTAATCGACGTGCGGGGCGAATAGAAATCGTTGCGTGTTCAGGGGTATCTGCTGTGCTATATCGACTGCGTAAATAATCAATAACTACATGATTTTAAATCCTCTTTGGAATCAATGTTTCACGTGAAACATTTTAGTTTTTCTAATATTATCTTGCAGCTAACAAAGATGACATTTTATTTGAATTCGTAGAGTCTTGTGTATTACTCTCTCAATCTATAAAGAAAAGCATCCGCGCAACGGCTTCATCGTTCGGTTGTTCTAGGAGATAACCTGTCTGCTAGAAGCATACAAGATAATCGCAAACTCGCTTCGCTCAAACAATACGATTATCTTGTATTACGCATCCAGAACATCTCTAAGAACAGCCTCGAACTCCTGCAGGGGTTGCTAGATGCCTTTTCTTTTTGATTGCTGTTTATACAGGTTTCTACGGTGGATAGTGGTGTGAAGGGGCAGTGAACCAAACTCGGTAATTCAGATTTGCAATACCATTGGCCGATATAAAACAAAAATTCATAAAAGCCATGCAAAAACGAAATAATAACAATTTATTATTTTATAATTTACACTTTATAAATCGTATTAAGTTATATTAAAATCTTCTCATCATAGCAAATCCATTAATTATCTTATCCGCCTCAGCGTTCAACATATATATTTGATTATCAGCAGTCGAATATAGCACAGCTGATAGCATGAACTCAGCTTCGATTTCGTTATAAGGACTGCACTAGTTGCTGCCACCGAGCGCTCTGTCTGAACGGAGTGAGTTTGCGCGAATGGCAGCTAATCGGCGTGCAGGACGAATAGGAATCGTTGTGTGTTCAGGTATCTGCTGTGCTATATCAACTGCGTGAATAATCAATAAATATATGATTTCAAATTCACTTTAAACTCAATGTTTCACGTGAAACATTTTAGTTTTTCTGATAGCACCTTGTAACTAGCAAAAATGAGATTTTATTTAATTTCGCAGATTCTCGTGTATAGTTCGTAATTTACAAAGAAAAGGCATCTCTGCAACGGCTTCGTCGTTCGGTTGTTCTGGGAGATATAACCTGTCTGCTAGAAGCATACAAGATAATCGCAAACTCGCTTCACTCAAACAGTGCGATCATCTTGTATTACGCAGCCAGAACATCTCTAAGAACAGCCTCGAACTCCTGCAGGGATTGCTGGATGCCCTTTCTTTTTGATTACTGTTTATACAGGTTTCTACGGTGGATAGCGGTGCGAAGAGGCAGAAAATCAAGGCCAGGTGCTTCATATTTTCTATTCTGTTAGCATACATAGGATAAAATATTTATTTATAAAAATCATATAAGGTACCAGTCAAAATCAAAACAATCTAATATTTTATAATTTTTCTCCTCTAAAATCATATTGAGTTGTTCTAATTTTTCTCATCATAACAAATATATTATCATCTACTCCTATTTTAGAATCAACCATATATATTCGATTATCAGCAGTCGAACATAGCACAGCTGATAGTATGAACTCAGCTTCGATTTCGTTATGAGGACTGCACTAGTTGCTGCCACCGAGCGCTCTGTCTGAGCGGAGCGAGTTTGCGCGAATGGCAGCTAATCGACTTGCGGGACGAATAGAAATCGTTGCGTGTTCAGGTATCTGCTGTGCTAGATCGACTGCGTGAATAATCAATAAATATATGATTTTAAATCCTCTTTGGAATCAATGATTGTTCTAGGAAACAGCCTTGAACGCCTGCAGGAGAAGGCTAGATACCTTTTCTTTTTTGATTGCTGTTTATACAGGTTTCTACGGTGGATAGTGTTACAAAGGGGAAACTACTCAAAAATCGATAATGTAGAAATAATCGCAGTTATTTTAGTATGTACAATTTAAACTTGCATTTTTAATCAACTGATTATTTTGCATTATTTAGTGTATTATCTGTCTTCTTAACATTCCGTAGAAAAGGAATTTACGTTGTCTTCGTCGCGCATACATATGTCTTTTCTCCTTTCTTTTTTTATACCACTATCAAAAATTTCTCAATCTTTGATAGACTTGTCACACTTTGCATCGCGCATAATAAATTCATAAATATGCATTCTATTTTCATCTATGTTTGCAGCAGAACGCCGCTACTTAAGTACTGTTACGAAATTGCAATTGATCCAAATTTCATAAAAACTATAATCAAATCCTTTCTCTTTTTATTAAGTCCGGAATTTTGGACATTATTTATTCTTCAATCATCGTCTTCCCTGAACAAATGGCTCGTAAAGCAGGTAAAATACTTGCATAATTCTTTTTCAGTAACTATTCTTTTGACTCTAAACGTAAGACTTTCACTATGTATTCATCATCCAAAAATATCGCAAGAAAAAGTACATTAGCTTTTGGATCACCTTTTTCATTATCCGCAATGCACAGCTGATACATTGTAAGATGCTCCCACATTATAATTTTTGTCTGTGTCGCGTCACTGTATTTAACTGCATTTGACAATACTTCCTTAATAATACCACTAAAGCAATATTTTATTTCTATGAGTATTATTTCGGACATATTATATTCTATTTTTACATCAAGTATTTCAAAGTACCAAATAACGCTCTTTATCATTTTTAAGATTTACTGCATTATCATATATTTCTCGTGCAATTTGATTTCGTCATCTAAGTGTCGCAGCGTAGATTTCGGAATTCTGTTTTTTTCTCCTTCATCTATAGTTCTTCTTAATTTCATGTCCGTTTTATTGTTCACTTTGTTTTTTTCAAAGTCAGAGCAAACACTGTACAAAATACGATTTTCCACATTTTTTTGCATAAAGAACCATTGAAGTAATTCTTCTGGAAGCAAATCTTCAGAGTCAAGACATTACTTTCGGAAATTTCTTTCTAAACTTCCAACTTTGAATGATGTCTTTCCGGAAATTACAGGAAAGCAGTTTCGCGATTAATACATGCTTCAATATTTTCCTGAGGCTCTTTTAAGAGTTTTGTATAATTATTCATATTCATGCATAAACCATAGGAAAGATTTTTTATGGTTCATTCAATAAACTACAATAACAGTTTATACACCATACGGACTATTCTGAAAGAACATCCCTCTGAAATTCTGGACGGCCTTTCCATGATTCTGGTCACATCCTCGCGGAGCGTTTTTATGTAATAGGAACATTACAGAGTAATTTCTTATTATATAAAAAAGAAATTGCCCAGCAGTTTTTATGCTGCCTGACAATTCCCTTTTATTTTATTTATTTAATTTTTTATTCTCTGATACTCTGTGCTGATTTTCTTTATATTAAAAGAAAATTCCAACCTGTTCCAGGAACTGTTCCGGAGCTTCCACATGTGGGAAATGTTTTGTCTCCATAATGGTTACCGCTTCTACTGAAGGATTAACGTTCTGATAAGCTTCTATGATTGCTTCTCTATTATTCTCAGCTTCACCCTCTACAATATAAAGGCTGTTGTCGATTTCCTTGAGACCACGGGTAATATCGATATTCATGAATTTAGAAGCTTTATTTGCATATACGTTCTTTGCATAGCAGCCGCCTCTGTGAGCAGCTTCATAATAAGCATCCTGAAGATCTCTGTCTGGATGGAACGGATCAAATGCAAGGTTCTCAATAAACTCATTATTGACTGCAGTTCTCGATACAACCATATGATAGACCAGAGTTCCAAATACAGGAATCTCCAGGAATTTACGGAGAAGTTTTTCTTTCTTTCCAGGCATCTGTTTCAGACTGGACAGGCTTACCGGATTTACCATCATAATCTTATTAAACAACTGTTTTTCATTATGACAGGCCATAATAACAAAAGATGACGCATAGCCATTAACGATGACGTCTGTCTTCTCTCTGATTACATTCTTAATAAAATCACAGATTGCCTGCACATAAACAAAATTTGTATAAGTCATTCCAGGTTTTTCGGAACGGCCGCATCCCGGAAGATCCAGAATATAAACTGTGTGCTCCATAGCAAGATCATCTTCAATCTTGTTCCATTCATAGCCGGAACCACCCGGAAGCATATCATGAATCAGAAGGATCGGGCTGCCTTTTCCCTTCTTTGTATAATAGATATCACCAAATCTCCAGTGATAGTAGTTTCTCACGTCAGTATCCAGCATCTCTTTAAGACAGGCTGATGCTGCGATCACTTTATTTATAATATGGATAGTGGCAGTTGTTGTCGTAACCAGTGCTGCTACTGTAAGCAGACGTTTGCTGTGTTTCTTCATGTTCTACCTCCCTTATTTCGATGTCACTATTATACGCTAAAAAAGGTCTTTTTACAATCTATAACAGTGAAAGAAGTTTGTATACATCGTCCATTCTGGTTGCCCAGCTAGTTGCAAATCGAACTACTGTATGTGTATCATCAGCCTTTTCCCAGAAGCTGAACTGTACGTCTTTTTTCAGTTCTTCCATCTTGGTATTTTCGAGAACAATGAACTGCTGATTGGTCGGTGAATCAATGAAAAATTTATAATTTTTTTCTTTTAAGCCTTCTTTGAGTACTGCAGCCGTTTCAATTGCATTTTTTCCGATTTCAAGATAAAGCTCATCTGTAAAAAGTGCGTCAAATTGCACTCCAAGAAGTCTGCCCTTTGCCAGCAATGCTCCATGCTGTTTTACTCTTGTAAGAAAATACTTGGGCATAGTTTCACCGGTAAATACAACCGCTTCCCCACACAGGGCGCCTGCTTTGGTTCCACCTATGTAAAAGATATCACAGAGCTCTGCGATATCCTGCAGAGTTACATCTGTTTCCTTGCTTACCAGTCCGTAAATCAGTCTTGCTCCGTCCATATAAAGCGGGAGTTTGAATTCACGGCATGTAGCTGAGAGCTCTTCAAGCTCTTTCCTGGTATACAAAGTTCCATATTCGGTCGGATGGGAGATATAAACCATTCCCGGGAAAACCATATGCTCATGACTTTCATCGCCATAAAACGTCTCTACCAGGTTTCTAAGATCCTCTGCATTGATTTTTCCTTCCTTTTCAGGCAGTGTCAGAACTTTATGACCGGTAAATTCGATTGCGCCGGCTTCGTGTGCACTGACATGGCCTGTCTGAGCTGCTACAACGCCCTCATATGGATTCAGGACTGTATCAATGACAATCTGGTTGGTCTGGGTGCCGCCTGTCAGCAGATAGACTTCTGCGTCCTCACGGCCGCATGCCTTTTTAATTTTTTCTTTTGCCTCTTCACAGTAATGGTCTGAGCCATAACCCGGAAGCTGCTCCATATTGGTATCGATCAGGTGCTGGAGGACTTTTTCATGTGCCCCCTCTGAATAATCATTTACAAAATATAACATCTCGGATTCCTTTCTTATTGTAAAATCAGTTCTATTTTATCACCAGAAATATTTTTTTACTACTGGAAAGAAAAATACCCCGCGGGCAATCTCGCGGGGCAGGTTCATATTATCCTAATTTTCTTCTGTAGTTTCAGATTCTGTATCTGCATCGGAAGCGTTTTCTTCCTTATCTGCATTTATTACTTTCTGATAAGCTTCATCCAGTTCTTTCACGTTCATCTTATTTACAAGATAAATCTTATCTTCTACTACTGCTGCGTAGAAATTTGTATCGTACTCATAGTACTTCACAATTGTTTCGTTTCCACTTGTATCTTTTAAGATAAAGGTATATGCCGGATCGGCTTCCGGTTTATATTCCTCGTTAAGGCGTTTCTGTGCAGACATATTGATAAGTTTATTGTAAAAGCTTAAAAATGTAGATTCATCAAGATCCTCTCCATCCAGCTTATAGGTTGTCACTGTAGTTTCTTTCGTATCATCAGAATCATCCGTACTTTCGTCCGAGGAATCCTCCGTTGTATCTGCATCTTCTTCTGAAACATCCTCGCTGTCTGTATCATCCGTTGTTGTTTCTGTTACAACCGTTACAGTATGATCACCCTCTGCATTCTGCACTTCCAGGGAATCCAGGTTTGTTGCAGCCACATAACTTACGGTAAGGTTATAAAAATCAGAAACGGTAGCATCAAGGATTGTTGTCAGGGAATCAGTTGCGATCGTGTAAACTTCTTTGCTGTCATTTACCTTTACATAACGGTCACTGCCAGTCTCATCTCCCAAATAAATCGTAAGAGTCTTCTCAACCGTCTTTGTCTCCGCTTCTTCCTCTGAGTTATCTGAATCAGCAGCCTCCTCCGAGTCCGTACTTTCCTCTGCATCTGAATCTGCAGAATCTGAATCCGCGGTCTCATCAGCATCGTCCGATTCAACCTCTTCTTCCTCGCTGTAATTTACAGTAATGACAGCATACGGATCATCAAATCCATATTTGGAATCATCGGTGCAGTTATAATCAACGAATTTATCATATGCGAGATTTCCGACTGCTGCTGTTACTTCATCGGCCTTTGTTGTGTCCGCTTTTTCTTCATCTTTGCCATCGGACACTGTCCAGAACAGGCTGTCCTGATCCTCGGTGAGCTCGTATCCGTCTTCTTTGTCGACCTTCACATCTGTGATCGTAGCAGATGTTACGCTCGGGAATGTTCCGCTTTCTGCAAAATCATAGAGATTTCCCATAAAAGGCTCGATTGAAGTACTGGATACCAGATAAACACTCTTATCGTCGTCAGATTTTTTTACATAATACTGATTATTTGAATTCTGCATGCCAACCTGCAGAGTCGTGTCGCCATCTGCGGTTGTCAGAGTGATCTCATTTTGTGGAGTATCCAGATCATACTGGCTTAGGTCCTCCACATCCTCAATCTCCTGGTCTGCAGTCAGGGAAGCAACTCCCTTGACTGCACTGTCGACGGTATCCTGGTTTACCGGAAAATTTGAATCTGCTTTTTCTATCCAGGTATCATCCTTTTTATCAAATTCAACGCTGTCTGTATCTGCCGTAAAAGCAACTGCTGTGATGTCATCTGCTTCCAGGCTGACCAGATCTACGCTTGTATCCTCTTCTTCGGTCTCTTTGGCCTCCTGTGAAGCAACATAAGAATTTACTCCCGCATAGGCACCGCAGGCCACGCCAAGCACTACCACCGCAGAAACCAGTTTGACTGTTTTTTTCTTCATTTAAGCTTTTCTCCTTTTCAGCCATACCATGAATCCCATTATAAGAACAACTGCCGGAATGATTCCCATTACCATGATTTTCCAGAAGCTAGCATCATAAGCTGTCAGTGTCAGATAAGAAACCTGCAGGTCCTTGGCCGGGATAGAAATTGTGGAAGTCTCATCGGAGCTGCACATCCAGTTCAGAGAACTCATGATCATCTGCTCATTTCCACCTGCTACCATCTGGTTGATCTGGCTGTCCATCAGATTGGAGGATGCATAGTAAACAATCTGTGTTTCTTTATCATCTACAGTTTCTGTAATACTTACACCAAGATCAAACGGTCCCTCTATGTCATCATCTGTTTTTTCAATGGAACCGCTGTTGACATCCACTTTTGAATAAGCGCTGTCAGAAGTTGTCAGAAGGCTGTTGACAGTAACTGTATCTCTGACATCCTCATCTTTCTTGATTCCCTGTGCATAAGGCATCAGAACATAATAACCTTTAGATGCAAAATCAGAAATAGCATCCGTACTGTTGACAGTCGGTACAAGATAGTATGGCATCTGTGCATAATGCTGTGAATCGCCTTCAATCACAATACCATCGGTTCTTTCTACACCATAATTCTTGAGAACTGCATCAAAATTTTCCATGGACTCTTCTGTGTAATCTGAAAAGATCATGGCTTTTCCGCCATTTTCCAGATAGTCAATGATCGCATCCTTCTCTGCTTCAGAAATATCAGTGGTCGGTGCATTGATCAGCAGGCAGGCTGCATCATCCGGAACACTTTCTTCTGTGATCAGGTTCAGGGATTTGATATCAATGTTTGCTTTCTGTATATCCTCCTGAAGTGTAGAGTCCAGATCCTTTTCTCCATGTCCGTCAAGTGTGTAAAGGACTGGAAGATCTTCTGATGTTACATAAGAAATTGCACTGTCAATCTGTCCCTCACCGTCAAATCCCGTGATGGAAGACTGATAAGTGTTGTAATCTATAGAAGATTCATAGATGCTGTCATAATTTACAACCTTGCTTCTGTCTCCGCATACGACGATCAGGCTGTTTGAGGCAACATCATCGCTTGTATACTGAGAAGTAAACTTCGGATTTACTACCGGATCCTTCTGCTCTGCTTTGATATGATCAGATTCTTCTGCGTATCTTTCCAGAAGCTTCTTGATTGTTTCATCTTCGGAACCACTCTGTACAACCTGATAAATTGTCACGTCTTTATCCAGGTCTTTCAGAAATTTTTTGGTATCATCGCTTATCGTATACAACTTTTGTGTGCTGACATCCAACTCCGTGTATTTGGTTGGAAGCGAGCCAACGATCATATTTATTACAAGAACAATTACCACAAAAACAGCACTGATCACTACACTGTAAGAACCGTTTCTGAGATATTTTTTGTTCATAGATTCTTTTATTTTCTGCTTTAATGGCTTCTTTTCTTTATTGGAATCTTGTTTTGAATCTTTATTTATTTTCAGTTTTTCTGTTAATTTCACCGTCTCCACCTCCTTAATTCCAGCGTCTCTTAACAATCGACTGCACAGTCAGGAACAGGCAGACTGTGATCACAGACACAAAATATAAAATTCCTTTGACATCAAAGATTGCATTTGCAAAATTGTCAAAATGGCTGCTCAGATTAAAGACGTTCAGTACTTTCTGGATTCCGCCTGAGAAGAAGCTGGAGTTCACAACATACACGATCACCAATGCGATCTCGCCGACAACGCATACAATTGCTGAGATCAGAAGATTTTTGATCATGGTATAAATTACAATTGCTGCTGCCAGGATTAAAAGTCCAAAAGTAATGCAGGTGGAAAGAGATCCTTCTGAGAAGAAAGAAGAAATTCCGTTCATCATGTAAAAGGCAAAAAGGAACACAAAAGTAAGTACTGCTGCAATCACCTGACTCTCAGTCAAAGATGAAATAAACACACCAATTGCAAGATTTGCGCATCCGAGAAGGAAAAATCCCAGAATTCCTGTATAAGCCGCACCCATTGATACGGTTCCGAATTTGCTCATAAGCAGAGGATACAGACACATAATCAGCATCGGAATTGCAAAGATCGTAACCAGTGCAAAGTATTTGCCAAGAACGATTTTCTCAACAGATACAGGTGCTGTGAGAAGCAGCTGGTCTGTTTTTTGCTTACGCTCTTCTGCAAGGACTCTCATGGTAAGAATCGGCACACTGATCAGAAATACAAAGGTCAGTGCACTTAACGTATACTCAAAACGCGGATAAGCCGCTCCGAGCTGATATGCTGAAAAATAAATACCTGTCAGAAGCAGGATAAAAAATATGAACAGGTAACCGATCATAGAAGTAAGATAACTTCTCAGTTCCCTCTTATATACTGCTATCATTTATCTTCCCCCTCCTTTTTGTCTGTTTCCTGTGCCTTCAGTAACTCTTCTGCCTCAGTGGCACTTTTTATCTCTGGTTTTGTTTCTTTTTTATCTTCCTTATTATTTTTCTTGTCATCCTCTGTCAGTTCAAGGAAAATTTCCTCCAGAGAAGCTTTCTTAGACTGCATCTCAAGAATCGGACACTGTATATCTGCCATCTTATAGAAGACTTCTTCGCGAACATCCACGTCTTCTTTTGTCGAGAGCGTCACGCTCCATACATGATCCTCTTTTGTACCCTCAATTTTGATATCCTTGATATCGCCAATCTCTCTGAGTGCAATACGAATATGATCTTTCTCGCCTTTTACAAGCAGGCTCAGGGTATTTGCACCTTCTGCGAGCTTACCAAGATTCTCCGGTGTATCGCTGGCAACCAGCTTTCCGTGAGAAATGATCAGCACGTAATCGCAGACTGCACTTACTTCTGAAAGGATATGAGAACTCAAAATAACCGTATGTTTTTCTTTGAGACTTCTGATCAGATCACGGATTTCAATAATCTGTTTTGGGTCAAGACCAACGGTAGGCTCATCCAGGATAATCACCTCCGGATATCCGAGGATTGCCTGTGCCAGACCAACTCTCTGTCTGTAACCTTTGGAAAGATTCTTGATCAGACGGTTTTTCATGTCCGTTATCTTTACCATTTCCATGACTTCTTCCACCATGGATTTCTTTTTGTCTTTTGGGATTTTTTTAAGATCAGCGACGAAATTCATGTATTCGCCTACTGTCATATCGAAATAAAGAGGAGGCATTTCAGGCAGATAACCAATACATTTTTTAGCCTGCTCAGGCTCATCCAGTATATCATGGCCATCAATGGTTACCGTTCCCTCCGTAGATGCTATATAACCGGTAATCATATTCATGGTTGTGGATTTACCAGCTCCGTTTGGCCCCAGAAAGCCATAGATTTTGCCTTTCTCAATTTTAAAAGAAAGGTGGTCAACTGCTGTATGATCGCCATACCGTTTGACCAGATTGTTTACTTCAATCACAAATTTCTCCTCCTTTTTCTATAAACAGAATTGTTTATTTTTATTCTATAAAATTTTATAAAATAAAAGATGCCTCCAGGTGAAACAGAGATAGGGGGTACCTGGAAGCATCTTCCATCTTTGAGCCGGACTTTGCATCCGCTCTGGAGATATTCTATGAAGAAGTTGTGATAAAAATAGGATAAATCTGTGATGATTTTGTGAAAATATTATGCAAGAGGTTCCTTCAGAGGAGTTCCTGCTTTACGTGGATATCGTCCCGGCGTTGGCTTCATTTTTTCAATCACTACAAGCGAACGCTGAATCTCAGAATCCGGAAGATTAAAGTAAACCACATCCTGGATTTTACCACCAAGGATCTTGACTGCTTTTTCTGCCTGCTGCAGTTCTTCCTGGATTGTTCCGGACTTATAGGAAATAAAATGTCCACCTACTTTTACATAAGGGAGACAGTATTCTGACAGGGTCGCCAGATTAGAAACCGCACGGGAAACGCACAAATCATACTGCTCGCGATATGCCTTGTTTTTTGCAAATTCTTCGGCTCTGCCGTGGATCGCAGAGATATTTTCCAGTTTCAGGAGTGCAAAGGTCTCCTCGAGGAAATTCACTCTCTTTTTCAGGGAATCAAGAAGGCAGGCCTCCAGATGTGGAAACGCAATCTTGAGTGGCACTCCCGGGAATCCCGCGCCGGTTCCGATATCCATTATTTTGTTGACTTTTGTCATATCTACGGCTTTGACACAGGCAAGACTGTCCAGGAAATGTTTTACCAGCACCTCCTGAAATTCTGTGATCCCGGTCAGATTCATGACTTTGTTTTTTTCTACCAGATATTCGTAAAAAGCAATAAACTGCTGTTTCTGCGTATCGTCCAGAGCAATCCCAAGCTCTTCACAGCCCTGCTCCAGTACTTTCAGATCATAAGACAATATGTTATCCTCCAATTTTCAGATTTAATATTACCTGTGAACAGTTACTTAATTTCTTCTATACTGTTCAAGATATACCAGAAGTACAGAAATATCAGCCGGTGATACGCCGGAAATACGGGATGCCTGCCCGATAGAGATCGGGCGATATTCCTCAAGCTTCTGGCGTGCTTCGATACGAAGGCTGCCGACTTTTTCGTAGTCCAGATCTTCCGGAATCTTTTTCATTTCCAGCTTTTTGAACTGTTCAACCTGTTTGAGCTGTCTCTTGATATATCCTTCATATTTCAAGTTGATCTCAACCTGCTGCTTCACATCCCATGGAAGCTCTGTTCTTTCATGATCGATCGGTGCCAGATCATCATAGTTAAGCTCCGGTCTTCTGATCAGTTCAGCAATCGTTGTTCCAGATTTTAAAAGAGTACTTCCTTTTTCTTCCAGTAATTTCTGGACTTCTGGTGTTCCACCAATTGTTGCATGTTCAGTACGGTCGATTTCTTTCTGTATCATCTCTTCCTTGCGGAGTAATGCCTGATAAGTTTCCTCATCGATCAGGCCAACCTGATACCCTTTTTTGCGAAGACGAAGATCTGCATTGTCCTGTCTTAAAAGAAGACGATATTCAGCACGGCTTGTCATCATTCGATATGGTTCATGATTCTCTTTTGTTACCAGATCGTCGATCAGAACACCGATGTAAGCCTCAGAGCGGTCCAGAACCAGCTGTTCCTGTCCCTTAATTTCCAGTGCGGCATTGATCCCCGCAATCAGGCCCTGTGCGGCAGCCTCCTCATATCCGGAGCTTCCGTTGAACTGTCCGCCACTGAACAGACCCTTGATCTTTTTGAATTCGAGTGTTGGATACAGCTGGCGTGGATTGATGCAGTCATATTCGATTGCATAGGCATTTTTTACGATTCTTGCATTTTCCAGCCCTGGAACAGAATGATACATCTCATCCTGTACATCCTCTGGAAGGGAACTGGACATTCCACCGATATACATCTCATTCGTGTAAAGACCTTCTGGCTCAATAAATACCTGATGTCGGTTTTTGTCGGCAAAACGTACTACTTTATCCTCAATAGACGGGCAGTATCTCGGGCCGGTTCCTTCAATCATTCCGGAATACAACGGAGAACGGTCCAGGTTATTGCGGATAATCTCATGTGTTTTTTCATTTGTATAAGTCAGCCAGCAGGAACGCTGCGGAATCTGTACGGACTCCGGATCTGTGGAAAATGAGAAAGGAACCACTCTCTCATCACCGAACTGTTCTTCCATTTTGGAATAGTCAATGGAATTTCCCGCGATTCGCGCAGGTGTACCTGTCTTGAATCGGAACATCTCAATTCCAAGCTCTTTGAGTGAATCTGTCAGGTAGTTTGCTGCCTGCAGTCCATTCGGACCTGTATAGTTGCTGACATCACCGTAGATACATCTTGCCTTCAGATAAGTTCCTGTGCAAAGTACGACTGCCTTACAGTGATATATTGCACCTGAATATAATTCAACACCTGTGATTTTACCGTCTTCGGTCAGAAGCTTTGTGACTTCTCCTTGTTTGATCGTCAGATTTTCCTGATTTTCCAGGGTTTTTCTCATCTCAGTGCTGTACGCTTGCTTGTCGGCCTGTGCTCTCAGTGAATGAACTGCCGGTCCTTTTGATTTGTTCAGCATCTTTGACTGAATAAAAGTCTTATCAATATTTTTTCCCATTTCACCGCCAAGAGCATCTAATTCTTTTACCAGATGTCCCTTGGAGCTTCCTCCAATATTGGGATTACATGGCATCAGGGCAATACTGTCTACACTTACCGTAAACATTACTGTATCCATTCCAAGACGCGCACAGGCAAGAGCTGCTTCACATCCGGCATGTCCTGCCCCAACTACAACAATATCACAGTTTTTTTCCAGTGTTCGTTTCTCCATTACTTATCTTCCCTTCTTACTCTATCTACGCATTATGATACTTACGGATTGTTACGTGCCATGCACTTTCACAATCCTGGTATCACGTTACTTACCAACACAGAATTTGCTGAATATCTCATTTACAAGATCTTCTCCGACAGATTCCCCCACGATGCGGCCAAGGCTTTCGTAAGCGTTCATCAGATCTATGGAGAAGAAATCCTCCGGCATTCCCATCTCAATGCTGCCTGTCACAAGTTTCAGGCTCTCTTTTGCTTCTTCAAGAGCTGCCTTATGACGTGCATTTGTGATATAAACCTCATCATTAAAAGAAAGCTCTCCGTGGAAAAACATTCTCTTAATCTCGTCTTCCAGCTGCCTTATTCCTGTCTCTTCCACAACAGATACCGGAATAACAGGGCTTCCTGTCTTTTTCCTTAATTCTTCGATATCAACCGCTGCTTCAAGATCTGTCTTATTATAGATCACGATACTCTTTCGTCCGCAAAGAAGATCCATTATCTCACGATCATTGTCATCCAGCGGAAGTGAGGAGTCTACCACATAAAGAATAAGGTCTGCATCCTCTGCCATCTGTTTAGCTTTACCTACACCAATTTTTTCAACAATGTCTTCTGTTTCACGAATTCCCGCAGTATCAATCATACGAAGCGTGATTCCATTCAGAGAAATATACTCTTCCAGAATATCTCTCGTTGTTCCTGCGATTTCTGTAACGATGGCACGATCCTCTCCCACCAGAAAATTCAGCAGAGAAGATTTTCCTGCATTCGGTTTTCCAAGAATGACCGTCTTGATTCCTTCCTGGATCATTCTTCCATCGTCAGCAGTTTTCAACAACTCGCTGATATTTTCCCTCTCTTTTTCCACAATTCCCTGCAGTTCCTGTGGATAGCCTGTGAGATCAAAATGCTCCGGATCATCCAGTGCCGTCTCAATATATGCAATCTGGTGGAGCAGTCTGGCGCGTATTTCTTTTACGGCTCTCTGCACTGAACCTTTGAGCTGTTCTACAGAGCTTTTGAGAGCCATGGAGTTCTTTGCCTGGATAACATCCATAACAGCCTCCGCCTGTGAAAGATCCAGTCTCCCATTCAGGAATGCTCTCTTGGTAAATTCTCCCGGTTCTGCGATCACGGCTCCGTTTTTAAGTACAGTCTCCAAAACACGTTTCATAGCATACACGCCGCCATGACAATCTATTTCTACGGTGTCCTCGCCTGTATAGGTACGAGGTCCTCTCATGATCATAACTAATACTTCGTCTACAACTTCCTCACCATCATAGATAAATCCATAATGGATGGTATGGCTGTCAACTTCGCGGATATTCTTTTTTCCATTTTTGGAACGGTAGATCTTTGAGATCACGTCCATGGCCTCTGTTCCGCTGATACGGACAATACCGATGCCGGAGGCACTCATTGCTGTAGAGATTGCTGCAATCGTTGCGTCCATAATTCCTCCTGAAAAAAAGGACGTTACCCTGGGTAAAAGCACACGTCAAGCACGTGTTATTCACGCTTTCACCTAGAATAACATCCTTCTGAATTAATATCTCTTTAATTTAACCACTACATGGCGGTAAGGTCCTTCGCCCTCACTGACTGTTTCAACAAATTTATTTCCCTGCAGTGCAGAGTGGATGATTCTTCTTTCATAAGGATTCATCGGCTCAAGAACAACAGGTTTTCTGGTCTTTTTCACCTTATAGGCAATTCCTCTTGCAAGGTTTTCCAGAGTTTCTTTGCGGCGTCTTCTGTAATCTTCTGTATCCAGTTTTACGCGAATATAATCGGCTTTTCCTTTGTTTACAACAAGACTTGTCAGATACTGAAGAGAATCCAGTGTCTGTCCTCTCTTACCAATAAGAATACCCATGTCTTCTCCTTCAAAAGCAACTTCCAGACATCCGTCTGTTGTGTTGTATTTTGAAGTGATCTGAACTTCTCCAAGATTCATGGATGCAAAAACATCACGAAGGAATACAAATGCTCTTTCCTCAATATCTCTGATTTCTTCAGGGTCTGTTATAATTTCAATCGGTTTCGATACCTTTACTGGTTTTTCTTTCACCGCTTTTTCTTTTGGCTCTCTGACCGGTTTTTCTTTTGCTGATCTTTCTTTGAACTGCTTTTCTTTTGCCGGTTTCGGCTGTTTTTCTTCTTTTGGTGTTCTTGTTTTCTCTGCCTTAATTTCCGCTTTTACTTCATTCTGTCTTAAAACGGATTTTTCTACAGATTTCTTTGTTTCCTTTACGGTCTCTTCTTTTTTAAAAGCATCGAGTTTAACTGCATCAACGATTTTTTCGATTTCTTTTTCTTCGGAATTATCTTCTACTTTACGTGCTTTGATAATTGCCGGCTTACTTCCGATTCCAAAAAATCCGGAACTTCCTTCGCTGACTACCTGAATGTCAAGCTGATCACTGGATACACCCAGTTCAATACATGCCTTGGTAATTGCCTCGTTCTTTGTTTTGGCTGAAAACTGCATATATTCATCCATTATAAAACCTCGACCTTCCTTTCCTGTTTTTCTTTATTTCTTCTTATTACGTTCTTCGAAATCTCTTACCATGTTTGCCTTGGCAGTAATGCTTCCGGCTTTTGCATGAGATGCGTTCTGATAAGCTTCCTCAACCTTCTTCGCACGAACTGCTTCATCAGATCCACTCATGCCTTTATCGATCTTGTTAATGTTTCGGGCACTCTGATGCGCCTGATTTGTGATTTTCTGCGGTGGGAGTCCTTCTTTTGCTCTCTTTGCTTCCATCTTTCTCATATTTTCGTTAACAAGGTCATCAATATTCATCTTGTTCAGATGACGGTTGATCAGTACCTGCTGGATACTTCTTACTACTGAGCTCGCGATCCAGTAAATACCAAGACCTACCGGGAAAGTAAAGCAGAAGAATGCTGACATAAGCGGCATTACTGTATTCATGGTCTTCATGGAGCTTGCCATTGCATTGTTATCATCATTTCCGTTCGGAGCTGCTGCCTGTGGCATAAGCTTCAGGTTAAGCATCTGTGTAGCCCAGGAAAGAAGCGGAATTGCAATTGCTGCGATGATCAGGATAATAGAACCTGTTTTAATATAACTCAGTGGCTGGTCAGCGATGTTGAGCACACCAAAGGTCTGCATTTTCTGAATTTCAGAAGCAGTTTTGCTGATCTGATCTGAAAATCCGGAGAACTGGCTTACCTTCTGTAAGGATTCCCACTGAGACGGAGACAGAGCATACAGGAAATCTACGATAGAATCCGCATTCTCAGTTACCTGTCTTACTCGTGTCATTTTGTTGTCTGTGATAAAGTTGTTGATGATGTCTGTAAATCCATCTACTGCAAGGATTTTTGTGCAGACACCATTAAATACATTGTAAACACTTCCTACATAAGCCGGAATATTCTGGATTACCTGATACAGGGCAAACAGGATTGGCATCTGGATTGCCAGCTGAACACAGCTTCCCGTCGCAGATACGCCATATTTCTGGTATACTGCCTGTGTTTCTTCCTGCATCTTCATCATGGAATCCTGATCTTTTTTACCCTGGTATTTCTTCTGGATTTTCTGGATCTCAGGCTGCATGATCGCACTCAGCTTAGAAAATTTCTGCTGTTTGACCTGCAGAGGAGTCATACAAAGGTAGATCAGGATACTGAAAATAATAATACAAAGACCGATGTTCTGAATTCCAACTGCATCCAGAACCTTGTAGATTGCATTCATGATCCATCCCATCACGATTGCGATCTGGCCAATGATCGGGGTACCACTCTTAGTAGCCAAAATCATAGTTTCCAATTTTCTAGTTCCTCCTGGATAGTCTTATGAAGTATACCGTCCCATCGGACAGCTTCTGCTCCATTTAAACTTATGGTACGGGATCATATCCTCCATGAGAAAAAGGATTACAGCGTAATATTCTCCATACTGCAAGTAACCCTCCCTTAAACGCACCATATTTTTCGATTGCTTCTAAACCATATTGAGAACATGTGGGAATATAAGGACATTTTGTTCTCTTCATCGGTGAAATATATATCTGATAGAGACGTATCATTTTAATAAGAAATTTCTTCAGCATCCTAATCCTGCTCCTGTGACACAGTTATTTCATGCCTTTCGGCAAGATTTATCAGTGCGCTCTCTATCTCATGATAGCTTCTGTCTTTGGCAGAATTGCGTGCGATCACGACAATATCAAGATCTTTTTGGAATCTTTCTTCATTTAAACGATAACTTTCTCTGATCAGTCTGGTGATTCTGTGGCGAACCACACTATTCCCTACTTTTTTACTTACTGATATTCCCAGACGATTCTTCATGTGCTGATTAGGCAGCACGTACATCACCAGATACCGATTCGCTTTTGATGTTCCACGCTTATAAACCTGTTGAAAATCTCTGTTTTTCTTTAAGGACTCTGAATATTTCATCGAATCCTCCTTTTTTCGTTATAGAAGAAAAGACCACATCAACTGCGGTCTTATATCTTTAGGCTGATAACTGTTTTCTTCCTTTTGCTCTTCTGGCAGCTAATACTTTACGGCCACCTTTTGTGCTCATACGAGCTCTGAATCCATGAACTTTAGCTCTGGATCTTTTCTTTGGCTGAAATGTCATTTTCATAGGTAAAGCACCTCCTTTATCTATTATAGCTTATTCGTAATATTTTCCTAGAACATCATTTCAATTATATTCATAACATCCCTGTTCGTCAAGCAAAAAATAGCAAAAAAATCAAGAAATCTCAGTATTTAAGCCAATTGTGGAGTAACCCACATGCCTATGTGGAAAGATATGGTTAACGTAAAGTTATCCACTTTTTGTGGATAACTTGTGGATAACTCACATTTTCATATCAAATTTATCCCCAATTTTCGACTCTATTTTACACAAAGCTCTAAAAAAATCCTTTATTTTGCATTGTTTTCTCTGTGGATAGAGTTATACACATTCCCCATATCTGTTTTTCCACTATTTTAGATGTTATGTAAACCTATGGGCCATTATCCACCATTTCCATATTATACACATGTGGATATAGTGGAAAACTTTCCACTTTTATCTCAAATTTCCCCATTTCTACACCCAAATAATGATTGCTAATCAACGTAATTTATTATAATATATATAAGGATATTTATGTCTTGTAAACAATTACGACTTATATAATATACTTTCAAAGAAACCAGGAGATAGAAACATGGATAAAGTAATTGAAAATTGGGATAGCATTCTGCAAACCGTAAAAGCAGATTATGATGTTGGTGATGTTGCCTTTAATACCTGGCTTAAGCCGCTAAAAGTCTACGATGTCAAGGATAATGTAATAACAATTCTTGTTCCATCTGAACAGGTTGTTCTGATCAATCTTCTGAATAAGAAATATAAGCTTCTTCTTCAGGTTACAATCTGTGAATTAACTGGAATGGATGAATGCGAAGTAAAATTTATATCTCCTGATGAGGCACCAAAAAAAGAAGTTTCTTCTTATGATAATACAACATCCGAAAGTGGATTATCTGACATTGATCGTCGCTGCGAAGAAGCTCATCTTAATCCCAAATATATTTTTGATACCTTTATCGTTGGTAACAATAATAAATTTGCACAGGCTGCAGCCCTTGCCGTTGCCGAATCCCCAGGAGATACTTACAATCCGCTGTTTATCTACGGAGGTGCAGGTCTTGGAAAAACTCACCTTATGCATTCTATCGCTCATTACATTATTGAACATGATGAAAACAGCAAAGTTCTATATGTTACTAGTGAAGAATTTACAAACGAACTGATAGAAACCATTCGTAACGGAAATAATTCCGCAATGTCCAAATTCCGTGAAAAATATCGAAATATTGACGTTCTTCTCGTCGATGATATTCAGTTTATTATAGGAAAAGAATCAACACAGGAAGAATTTTTCCATACCTTTAACAGTCTGCACAGTGCTAAAAAGCAGATCATCATTTCCTCTGATAAACCTCCAAAAGACATGGAAATCCTGGAAGAACGCTTCCGTTCACGATTCGAATGGGGTCTGATTGCAGACATCACTCTGCCTGATTACGAAACTCGAATGGCTATTCTTCATAAAAAAGAAGAACTTGAGGGCTACAATATCAGCGAAGAAGTTATTAAATATATTGCAACGAATATCAAATCCAATATTCGTGAATTGGAAGGTGCCTTCAATAAAGTAATGGCAAGTTCCAAGCTTGAAAGAAAAGAAGTAACACTGGAACTTGCAGAACAATCCTTAAAAGATATTATTTCTCCGGATCAACAGAAGATTATTACACCAGATTACATTATTTCAGTAGTTGCTGAGCATTATCATGTAACAGTAGCTGATCTCTGTGGTAACAAGCGCAGTTCAAAAATCGTTATGCCAAGACAGATTGCCATGTATCTTTGCCGCGATATTCTTGATACTTCACTCAAGACGATCGGAAAAAATCTTGGTGACCGTGACCATACCACAGTTATGCACGGGATAGAGAAAATTGAAAAAGAAATACAGACAAATGATAACATTAAAAACTCCATTGACACATTACGGAAAAAAATTAATCCACAGGGATAAAGGACTTTTCCACATGCATTTGTAACTTTGAAAGTTGTTTATACACGAAGTTATACAGTTCAGAAATCCCCATTTTTCAAGCTTTAAGGGACTTTTTCACATATTCACACCCCCCTAAGGCGGCTACGGCGGATTTCTTTATATATTTTTATTTATAAAGCCAAGTTTGAAACATGAAGGGAGTTATACACATCATGAAAATCATATGTTCCAAAAGTAATCTCTTAAAAAGCGTAAATATATCTTTGAAAGCTGTTCCATCAAAAACAACCATGCCAATTCTGGAATGTATTTTAATGGACGCATCGACAAATCAAATAAAATTTACTACTAATGATATGGAACTGGGTATTGAAACAATTGTTGACGGGCATATAGAAGAAAAAGGAATGGTTGCTCTTGATGCTAAAATCTTTTATGAAATCATCAGACGACTTCCTGATAATGATGTAACCATTTCTACAGACAATAATTTTGTTGCTACCATTACCTGTGAAAAAGCAAAATTTACAATCCCTGGTAAAGCAGGAGAAGATTTTGCATATCTTCCTGTTATCGAAAAAGAAGAATCTCTGACTCTTTCTCAGTTTACTTTGAAAGAAATGATTCGCCAGACTATTTTTTCCATTGCAGTTAATGAAAATAACCGTCTTATGACTGGTGAATTATTTGAAATTAAAAATAATTGTCTGAAAATTGTTTCTCTGGATGGACATCGTATTTCTATTCGTAAAATGCCTCTTAAAAGAGATTATTCAGATCGTAAGATAGTTGTTCCAGGAAAAACATTAAGTGAAATAAGTAAAATCCTGTCAGGTGAGATTGATGATCAGGTTAGCATCTATTTTACAAAAAATCACATCCTTTTTGAATTTGACCAGACAATGGTGGTTTCCAGATTGATTGAAGGAGAGTATTTCCGTATAGATCAGATGCTTTCAAACGATTATGATACAAAAGTAAGTGTTAACAAGAAAGAATTTCTTGATTGTATCGATCGAGCAACACTTCTTGTCAGAGAAGGAGATAAAAAACCAATTGTAATTGAGATCAAAGACAGCAGCATGGAACTGAAAATTGATTCAGCGATGGGTTCCATGAATGAAGAAATAGACATTGAAAAAGACGGTAAGGATATTATTATTGGATTTAATCCGAAATTTCTTATCGATGCTTTGAAAGTTATTGATGACGAAGTTATTCATATGTATCTGATGAATCCGAAGGCACCATGTTTTATCAGAGACGATGAAGAAAATTACACATATCTGATTCTGCCGGTAAACATCAGCCAGAATCAGAGCAGATAATATTCCGTACTAAACCAAATGAGAGGTGAAAAATTTGGAAATCAAAATAAGAGATGAATTTATCAAACTTGGTCAGGCTTTGAAACTTGCTGGTGTTGTGGAAGATGGAGTAGAGGCAAAATATGCAATTCAGGATGGTCTGGTTAAGGTAAATGGTGAAGTTGATGAAAGAAGAGGCCGCAAAGTTTATGAAGGTGATGTAATTACCTTTGAAGATCAGGAAATCAAAGTCATCAGATAATCATGTATATTGAATCAGTAGAGTTAAAGAATTTTAGAAACTACAGTGATCTGCATCTGGAACTTGACAAAGGAACTAATATTTTTTACGGAGATAATGCGCAGGGAAAGACAAATATACTGGAATCTGTTTATATCTGTGGTACAACAAAATCTCATAAGAGCAGCAAGGATAAAGAAATCATACATTTTGGTGAGGAAGAAGCTCATATTCGGATGATGGTAAGAAAAGATGAAATCTCGTATAAGATTGATATGCATCTCCGTAAAAATAAAGCTAAAGGTGTGGCAATCAATGGACTGCCAATCAAAAAAGCAAGAGAGTTATTTGGAATTGTAAATCTTGTATTTTTTTCACCTGAAGATCTGAATATCATAAAAAATGGTCCTGGTGAAAGACGAAGATTTATGGATCTTGAACTGTGCCAGCTTGACCAGATATATCTGACAGATCTGGCTGGCTATAATCATATTGTTAATCAGAGAAATCGGCTTCTGAAAGATCTTTATCAGAATCCATCTTTGCGTGAAACGTTGGATATATGGGATATTCAAATGTTTCAGTATGGAAAGAAGATCATAGAGAAAAGACGGGATTTTGTAAAAGATCTTAATGATGTAATACAGGAAATCCATTATAATCTGACTGGTGGAGAAGAGCATTTGGAGGTAATCTATGAACCCAGTGCAGAACCGGAATGTTTTGAAGAAACTTTACAAAAGAACCGGGAACGGGATATACGAATGAAAATGACATCTGCAGGTCCCCACAGAGATGATCTGTGTTTTATGGTGAATGGAATCGATATTCGTAAATTTGGTTCGCAGGGACAGCAGCGGACAGCGGCGCTGTCTTTGAAACTTTCAGAAATTTATCTGGTTAAAGAAAAAATCAAAGATACACCGGTACTTCTTCTGGATGATGTACTTTCAGAGTTGGACAGTAACCGGCAGACATATCTGCTTGACAGTATCCATGATATACAGACATTGATAACATGTACAGGACTGGATGATTTTGTAAGCCATCAGTTTCACATAAACAAGGTTTTCAAAGTTGTAAAAGGTAAGATATTTGATCCTGTAAAGTAGGCAGTAATAATTAGAGCATTTTTTGTTTTATCATATAGGTAAAGAGTTTTGACAAGCATTATGGCATATGTTACACTGTTTTTATTCTTGGAAAGTTGGTGAATACATTGGACAAAGAGGAATTTCGGATCAAACTTGAAGAAATAAATCGCCTTGTAGAAAAGAAAAACTATAAGGATGCCATGGAAGTAGTTGACAGTATTGACTGGCGGCGTGTTAAGAATGTCCGGACTTTATGTGTTGTTGGAGAAATCTATGCAGCAAATAAACGATACGAGGACAGTAAGGAGATTTTTCTTCTTGCTTATCACAGGGCTCCTATTGGCAAAAATATTTTATATCGTTTAATTGAGGTATCCCTCAAGATGAAGGATATTGCTGAAGCAGAAGAATTTTATGAGGAATTTCTGGAAGTTGCACCAAACGATAATACCAGATATATTCTTAAGTATAAAATCTGCAAAGAAAAAAAAGTTTCTCTGGAGGAACAGATTAAGATTCTGGAGGAATATAAAGAAAAAGAATTTACAGAACGCTGGTCATATGAACTGGCAAAATTGTATTATCAGAATGGAGATACACAGAAATGTCTGGCACTCTGTGATGAGATGGTTCTGTGGTTCAGCGATGGAAAATATGTTATAAAGGCGCTGGATCTCAAGAATAGAATGGGAATGCTGACAGGCAAGGAAAAGGAAAAATATGACAGTCAGTTTATTCCGAAACTTGCTTCTGTGGAAGATGCAGAGGAGCTGGAAGAAGAAAAAGAAGAAGCAGCTGCGGCAGAAGAGGAAACTCCTGTAATTGACAGTGTGTCTATTGATGAGCGCGATGTGAAGGGTGCTGAAAGTTTTCAGGAGAAAATCTCCAAAGGAATCAGAGATATCTTCAACGGAAATAAGAAAAAAGAAGATGAAGATTTCATGAAAGAAGAGGAGGCACCTGCGGAAGAGGTTCAGGAAGAACTTATAAAAGATATTTCTTCTGATGCGACAGAAGAGAATGTTCCAGATCTTGAACCGGAAGATGCAGTGATTCATCCGCCGAAGAATCCAGGACAGTCTGTTTTCAGTAACATGGAAGAAATGATCGAACAGGTTACTGAAGATGAGATCAAACATGAGCAGGAAGCAGAAGAGCAGCCTGAGATTAAGAATGAAACAGAGTCAGTAGAAGATACTGAGGAAAAATCTGAAGAACAGAATAAAACACCAGAATTAAAGATGCCGGAGCTTGAGATTCCGGAATCAATGAAAAATATCAGCACGGATGTTTCAGAAGAAATCGAAGTTCCAAAAGCTCCGGAGATTTGTCTGCCAGGTGCAGAAAAAGTATCTGTGAAGGATTTTGATTTTAATCTGGAGGATACGATTCTGGCAGCAGCAACAGCGCAGGGAATAAATATTCCTGAAGAGCCTCTCCCGAAAAAAGGAGCGGAAGTTGCTGAAGATGAAGACTATATGTCAGAAGAAGATCTTCAGAGTGCAGAAGATGAATTCATGAACGGACCTGTCGGAAAGAAAGAGGAGCCTGAAGAACAACTGCTTTCGGGAGATGATTCAGAGGAAGACTTTGGTGAAGAAGACGGTTACGAAGATGAAGACGATTTCGAGAGTACAGAAACCATAGAGATCCCTGTAAAACAAGTGAAGGAATCAAGACCAGTCAAGAGAAAAGAAAAACGTTCACTTTCAGAGGAAGAAGAACTTGAACATCTGATTGATTCCATGAATCCTAAGAATGATGCCGAAGATATTATTCCAAGAGAAAAAGCATTTACAGAGGATGAAGAAAAACTGTTTACATATTTTGCAAAGGTACCTGGACTGAAAGAGCAGATTATTGATGCTCTTTGCGATGTACAGATGGGAGCTGCTGATAAAACATCCCGCACTGGAAACGTGATTGTAATGGGAGGCCGTGAAACCGGAAAGACTCGTCTGATTTCCAGTCTGATTCCGGCAATATGTAAAGAACTGAATCTGGACGCGTCAAAGGTTGCCTATGTATTTGCTGATCAGATCAATGGCAAAAATATAGCTGAGATAATCAAAAAAATGGCTGGTGGATTCCTTGTTATTGAAAATGCAAATCAGTTAACAAAAGAAACAGTAAATCAGCTGAATAAGGCAATGGAATTCCGTACAGACGGTCTGATTGTTATTATTGAAGATGAAAAAATCGGTATGCGCAAGCTGATTGCAAGATTCCCGAAATTTACATCTAAATTTACATCGATGATCAATATTCCGGTATTCACCAATGATGAGCTTGTTAATTTTGCAAAAGTATATACAAGAGAAAATGGATATACAATTGATCAGATGGGAATGCTGGCACTGTACAATCTTATAAGTACAAGTCAGAAAGAGGATCAGCCTATGAATGTTGGTGCAGTCAAAGATATTATCGATGATGCAATTGCAAAATCAAGAGGTGGAATCCGTAAACTGATTTCCAAGAAAAAAGTAAATCCAGATGGATATATGGTACTTTATGAGAAAGACTTCAGCTGAGAAAGATCTTGAAACAACAGGAGGAAATTATGACCAGACCTTATCTCGGAAATCCCAAATATACCATTGAAGTTCTTCAAAAGTATGGATTTGTGTTCCAGAAAAG
This sequence comes from uncultured Blautia sp., assembly GCF_934372025.1. GTDB lineage: Bacteria > Bacillota > Clostridia > Lachnospirales > Lachnospiraceae > Blautia_A. Next base: position 48,492 of record NZ_CAKROJ010000006.1, read on the forward strand.
GTTTGGTCAGAATTTTCTGATCGATACCCGTGTACTGGACAGGATCATTGAAGCTTCTGAAATTACAAAAGACGATTTTGTTCTGGAAATCGGACCTGGAATAGGAACTATGACGCAGTATCTTGCTGATGCAGCAAGAGAAGTTACAGCAGTAGAAATTGATGATGCACTGATTCCGATTCTTCAGGATACATTGAAAGAATGGGATAATGTATCTGTGATACATGGAGACATTCTGAAGACAGATATTAAAAGAATTGCTGATGAAAAGAATCATGGACGTCCGATCAAGGTAGTTGCAAATCTGCCATATTATATAACGACACCGATTATTATGGGATTGTTCGAAAGTCATGTTCCGGTAGATTCTATTACGGTAATGGTACAGAAGGAAGTTGCAGACAGAATGCAGACAGGACCGGGGAACAAAGATTATGGTGCATTATCTCTGGCAGTGCAGTATTATGCAAAACCAGAAATTGTTGCAAATGTTCCGCCAAACTGTTTTATGCCAAGACCTAAGGTTGGCAGTGCAGTTATCCGGCTTACAAGACATCAGGCTCCGCCGGTACAGGCAAAAGATGAGAAACTGATGTTTCGTATTATTCGTGCATCTTTTAACCAGAGAAGAAAAACATTGGTAAATGGTTTGAAAAATTCTCAGGAACTTCATTTTAAAAAGGAGCAGATTGAAGAATCGATGATTCAGTGCGGACTTCCACTGAATATAAGAGGGGAAGCATTGACGCTGGAACAGTTTGCCATGTTGTCAGATATCCTGACAGATAAGAGTAAATAATAAAATTTGTTATGAAGTGAAACTATAAAAGGCATCCGATGGCTGGTCGGATGCCTTTTATAGTAATATTTATTAAATTTAAAAGGAAGGAGAGTTGATTGCTTTTTGGCAATCAACATATGAAAAAGAAAATTTTATAAAAATAATGTTGGCTGTATTATTTTTATGCTCTTAGTATATCTGGAAATTGTGATGGAATCATGTTGAACTTATGAAAAAAAAGTGAACGAATGTCGAAAGTTCTATGAATTAAACAGAAATTTACAGCTTTTTTTTCAGAGTGTGTTATAATGCAGGTCGTATCGTTAATGATAGATTTTTATTCAGGAGGTAATGAACATGATGAAAATAAACAAATTAAGCGCATGGATTCTTGCAGGAGCCCTTACATGTACAACACCGGCCATGGTTTATGCGGATCAGACAACAGATGAGATTGTGGATCAGGCGGCAGAGCTTCTTGAGCAGAGTGGAGTAGATGATCTGTTAGCTGATCCGGATAAAGTAGTAGATATTATTGTTTCTGCAAAAGAAACTCTGGGAACGGTAGATGTAACAGATGAGCAGATCAGCAGTGCACTGGATGCTGCAGCAGGAGAACTGGGAGTAACTCTTTCTGATTCAGACAAGACTACATTGATTAAGTTATATAATAAATTTAAGGATATGGATCTGGATGAAGATGAACTGAGAACACAGGTCAGAAAAGTATATGATAAACTGGAAAGCCTTGGAATTACAAAAGAGGATGTAAAAGGAATTCTTGGAAAATTACTTGAGCTGGTAAAAGGCATTTTGAACTGATAGCAGACAAATGAGCAGAATTATGCATGATGTATAAAGTGAACAACAATGAAAAAGCAAAGAAATAAAAGATATGTTGTATTTTTATAAAAAAATATGAATATCGAAAGAAAAATTGTGCAAATACACGAAAGATTCACTGCTTGTTCATACTATGTTCATAATTGATTGCTATTATAAACACAGTTCGAAAGAGCTACACAAAACAGACGTTGTAATGTTCTTCATTACACATAAATTTTTTCATAATAATCGCCCCGGTAAACCACTGCCGGGGCACTCCTCGTTTATAAGCCCAATTTTAGGGCTTTTTTTATTTTTAAGCTTATAATATAATTATATCAGAAAAGATGTATTGAAGGAAATGCATTGCGTCGGCATAATGCGTGTTATAATAATTTTAATTAGAATCAAGTAAAGGAGAACGAGAATCATGGCGGAATCAATGAAAGATTATGAAAAAGAACTGGAAGAATCCATGAAGAAAATAGAAGAAGGTGACATTCTTACAGGAACAGTAATCAGTGTAGATGAAAAAGCAGTAATCCTTGATCTGAAATATTATGCGGAAGGTGTGATTCCGGCAGAAGATTACAGCAGAGAGCCAGGCTTCAGCCTGAAGGACGAAGTTCATGAAGGTGATGAAGTTTCAGCAACCGTTGTAAGAAAAGATGATGGGCAGGGTAATATTCTTCTCTCCAGAGTGGAGGCTGCAGATGTCCTTGCATGGGATAAATTAAAGGAATTGAAAGAATCTGGTGAAGTACTGGATGTTGTGGTAAAGGGAATCACAAATGCGGGAGTTATTGCTTATGTAGAAGGCGTGAGAGGTTTTATTCCTGCGTCAAAGCTTGCACTTGGTTATGTTGAAGATACAGAAGAATATCTGAATAAACCCGTTCAGGTACAGGTTCTTGACGTTGACAAGGAAAGTAAGAAACTGATTTTGTCAGCGAAAGAGATTCTCAGAGAAAAGGCAGAAGAAGAAAGAAAAAAGAAAGTATCAAATCTGGAAATAGGGCTTGTAACAGAGGGAACAGTAGAAAGTCTTCAGCCATATGGTGCGTTTATTGATCTTGGAAACGGACTTTCCGGGCTCGTGCATATTTCACAGATCTGCGAGAAAAGAATCAAAAAACCTTCAGAAGTTCTGTCAGTAGGGGATCAGGTAAAAGTTAAAGTTACGGCAATAAAAGATGGAAAAATCAGCCTCAGCATCAAAGAAGCAGCTGATATAATGGCTAAGGAAATTGAAGAAGAAGTTTATGAAGTACCGGATGCCGGAGAACAGGCAACGACTTCGCTGGGAGCTCTTTTTGCAAATATTAAATTAGATTAATCAATATGAGGATGTTATTGTTATGAAAAATCAGGAGAAAATTTTTGTTATAGGACATAAAAATCCGGATACTGATTCTATCTGTTCAGCAATTGCTTATTGTGATATTAAAAACAGAACAACACAAGAAGGAAGATATATTCCAAAGCGTGCAGGACAGATAAACGAAGAAACAGAATATGTGCTGAGTCGTTTTGGAGTACAGCCGCCAGGATATCTGAGCAATATAGGAACTCAGGTAAAAGATATGGATATACGTATGAGCCCGGAGGCAAATCACAGTATGTCTTTGAAAAATGCATGGGAACTGATGCAGGAAAACAGTATCGTATCTTTACCAATACGGGAAAAGGACGGTACTCTGGAAGGGCTTATCACAATTGGTGATATTGCCAAAACTTATATGGATACGACAGACAGCTATCTCCTTTCCAGAGCAAGAACTCAATATATGCGGATTGCTGAGACGATTGGCGGAAAGATTGTAGAAGGAAACGGACATGGATATTTTATTCAGGGTAAGATCATGGTTGGAACTGCCAATCCGGATAAAATGAAAGAATATGTCGAAGAAAATGATATGATCATCATGGGAAATCGTGAAGAAGATCATTTACAGGCTATTGAGCAGAATGTAAGTTGCATTATAGTAGGTCTTGGAATCGAAGTTACCGAAAAGGTTCTCAAACTGGCACATGAGAAGGATATTGTTATTATATCGTCACCATATGATACATTTACGATCAGCCGACTTATTAATCAGAGTATTCCGGTAAAATATATTATGAAAACAGACAATCTGGTTACGTTCAGTACAGAAGATTTTACAGATGATATTCAGGATGTCATGGTCAAACACCGTCACCGTGCATTCCCGGTAATAAATAAAAAAGGAAAATGTATTGGAACAATTTCCAGACGTAATTTTCTGGATATGCACAGGAAAAAAGTGGTTCTTGTAGATCATAATGAAAAAGACCAGGCTGTAGATAATATTGATAAGGCTGAAATTATGGAGATCATTGATCATCATAAACTGGGAACGCTGCAGACAATGCAGCCGATTAATTTCCGTAATCAGCCGGTTGGATGCACTGGTACGATCATGTATCAGATGTACGGAGAGCAGAAACTGGACATTCCGGCAAAAATAGCAGGACTTCTCTGCGCTGCGATCATATCAGATACATTGATGTTCCGTTCACCGACCTGTACACTACAGGATAAAATGGCGGCAGGTGCACTGGCGCTGATTGCAGATATTTCAATTGAGTCGTTTGCAAGAGAAATGTTTAAAGCAGGAAGTAATCTGAAAGACAAATCTCCGGAAGAGATTTTTTATCAGGATTACAAGAAGTTTATTGCAGAGGGAGATATTTGTTTTGGTGTTGGCCAGATCAGTTCCATGGATGCGGATGAACTTCGTGAGATTAAGGAAAGACTGCTTCCGTTTATGGTTAGTGAATGTGGTCGTCATGGAGTATCAAGAGTATATTTTATGCTTACGGATATCATGGAACAGTCTACAGAGCTTCTGTTTTATGGTGAGGGAAGTGAAGAAATGGCAGTTAATGCTTTTAAGATGGAACCAAAGGATGGAACAATTTATCTGAAAGGTGTTGTATCTCGTAAGAAACAGCTGATCCCGCCGCTTATGGAAGCTGCGCAGATGTCTGGCGGAGATTACGTATAATAGCGGAGGAAAAAATGGCAAAGCAAAGCTGGAAACCAGGAAATATGATTTACCCGCTTCCGGCGGTTATGGTAAGTGTTACAGATGGAAGGGGACAGGATAATATCATTACGGTTGCATGGACCGGTACGATCTGCACCAATCCACCAATGGCTTATATTTCTGTCAGACCGGAGAGATTTTCTTATCATATGATTAAAGAGACCGGAGAATTTGTAATCAATCTGACAACAGAAGAACTTGCTGCGGTAACAGACTACTGTGGAGTAAGATCAGGGCGTGATGTAGATAAATTTAAAGAAACAGGTCTTACAAGAGAAAGGGCAGATATTGTGAAAGCCCCTATGATCAAAGAGGCACCGGTATCTATTGAATGCAGAGTGAAAGAAATCAAAGAACTCGGTTCACATCATATGTTTATAGCGGATGTAGTTGCGGTTCATGCAGATGAAAGCTATATGGATGAAACGAATCGGTTTGATCTGAACAGAGCCAGACCTCTGGTATATTCCCATGGGGAATATCTTGGGACAGGAAGAAAAATTGGAACGTTTGGATACAGCGTAAAAAAACGTAAAAAATCAGTTCGTAAAAAGACGAAAAAGGCCGCAAAGCCTTGATTTAAAAGAGATTGCAGAAAGCCGTTGTTTATGGTAAAATATTCTTTAAGCAATTTGTAAGAGACAGGAGAAATGATAATTTATGAATAATATAACGTTGATAGGAATGCCTGGCGTTGGAAAAAGCACAATAGGAGTTGTTCTGGCAAAGGTATTGGGCTATCAGTTCCTCGATTCAGATCTTCTGATTCAGAAACAGGAAAAGAGACGCCTGTCAGAAATTATAGAAGAAGAGGGTTACAGAGGATTTCAGGAAGTTGAGAATCGTGTAAATGCAGCAATAGATGTAGAGAATACGATTATTGCAACTGGAGGAAGCGTGGTTTACTGCGAAGAGGCCATGGAACATCTGAAGTCTATAGGAACTGTTGTGTATCTGAAATTATCGTTGCAAGCTCTTTCAAAGCGACTAGGAAATCTAAAGGGAAGAGGTGTCTTGTTAAGAGAAGGACAGACCCTTGCGGATTTGTATGATGAAAGAACACCGTTGTATGAGAAATATGCAGATATTGTTGTAGATGAAGAGGGAAAAGATCTGGAAGCAAGTCTTGAGAGTCTTTTGGAAATACTGAGAGAGAAATCAAAGTAATTATAGTAACTGTAAAGGTTATAAAACAGGTGCAGTTAACCATCAAAAGCAGGAGAACAGGAGCGTACTGAGGAAATTTTTATTTACAAATGTGAAATTTGTGTTATAATACGAAACTGAGCTTTTTAACAAAATGTTAAATGTATGATAAGAATTTATTTCTGATATTCGCTTCGAATTGCGAAGTGAAAATAATTATAGAGGTGCTTTATGGAACAGTATGTAATTAAAGGCGGCAACCCGTTAGTGGGAGAAGTAGAAATTGGTGGCGCCAAAAATGCTGCACTTGCAATTCTTTCTGCAGCAATTATGACGGATGAAACAATCCTTATCGAGAACCTGCCTGACGTAAGAGACATCAATGTTTTATTGGAAGCAATTGCCGGTATAGGCGCACAGGTAGAGCGAATTGACAGATCTACAGTAAAAATCAATGGTTCTACGATCAATGATATCAGTGTTGATTATGAATATATAAAGAAAATCCGTGCATCATATTATCTTCTGGGTGCACTGCTTGGTAAATATAAACATGCAGAAGTACCGCTTCCTGGTGGATGTAATATCGGAAGTCGTCCGATTGACCAGCATCTGAAGGGATTCCGTGCCCTGGGGGCATCCGTGAATATCCTTCATGGAGCGATTGTTGCAGAGACTGAGAATCTTCATGGAAGCCATATTTTCCTTGATGTGGTATCTGTTGGAGCTACGATTAATATCATGATGGCGGCATCTATGGCATCCGGTCGTACAATTATCGAAAATGCGGCAAGAGAGCCACATGTAGTTGATGTTGCAAACTTCCTGAACAGCATGGGAGCTAATATCAAAGGTGCAGGTACAGATGTTATCCGTATCAAAGGTGTTGAGAAACTTCATCGCACAGAATATTCTATTATTCCTGATCAGATTGAGGCGGGAACATTTATGTTTGCTGCTGCTGCAACCGGCGGGGATGTTACAGTTAAGAATGTTATTCCAAAACATCTGGAAGCAACGACTGCAAAGCTTGAAGAAATTGGATGTGAGGTTGAAGAATTTGATGATGCTGTACGTGTACGAGCAGGTAAGAGACTTCATCGTACTCATGTGAAAACACTTCCTTATCCTGGATATCCTACAGATATGCAGCCGCAGATAGCAGTAACACTGGCACTTGCGGAAGGAACCAGTATCGTTACAGAAAGTATTTTTGAAAATCGTTTTAAATATGCAGACGAGCTTTCAAGAATGGGAGCCAGCATTAAGGTTGAAGGAAATTCAGCGATTATCGATGGCGTAAAGAAATTGACAGGGGCAAGAGTAAGTGCACCGGATCTTCGTGCAGGAGCGGCACTTGTTATTGCAGGTCTGGCAGCAGATGGAATTACAGTTGTTGATGATATTGTTTATATTCAGCGAGGATATGAGAATTTTGAGGAGAAACTGAGAAGTCTCGGAGCTGAAATTGAGAAAGTTTCCAGTGAAAAAGAAATTCAGAAATTCCGTCTTCGTGTTGGATGATATATAAGACACATTAGTAAAAGTGTTACTTGACAATTGTGTAAAATCAGTTTATTGTAATATCTGCATTATCAATTAACCAAAACTAAATAGAACGGCCTTTTATTCAGAGTGGTGGAGATACAAAGGATCTGTGAAGCCACGGCAACCCCTTGGTTATGAGGAAGGTGCCAACCTGAGCGAGACATATCGAACAATAAGAGGATTGAAGATAATTCAAGACAGTCCTTAAGTTGGGGCTGTCTTTTTAGTTGCCAAAAAGAAAGGACAATTTGAGAAACAATGGAAAAAGAAAAAATCTTATTTACATCCGAATCAGTAACTGAAGGACATCCGGACAAAATGTGTGATGCCATTTCTGATGCAATCCTTGATGCAATCATGGCAGAAGACCCGATGGGACGTGTTGCCTGCGAGACAGCAACAACTACAGGTCTTGTTCTTGTAATGGGTGAGATTACAACAAGTGCTTACGTAGATATCCAGAAAATCGTAAGAGATACTGTAAGAGAAATCGGTTATACACGTGGTAAATACGGCTTTGACGCTGAGACATGTGCCGTTATCACTGCAATCGACGAGCAGTCCGCAGATATTGCTATGGGCGTTGACAAAGCACTCGAAGCAAAAATGGGCGAGGACCAGATCGATGCGATCGGTGCCGGAGACCAGGGTATGATGTTCGGATATGCTTCCAACGAGACCGAAGAATACATGCCATATCCAATCAACATGGCACACAAGCTTGCTTATCAGCTGACAAAAGTTCGTAAAGACGGAACTCTGCCATACTTAAGACCAGACGGAAAAACACAGGTAACTGTTGAATATAACGAAGAGGGAAAACCGATCCGTATCGATGCAGTTGTATGCTCTACACAGCATGATCCGGAAGTTACTCAGGAGCAGATCCACGAAGATATCAAAAAATATGTATTTGATGAGATCATACCGGCTGATATGGTTGATGATGAGACAAAATACTTCATCAATCCTACAGGACGTTTTGTAATCGGCGGACCTCACGGAGACAGTGGACTTACAGGACGTAAGATCATCGTAGATACATACGGTGGAGCAGGACGTCACGGCGGCGGAGCTTTTTCCGGTAAAGACTGTACTAAGGTTGACCGTTCAGCAGCATATGCAGCTCGTTATGTTGCAAAGAATATCGTTGCAGCAGGTCTGGCTGATAAATGCGAGATTCAGCTCTCTTATGCAATTGGTGTGGCAAAACCGACTTCCATCAATGTAAACACATTTGGAACAGGTAAAGTTTCCGATACTAAGCTGGTTGATATCATTCGTGACAACTTTGATCTTCGTCCGGCAGGAATCATCCGCATGCTTGATCTGAGAAGACCAATCTACAAACAGACAGCTGCATATGGACATTTCGGACGTACAGATGTTGAGCTTCCATGGGAAAAACTTGATAAGGTTGATGATCTTAAAAAATATCTGTAAGATATGTGAATGTTCTTAAAAACATGACGTTTTTACGAATTTTATAGAAAATTTAGAGATAAGAATATAGTGATATGATATAATGAACGCATATATAGCGAAGAGAGACTTCGGTATTGTGCGTTCATTTTTTGTGGGCTAAACAATTATGAAGTTTTCAGAAACGAGGGAAAAGAATGAAACTCAAAAACAGAATTATTGTAGGATTCATGATGGTAATTCTGGTTCCGATGCTATTGTTTACTGCTGCATTATTTGGAATCAGTGAGTCTCAGCACAGAAATGCGGCTAATAATAAATCTGTACAGGAAGAAAATTATGATATTACGATTTCTGATACAGGAAACAGTCAGGCCAGAATACAGATCATGACAAAGGATCTTTTTTTTACGGCCTTTATCATTCTTATTTTTACAGGCGTATCAGTCGGATTGTGGATTTACAGAAGTGTTGCTGCTCCGTTGGTTAAGTTGAGGAAGGCAACGCAGAATATAAAAGATGGAAATCTGGATTTTGTTTTGGATGTGGAAGGTACAGATGAATTCTCAGAACTTTGCAGAGATTTTGAGGAGATGCGCCGCAGACTGAAAGAATCAGCAGAAGAAAAAATAGCACTGGATAAAGAAAATAAAGAACTGATCAGTAATATTTCTCATGATCTGAAAACTCCGATTACGGCAGTGAAGGGATATGTAGAAGGTATTATGGACGGAGTGGCAGATACACCGGAAAAAATGGATCGCTATGTTCGAACTATTTATAACAAGACAAACGAAATGGATCATCTGATCAATGAGCTGACTTTTTATTCTAAAATTGATACGAATCGAATTCCTTATACATTCAGTAAGCTGAATGTAGAGGATTACTTTTCAGATTGTGCAGAAGAAGTGGGATTGGAATTGGAAACGAGAGGAATTCAGCTTTGCTATGCAAATTATGTAGATAAAGATGTACTTGTTATTGCAGATGGAGAACAGATTCGAAGGGTTATTCATAATATTATCAGCAATGCAATTAAATATATGGATAAGCAGAACGGAATGAAGGGCATTATACAAATACGTGTAAAAGATGTCGGCGATTTTGTTCAGGTTGAGATAGAAGATAATGGCAAAGGGATTGCTGCAAAAGATCTGCCGCATATTTTTGATCGATTTTATCGGACTGATGTTTCCCGTAATTCTTCTAAAGGAGGAAGTGGAATCGGTCTTTCTATCGTTCGAAAGATTATGGAAGATCATGGCGGTAAAGTGTGGGCAACCAGCCGTGAGGGAATTGGAACGATTATGTATTTTGTGTTGAGAAAATACCAGGAGGTACCTATGAAATGAGTAAAATACTGATCATTGAAGATGAAGAAGCAATTGCAGATCTGGAGAAGGATTATCTGGAATTGTCCGGATTTGAAGTGGAAATTGCCAACAGAGGAGATGTGGGCCTTGAAAAAGCTCTTAATGAAGATTATGATCTGATCATACTGGATCTGATGCTTCCGGAAGTAGATGGATTTGATATCTGCCGTCAGGTGCGACAGGAGAAAAATATTCCTATCATTATGGTTTCTGCAAAGAAAGATGATATCGATAAGATTCGTGGTCTGGGACTTGGTGCAGATGACTATATGACAAAACCATTTAGTCCGAGTGAACTGGTGGCCAGAGTAAAAGCTCACATGGAGCGTTATAACAGACTGGTTGGATCAAGTGTGGTAAAGAATGATATTATTGAAATACGTGGAATTAAAATTGATAAAACAGCAAGACGTATCTGGGTAAATGGGGAAGAAAAGACATTTACAACAAAGGAGTTTGATCTGCTTACTTTTCTTGCAGAAAATCCAAACCGTGTATTTACAAAAGCAGAATTATTCCGTCAGATATGGGATATGGAATCGGTAGGAGATATTGCAACTGTTACGGTTCATATTAAGAAGATCCGTGAAAAAATCGAATTTAATACAGCGAAGCCACAGTATATAGAAACTATATGGGGAGTTGGTTATCGCTTTAAGGTATAACAGACATGGAGAGATTATACAGAAAATTAGAGGACTACAGCTGGTCAGATTATTATCCGTTTCATATGCCGGGACATAAGAGAAATCTGGAATCTGTCAGAGGAGAATTTCCTTTTGAGAGAGATATTACAGAGATTGAAGGATTTGATAATCTTCATCATCCGGAGGATATTCTTCTGGAAGCACAGAAGAATATGGCAGATTTGTATGGAACCAGAGAATGTTTTTATAGTGTCAATGGAAGTACGGCAGCACTTCTTTCAGCAATTTCAGCGGCCGTTCCGAGAAATGGAGAGATTCTTGTTGCCAGAAACTGTCATAAGGCAGTATACCATGCAATCTATTTGAGAAATCTGAGGCCAACATATATTTATCCACAGATGGACAATGAGTGGTGGATAAATGGCGGGATTTTTTCTGACAAAGTGGAAAGATGTCTGGCAGCAAATCCGAATATTAAGGCAGTACTGATCACATCACCCACGTATGATGGAGTTGTTTCAGACGTAAAGACAATTGCGGAATGTGCACATAAGTATGGAATTCCATTGATAGTGGATGAAGCACATGGAGCACATTTTCACTTTTCAAATTATTTTCCGACATCTGCTGCAGAACTTGGAGCAGATCTGGTGATACAAAGCTTGCATAAAACACTTCCGGCAATGACACAGACAGCAGTACTTCATAATTGCAGTGATCGTGTGGACAGCAGGCTGATCCGCAGATTTATGGGAATTTATCAGACAAGCAGCCCATCTTATATTTTGATGGCAAGCATGGATGCATGTATGGATACGATGGCAGCAGAGGGAAAGCAGATGTTTCGTGATTTTACCAGAATTCTGGAACAGGCACGAAAGAGACTTATGCAGTGTAAGTGTATAAGACTTGCAGAACCTGAGAGGGGAATTAACGGAGTTTTTGATTATGATCGATCTAAACTTATATTTTCTACGAAAGATTCCCTGATGTCAGGAAGTGAGCTGTATCATATTCTTTTGGATCGTTATCATATACAGATGGAAATGGAATCAGAAAATTATGCACTTGCTATTGCAGCAGTAGGTGACAGAGAAGAGGGATTTGAGAGACTCTGTCAGGCAATTGAGGAACTGGACAGAGAGCAGGCAGAACTGATAAAGGCAGGATTACCGGTCAATGAAGAGGAAAATCTGGATGTAAGATCCATGCATTTTGTACTAAATCAGATGATGACGATTGAGGAAGCACTGGAGGCTCCGACAGAAAAATGTCCGCTGAAAGAAAGCATTGGCAGAATTTCAGCAGAATTTGCTTATTTGTATCCACCTGGAATTCCACTTTTGACTCCTGGAGAACAGATTACTGGACAATTTATCCGTAATATGAGAATATACATGGAAAAGGGGCTGTATATGCAGGGACTGGAGGACTACACGAACGAGACAATCCTTGTGGTGGCTCAGAATACAAAGGAACAGGATAACGCAATTCATGAGTAAAATTTTTTATATTATGGGAAAAAGCGCATCTGGAAAAGACAGAATCTATTCCAGACTGGCTGGAGACAGAACTCTCAATCTGAAGAAGCTGATTTTATATACGACAAGACCAATCAGAGATGGAGAAAAAGAAGGTGTGCAGTATTATTTTACAGATAATGAGAATCTGAAGAGATTTGAGAATGAAGGACGTGTGATAGAGGCTCGTTCTTATGATACTGTTTATGGAGTATGGACATATTTTACTGCAGATGATGGTCAGATTAATCTGACAGACGGAAATTATCTTGGAATAGGCACCTTGGAATCTTTTTGTAAAATGAAAGAATATTATGGAAAAGATACAGTAGTTCCTGTTTATATAGAGGTTGAAGACGGGGAACGTCTTATTCGTGCTGTAAGGCGGGAACAGGAGCAAAAAAGACCGAAATATGAAGAACTTTGCAGAAGATTTCTTGCAGATCAGGAGGATTTTGCAGAAGAAAAAATAAAAGAAGCAGGAATACAGATACGATTTGTTAATGATGATTTGGATTTGTGTGTCGAAAGTATTATAAAATATATAAATTCTATATCATAAAGAAAAATAGTTTTGAATGGCTGATAAAGTATGATATAATGAGACTATAGCGAACAAAGATTCGTATATGAAACTATAAACAAGAGAGGTGATTCTGAATGGTCAGTTTCAATAACATTATCGGACACGAGGAAATTATCCGGCATCTGCAGAATGCCATGAAGACAGGGAAGGTATCTCATTCGTATATTTTTACAGGCAGACCCGGATCCGGCAAGAAGCTTCTTGCAGCGACATATGCAATGACCCTGCAGTGCGAAGCCGGTGGAACAGAGCCATGTCAGAAATGTGACTCCTGTAAGAAGGCATTGGGAAAGAATCATCCGGACATTATCACAGTGAATCACGAGAAGCCTGGAACAATTTCTATTGATGAGATTCGTGATCAGGTGATTCATGACGTAGCAGTCAGACCATATTGCAGCCCACACAAGATTTATATTATTCCAGATGCGGAAATGATGACGGTGCAGGCGCAGAATGCTCTTCTGAAAACAATAGAGGAACCACCGGAATATGCAGTGATCATGTTGCTGACGAGCAATGCAGATGCACTTCTTCCAACAATTCAGTCAAGATGTGTGCGTCTGGATCTGAAGGTGGTTGACGACAGCCTTGTTAAGAAATACCTGATGGAGCGGCTTCATGTGCCGGATTATCAGGCAGAAATAGATGCTTCTTTTGCACAGGGAAGTATTGGCAAAGCCAAAGAAGCTGCCACATCAGAGGAATTCTCCAAAATGACTGAGAAGGCACTGAAGATTCTCAAGTATGTCAATACAATGGAAGTATATGAACTGGCAGATGAAATTAAGGCTCTGTCAGATGAGAAGCAGAATATAAGTGATTATCTGGATATTTTCCAGTTCTGGTTCAGGGATGTTCTTATGTTTAAGGCAACTCAGGAGATTGACAACCTGGTATTTAAACAGGAAATTAATTATATCAAGGAACAGGCGAGCCAGCGTTCCTATGAGAATCTGGAAAAGATTCTGGAGGCTCTGGAAAAGACAAAGGTAAGACTTCGTGCAAATGTTAATTTTGAACTTGCACTTGAACTTCTGTTCCTGACGATCAGGGAGAGATAGAATGACGAAAATTGTTGGTATAAGATTTAGAAATGTAGGAAAGATTTATTACTTTGATCCGAAAAACTACAAGATGCAGATCGGTGATCATGTAATCGTAGAGACTGCCCGTGGAGTTGAGTTTGGACGGGTCGTGCTTGGTCCAAAGGAAGTTGGCGAGAATGAAGTTGTTCATCCGTTGAAAGAAGTGCTTCGCGTTGCTACGCAGGCAGATAAGGACAGGGAAAAACAAAACCGTCAGAAAGAAAGAGAAGCATTTAAAATCTGTCAGAAGAAGATACGTGAACATGGTCTTGAAATGAAACTTATAGATGCAGAATATACGTTTGATAATAATAAGGTGCTGTTTTATTTTACTGCCGATGGAAGAATTGATTTCCGTCAGCTGGTAAAGGATCTGGCAGCTATCTTTAAGACAAGAATTGAACTTCGACAGATTGGTGTCAGAGATGAAACAAAAATTCTTGGAGGAATCGGAATTTGTGGAAGACAGCTTTGCTGTCATACTTATCTTTCTGAATTTGCACCAGTGTCCATTAAAATGGCAAAAGAGCAGAATCTGTCATTGAATCAGACGAAGATATCAGGTGTATGCGGCAGACTCATGTGCTGTTTGAAGAATGAACAGGAAACATATGAGGAACTGAATAAGAAACTTCCGGGAATAGGTGATATTGTTACATTGCCGGATGGTTTACAGGGAACTGTTCACAGTGTGAATGTCCTCAGACAGAGAGTAAAGGTAATTGTTGAAATAAATGATGAGAAGGAAATTCAGGAATATCCGGTAGGTGAACTGAAATTCCGTCCACGTAAAAAGAAAGCCAGATGTACAGATAAAGAACTTAAGGAATTTGAGGAAAGAGAAGGAGATTCCAAATCCAATGGAAAAAAATCAGCTGAATGATCTGGTATATCCGGAGGAGAGGGTCGATGACCTTCAAAATGGTTTTTATGTGATACAGAATCCGGAAAAATTCTGTTTTGGAATGGACGCAGTTCTGTTATCCGGATTTGCAGATATCCGAAAATCAGAAAGAGTCCTGGATATGGGAACAGGAACTGGAATTATTCCAATACTTCTGAAAGCTAAGGGTAAAGGAACACATCTGACAGGACTTGAAATTCAAAAAGAATGTGCAGATATGGCCAGAAGAAGTGTGTTGTATAATTGTATGGAAGAGGATATCGACATTGTATGCGGAGATATAAAAGAAGCTGCTGAAATTTTTGGGGCAGCTTCTTTTGATGCAGTAACAAGCAATCCTCCGTATATGATTGGTCAGCATGGCCTTCAGAATCCGCATATGGCCAAGGCAATTGCCCGACATGAGGTTTTGTGTACACTGGATGATGTGGTCAGACAGGCATCAGCAGTACTGAAAGAACGTGGTCGCTTTTATATGGTCCACAGGCCATTCCGGCTGGCTGAAATCTTTCAGGTACTTATGAAATATCGTCTTGAGCCAAAGAGAATGCAGTTGGTATATCCATATATTGACAGAGAACCTAATATGGTTCTGATTGAGGCAAGAAAAGGTGGGAATTCCAGGATAACAGTAGAAAAACCTCTGATTGTCTATGAGAAACCAGGTGTTTATACAAAAAATATTCTTGAGATATATGAAATGATCTGAGAGAAAGGAGATTACCGGATGAGTGGGAAATTATATCTTTGTGCAACACCAATCGGCAATCTGGAGGATATCACGCTTCGAGTCCTCAGAACGTTAAAAGAAGTAGACCTGATTGCAGCAGAAGACACCAGAAACAGTATTAAATTACTCAATCATTTTGAAATAAAGACTCCGATGACCAGCTATCATGAATATAACAAGATAGAAAAAGCTTATACGTTGATTGAAAAAATGCAAAATGGTATGAATATTGCACTGATAACAGATGCTGGTACACCGGGAATTTCTGATCCAGGAGAGGAATTGGCAGCTATGTGTTATGAGGCAGGAATAGAAGTGACATCTCTTCCGGGACCGGCAGCGTGTATTACAGCACTCACATTATCAGGGCTGCCAACCAGACGTTTTGCATTTGAGGCATTTCTTCCAATGGAAAAGAAAGAACGAAAAGAAGTCCTTGAAGAACTGGTCAATGAGACACGTACGATTATTTTGTATGAGGCTCCTCATAAGCTTGTTCGAACATTGCATGATCTGAGAGAAACTCTGGGAAATCGCAGAATGACGCTTTGCAGAGAACTGACCAAGAAACATGAGACAGCTTTTCATTCTACAATTGATGAACTGATTCTTCATTATGAGAAAGAAAAACCACTTGGAGAGTGTGTGCTTGTCATAGAGGGAAAAAGTCGTCAGGAAATCAAGGAAGAAGAGGTTGCATCCTGGGAGACAATTTCTATAGAAGAACATATGGAAATCTATGAGAAACAGGGAATGGCCAGAAAAGATGCCATGAAACAGGTAGCAAAGGATCGTGGTATTTCAAAAAGAGATGTTTATCAATATCTCTTAAAATAGCAGATAAATAAGAGAAGGAGGATCTGAGATAAGATCCTTCTTTTTAGTTTACACAAAGGGGTTTTTTTGTGCTATAATAATCTAGTATTATTATGCCTATCTGGAAACCGGTGACTACGAAAGTATTCGATATATCGGTTTCCATTATAATGAATATAGAATAAGACAGGAGGAAGCAAATGGGCGGAGAGAATACAGAGTACGGAGCGGACCAGATCCAGATTCTGGAAGGACTGGAAGCTGTTCGTAAAAGACCTGGTATGTATATTGGAAGTACATCCAGCCGGGGCCTGCATCATCTTGTATATGAGATCGTTGACAATGCGGTAGATGAAGCGTTAGCTGGATTTTGTACAGAGATCCAGGTTATCATCAATCCGGATAATTCCATTACAGTAACTGATAACGGACGAGGTATTCCGGTAGGGATCAACCACAAGGCCGGAATACCGGCAGTTGAAGTTGTATTTACCATCCTTCATGCGGGTGGTAAGTTTGGCGGTGGAGGATACAAGGTATCCGGTGGTCTACACGGCGTAGGTGCATCCGTTGTAAATGCACTGTCTGAGTGGCTGGAGGTTACAATCTGCCGCGAGGGCAAAAAGTACCAGCAGCGCTACGAGAGAGGTCATACCATGTATCCTCTCAAAGAGATTGGTGTATGTGAGGCAGAGGAGACAGGAACAAAAGTTACCTTCCTGCCTGACAAAGAAATCTTTGAGGAAACTGTTTATGATTACGATATCTTAAAGCAGCGTCTCCGTGAGATGGCTTTCCTTACCAAGGGGCTTCGCATTGTATTAAAGGATACCCGTGAAGATATGGAAAAAGAAAAGGTCTTCCACTACGAGGGTGGTATCCGTGAGTTCGTTACTTACCTCAACAGGAGTAAGGAAGCTCTCTATCCAGAGATTATTTATTGTGAGGGTCAGAAGGATGGTGTTGCGGTCGAGGTTGCTATGCAGCACAATGACTCCTACACAGAGAATAGTTACGGATTTGTAAATAACATTAACACACCGGAAGGTGGAACTCATATCGTTGGGTTCCGTAATGCACTGACTAAGACTTTTAATGACTATGCCAGAAAGAACAAACTGCTCAAGGATAACGAACCGAATCTGAGTGGTGATGATATTCGAGAAGGTTTGACAGCAATTGTAAGTGTTAAGATCGAGGAGCCTCAGTTTGAAGGGCAGACCAAGCAGAAACTGGGCAACAGTGAAGCACGTGGAGCGGTTGATTTTGTTGTCAGCAAGCAGCTGGAGATCTTCCTGGAGCAGAATCCTGCAGTGGCAAAGGCAACGGTTGAGAAATCTGTCCTTGCACAGAGAGCACGTGAGGCAGCACGTAAGGCGCGAGACCTTACTCGTAGAAAATCAGCTCTTGATGGAATGTCACTTCCGGGCAAGCTGGCTGACTGCTCCGATAAGAACCCGGAAAACTGCGAGATCTACATCGTAGAGGGTGATTCCGCGGGTGGTTCTGCCAAAACAGCACGTAACCGTGCCACACAGGCAATTCTTCCGCTTCGTGGTAAAATCCTCAACGTAGAGAAGGCACGCCTGGATCGAATTTACAGCAATGCCGAGATCAAGGCAATGATCACAGCCTTTGGTACCGGAATTCATGAGGATTTTGATATCAGCAAGCTGCGTTATCACAAGATTATCATTATGACCGATGCCGATGTCGATGGTGCTCATATCGCAACTCTGCTTCTGACATTCCTCTACAGATTTATGCCGGATCTGATCAAGGAAGGCTATGTATATCTGGCACAGCCGCCGCTTTATAAGGTCGAAAAGAATAAAAAAGTCTGGTACGCTTATGACGATGCAGAACTGAACAGCATCCTTGAGCAGATTGGACGTGACAATAACAATAAGATCCAGCGATACAAAGGTCTTGGAGAGATGGATGCAGAGCAGCTCTGGGAAACAACCATGGATCCGGAGAAACGTATTCTTCTCCGTGTGACAATGGATGAGGCTGCAACTTCTGAAATTGATCTGACTTTTACCACTCTTATGGGAGACAAGGTCGAGCCAAGACGTGAATTTATCGAAGAAAATGCACGCTTTGTAGAAAATCTGGATATCTAGGAGAATAGAAAATGGAAGACAATATTTTTGATAAAATCCATGAGGTGGATCTGCAGAAGACTATGGAGAAGTCTTATATCGACTATGCCATGAGTGTTATCGCCTCTCGTGCCCTTCCAGACGTCAGAGACGGTCTGAAGCCGGTACAGAGACGTGTTCTGTATTCCATGATAGAGTTGAACAACGGTCCGGACAAGCCACATCGTAAATGTGCCCGTATCGTTGGTGATACCATGGGTAAGTATCATCCGCATGGGGACAGTTCTATCTATGGTGCTCTTGTAAATATGGCACAGGACTGGTCAACCAGATATCCACTGGTAGATGGTCATGGTAACTTTGGTTCCGTGGATGGTGACGGTGCGGCTGCGATGCGATATACAGAGGCACGTCTGAGCAAGATTTCTATGGAAATGCTGGCGGATATCAACAAAGACACAGTTGATTTTCAGCCAAACTTTGATGAGACAGAACGAGAACCGGTTGTACTGCCATCTCGTTATCCAAACCTTCTTGTAAATGGAACCTCCGGTATTGCCGTAGGTATGGCTACAAATATTCCTCCTCACAACTTAAGAGAGGTGATCGGCGCGGTAGTTAAGATCATCGATAATATCATCGAAGAGGACAGGGAGACTACGATCGAGGAGCTTCTGGACATCGTTAAGGGTCCTGACTTCCCGACAGGAGCAACAATCCTTGGTACAAGAGGAATTGAGGAAGCATACCGTACCGGACGTGGCAAGATCCGTGTCCGTGCAGTGACAAATATCGAGACTCTGCCAAACGGCAAATCCCGTATTATCGTTACAGAACTTCCATACCTGGTAAATAAAGCCCGCCTGATTGAAAAAATTGCCGAGCTTGTCCGTAATAAAAAAATTGATGGAATCACAGATTTGAATGATCATTCAAGCCGTGGGGGTATGCGTATCTGTATCGATCTCCGCAAAGATGCCAATGCGAACGTAGTTCTGAACCAGCTGTACAAGCATACACAGCTTCAGGATACCTTCGGTGTTATCATGCTTTGTCTGGTTGCAGTCAATGGAAGCCTTCAGCCGAAGATCCTGACTCTCCCGGAGATGCTCAAGCATTATCTTGCACATCAGGAAGATGTTGTGACAAGAAGAACAAAATACGATCTGAATAAAGCACAGGAGCGTGCTCATATATTAGAGGGGCTGCTCAAGGCTCTGGATAATATTGATGAGGTTATCCGTATTATCCGTGGATCTCAAAACGTTCAGGCTGCCAAGCAGGAATTGATGAACAGATTTGAGCTGACAGATGTTCAGGCACAGGCAATCGTAGACATGCGTCTGCGTGCTCTTACCGGTCTGGAAAGAGAAAAACTGGAGGCAGAATATGCTGAGCTGATGGAAAAGATCCGCAAATTAAAAGCAATCCTCGCAGACAGAAATACGCTACTTCGTGTTATTCGCGAGGAGATTCTTGCTATCTCTGAAAAATACGGTGATGACAGAAGAACAGCAATCGGCTTTGATGCATACGATATTTCTATGGAGGATATGATCCCGAGAGAAAATACCGTTATTACGATGACTAAATTGGGTTATATCAAACGTATGACAGTAGACAACTTCCGCAGCCAGAACAGAGGCGGCAGAGGCATCAAGGGAATGCAGACTCTGGATGATGACTATATTGAAGAACTGATGATGACCACAACGCATCATTATGTAATGTTCTTTACAAATACCGGTCGTGTATACAGACTGAAAGCATACGAGATTCCAGAGGCAGGAAGAACTGCACGTGGAACTGCAATCATCAACCTTCTGCAGCTGATGCCAGGTGAACGTATCACAGCAGTTATCCCGATTCGTAAGTTTGAGGAAGGCCAGTATCTGATGATGGCTACCCGCAAGGGTCTTGTCAAGAAGACACCAATCCAGGATTATGCAAATGTCCGCAAGGTTGGTCTGGCCGCGATCTCTCTGAGAGATGACGATGAGCTGATCGAGGTTAAGGCTACTGATAATACGAAGGACATCATCCTGGTTACAAAATACGGCCAGTGTATCCGCTTTAACGAGACGGATGTTCGAAGTACAGGACGAGTTTCCATGGGCGTTCGTGGTATCAATCTTCTTGACGGTGACGAAGTGGTTGCAATGCAGCTCAATACACAGGGACATTACCTGCTTGTTGTATCTGAGAATGGTATGGGTAAACGCACTTCTATCAGCGAATTCACCAGCCAGAACAGAGGCGGTAAGGGTGTGAAGTGCTATAAGATCACTGAAAAGACCGGCAATGTGATCGGAGCCAAAGCAGTCAACGAAGAAAATGAGATCATGATGATCACTACAGAAGGTATTATTATCCGTCTGCAGTGCGCTGATATTTCTATTCTTGGAAGAATTACATCAGGTGTTAAACTGATCAATCTTTCTGAAGGAGTGACGGTTGCAAGCTTTGCAAAAGTCCGTGAAAAAGATGAAGATAAGAAACCAGAAGAAGTTACAGAGGATGCAGAAGCAATGGAAGAAGTTTCTGAAGAAGAATCTGTAGATGAAAATTCAGACAGTACAGAGGAATAAAAATCATGGATAACGAAAAGGCTGCAACAAATGTCAGACGCAGATCTGGTCAGACCACATCCGGACATTCAAGAAGTGCAGCAGCAAAAAGAAAAACACAAACCAGGCGTAAGAATTCTGGAACCAGACGTAAAAAGTCAAAAGGTTCAGGCATAAACACAGTACTTGCCAGATTACCGAAACAGGCTCTGGCAGGTGCGGGTGCACTGATCGTTTTGATTATTATCATCGTTTTTGCGGCAAAAGGCTGTGGAGTCAGTCATAAGACTCCAGAAAGAGTTGTAAAAACTCTGATTGAAGCTTATACGAGTGGAAACGAAAGTAAGGTTAAAAAATGTTATGGCGTTTCCAAAGCAGATGATTCTCTGCAGCAGGAAATGGATGCTACTGTAAAATATTTCAGTGCATTTGAGGCAGAGAAAACAGAAATCACGCAGTGTGATAAGATTTATCAGAATGGTAAAAATACCTATATCTATATCACATATAATCTGGTATTGAAAAATGGTCAGAAATATCCTTGTATTACTACTTATATGGTACAGAAAAAAGACAATGGTAAATATTATGTATTAACACCATCAGAAATCACTGATGATCTGAGCAAGCAGGCAGCAGAAAAATATGCAGAATTTATGAATACCAAGGTATATAAGGATTATACAACGGATTATGATAAGTTTATCAAGAAGAATCCTGGCTATGAAGAGAAACTGGCTGCAAAATTAAAATAGCAATCCTTGAAGGGGCGGTGAAGCAGAATGAAAAGAATCATTATGATGGTACTGAAAAACATCCTGTTTGTTCCATGGGGATGGTTTATGCTGAATAAGTATGCCGCACATGTGGATGATTATACGGAGGGAGAGAGATATGCTCTTCTGAAGAAAATTGATCATCGTGCGAATACAGGTGGAAATATCACGGTTCAGTCATATGGTGTAGAGAATATTCCAGATGAAAACGGTTTTATATTTTATCCGAATCACCAGGGGCTGTATGATGTTCTGGCGATTCTGGATGCGTGCCCGATTCCTTTTTCTGTGGTGGCAAAAAAGGAAGTGGGAAACGTGCCGTTCCTGAAACAGGTATTTGCCTGCATGAAAGCATATATGATGGACAGAGAGGATATCCGCCAGTCGATGCAGGTTATCCTTAATGTGACAAAAGAGGTCAAAAATGGCCGAAACTATCTGATCTTTGCAGAGGGAACCCGGAGTAAAAACGGAAATCATCCGCAGGAGTTTAAAGGCGGAAGCTTTAAGGCTGCAACAAAAGCCAGATGTCCAATTGTACCGGTTGCACTGATTGATACTTACAAAGCTTTTGATACAGGCTCTGTAAAATCTCTTACTGTGCAGGTTCATTTTCTGGAACCAATGTATTATGAAGAATACAAAGATATGAAATCTACTGAAATTGCGGCAGAAGTAAAACGAAGAGTAGAGGAAACCATCCAGAAATTTGGTGGATGGGATTAACTGAATAAAGGAATATCTGTAAGATATTTAAGGTGTAATAAAGCCAGTCAGGGATAAAATCCTGGCTGGTTTTTGTGTAATAGGAAATTACTCCGTAATGTTCCTATTACACAAAACCGCTGTCGTGAACGGGCATTTTATGAGCGCCAACTGTGTTTGACTTTCCACGGTGTGAGCCCGTATAGTTAAAGTGTAAAGAATGTGTAAAGTATACAGGATTCGGACAGTCAGAAATGTATAAATTTATACTATATAAAAGATATGGAGGCAGAATGGGAATGAGCAAAAGTTATTGGATCTGGTATCCGGGAGATTTTGAATTATATCATGGGATGAAGCAGAACTTCAGCCGTGTGGAGAGAGGTTATGGGTGGCCGGCTTTCTGGAAGAGTGAAGGATTCCGTAATCGAGTAGCTTTTCGCAGGACTTATCATCTGGAAGCGGAGACTTCTTTTACGGTGTACTCCAATGCGATCGGTCATGTGCTGGCAGGAGAAAAGAAATATCCGTTTGGGAAGAAGATCACCTGTGGTCCTGGCGAGGTATCGATTGCAGTCCACGTAGGCTGTATCGAGGCGTTTCCATGTATTTATATAGAAGGAGATGTGATCTGTTCGGACAAGGGATGGATGACAGAGGATTATGACCAGGAACCTGTTCCGGCAGGACGGAGCAAATATTTTACCAGAGCGGAGCAGAATCCGACGGTCTGGGAATACAGCGAAAAAGTATATGAACCAGTCAGTGTTACAGAATACAATGGCGGAACGCTCTATGAATTTGAGACAGAGCTGAATGCGGTTCTGGAGACAGAGTTTGTCAACGGATACCAGCCGGTGCAGATCTGTTGTGGAGAATCCCTGGAAGAGGCCATTGATCCTGTAAACTGTTATTACAGCTGGCAGCCGGATGAGAAAACTGGCAAATGTCCGTGCTGTGCAGTTCATTTTGCATATATACCGGAGTGCGTTCCGGGCGAAGTTATTCTCAAAGCCCGTCACCAGTATGTGGATATCCCGGTAAGAGCAGAGTTCCACTGTGGAGAAGAACGCCTGAATCAGATCTGGGCTGTGGCAGAGCATACCTTCCGTCTCTGCAGCGGTATCTTTTTTATTGATGGTGTAAAGCGTGACAAGTGGATCTGGTCCGGTGATGCCTATCAGAGCTTTTTTGTAAACCGTTATCTGATGGCGGATGCGGATATCGACCAGAGAACAATTCTGGCGCTTCGTGGAAATGATCCGATGACAAGACACATTAATACGATCGTAGATTATTCTCTTTTGTGGCTGCTCGGTGTGGATTACCATAACGAAGGCTATGGAGACCGTGAGTTTTTGGAACTGGTCTATCCAAAGATGGTTTCACTCATGGAATTCTGTGGCGGCCGTCGTGATGAAAATGGGTTCCTGATAGGAAAAGAAAAGGACTGGGTTTATATCGACTGGGCGGATATGGATAAGGATGGCCCGCTCTGTGCGGAGCAGATGCTGTATGCGGCATGCTTTGCTGCGATGGCAAGGATCAGTGAGCAGCTTGGAAAAGATGGAAGCAGCTACAGATGTGAGTATGAAAATCTGACTGCTGCCATCGAGAAGTTTTTTTGGGATGAAGAAAAAGGAGCCTACATTGATTCCTTCACATCTGGTCGACGCAATGTGACAAGACATGCGAATATTTTTGCAGTTTTATTCTCCATCGCAGATGCGGCAAAGCAGGAGAAGATTCTTGCAAACGTACTCGAAAATGATGCGATCCCGGCGATCACTACACCGTATTTTAACTTCTTTGAACTGGATGTGCTGTGCCAGATGGGCAGGCTGGATGTGGTTTTAGATAAGCTTCGTTCTTACTGGGGCGGCATGCTCGACCTTGGGGCAGTTACTTTCTGGGAGGAATATGATCCATCTGTTCCAAAGGAAGAACAGTACGATATGTATGGAGATCATTTTGGAAAGAGTCTCTGCCATGCGTGGGCAGCAAGCCCGATCTATTTCCTGGCAAGATATTTTGTGGGACTGGATCTTGTCAACAAAGAAGGCGAGGCCTATGTGCTGAGACCGCAGCTTCAGTATTTTTCAGAACTGGACTGCACTCTGCCGGTGGGCGACCACGGAACAGTCCGTCTGGTATGGGATGGAGAATATCTTGAGGTTACTGCGGATGCAGATGGCGGAATTCTGGAGCTTGGCGAAGAAAGAATTTCTCTGGTAAGAGGAGAAGTAAGAAGGGTAAAGATTTGAGATGAAGAAGATAGATTTTAATAAAAACTGGACCTGCAGATGCCTCACCAGAGAGGAAGAGGCTTATGAAGTGACTCTTCCGCACGATGCGATGCGGAGCGAACCGCGTACAGAGGAAAGTATGAGTGAGGGAAACTCCGGTTGGTATCTGGGTGGCGATTATGAATATACAAAGCGTGTTTTTGTGCCGTCAGAATACAGCGGCAAAAAAGTGTTCATTGAGTTTGAGAGTGTTTATCACAATGCAGAAGTTTATATAAATGGAAAGAAAGCGGCGTACAGACCATATGGTTATACGAACTTTTATGTGGATACAGAAGGACTGTTAAAATACGAAGCGCAGAACGAGATTCGTGTGATCGCAAGGAATTCTGATCAGCCAAACAGCCGCTGGTATTCCGGCACGGGAATCTATCGTCCGGTCTGGCTTTGGACCGGAGCAGAAAAATATATCCCGGTCAATGGAATCAAGATCCGTACCGTGAGCTATGCACCGGCCGTGATCGAAGTGGAGATCCAGACCTCCTGTGCAGGTGAAGTGAAAGTAGAAATCCTCGATGGAGAAAAAGTTGTTCTCACAAAAGAGGTGGAAAATAAAGGACATGCGTCGGTTTTTCACATGGAGATCCCGGATGCAAAACTCTGGGACTGTGCATATCCGAATCTTTATACATTGCGCGCAACGTTTGGTGAGGATATAGTAGAAGAGAACTTTGGTATCCGTCTTCTGGAATGGAATCCTCAAAACGGACTGACGATCAATGGCAGAAGAGAGATCCTCCGTGGTGCCTGTGTGCATCATGACAATGGTGTGCTTGGTGCCTGCACTTATCCGGAGGCAGAAGAGCGTAGAGTCCGCATCCTTAAGGAGAATGGATACAATGCAATTCGTTCTTCGCATTATCCGTGTTCAAAGGATATGCTGGATGCCTGTGACCGGCTCGGAATGCTGGTGATGGATGAGTATGTGGATGTCTGGTATATCCACAAGACAAAATATGACTATGTAGATTATCTGGAAAAATGGTGGCAGCAGGATCTAAAGGATATGGTCGAAAAGGATTACAACCATCCGTCTGTCATTATGTATTCCACTGGAAATGAAGTGGCAGAGACTGCTCAGAAAAAAGGAATCGAGCTTACCGGCAAGATGACTGCGCATCTTCATGAGCTGGATCCGTACAGACCGGTAACCTGCGGGATCAACATTTTCTTTAACTTTTTAAGCTCTATGGGAATGGGTGTTTACAGTGACGAAAAAGCCGAGAAGAGCGCACAGGCCGCAGAGCAGGAAGCAAAGAAACCGGAAAAAGAAAAGAAGAAACCGGTCGGAAGTGAATTCTATAATACACTTGCCTGTCTGGTGGGTGATTATTTTATGAAGATCGGTGCAACCTTGCCGCCGTGTGACTGGAAGACAAAAGATGCTTTTGCAAACATGGATATAGCGGGTTACAATTATGGCCTTTTCCGCTATAAACATGATCTGAAAAAATATCCTGAGAGACTGATCCTTGGAACAGAGACATTCTGCAAGGATGCGTACAGCTTCTGGGAGATCGCAAAGAAGAACAAACGAATCCTTGGAGATTTTGTCTGGTCCGGCTGGGAGTATATCGGAGAAACTGGTGATGGTGCGGCAGAATATGAAGATTATAAGGGAAAAATGCCGCACACCAGAATGACCGGCAACAACGGAAGAATCGACCTTCTTGGAAAACCGCGTGCAGAGGCGGCTTACACAAGAGTTGCGTTTGAAAGAGAAACAGGTCCGTTTATTGCAGTAAAGCCAGTTTATCAGAAGGAAAATCTGCAGCTGACAGGCTGGGCGCTGACAAAGGCTCTGGAGAGCTGGTCCTGGCGGGGCTGTGCCGGCGAGAAAGCTGAGGTTGAAGTCTTTGCAAGGGCAGCAGAAGTGGAGCTTCTTGTAAACGGCAAAAAGGTAGCTCGGGGAAAAGTGAAGAAATGCAGAAGTAAATTTCACATCCCGTACGAGGACGGTGAGATCACAGCTATTTCTTATGATGAGAATGGCCACGAGATCAACCGCCAGACACTGGTGACAGCAGGTGCAGAGACAACGCTTCATATCAAACCGGAGCAGGAGAGTGTGGAAGCAGGCAGATTGTTGTTTGTTCCACTCCAGTACGGTGACGTGAACGGAACCTGGAAACCGATGGAAAAGCATCACCTTAAGGTGACGGTAGAGAATGGAATTCTTGAAGGCCTTGGCAGTGCCTGCTCTTATGTAGAAGGAAACTATGCGCAGGATACCGTGGATACTTATTATGGTGAGGCGATGGCAGTGGTACGTGCCGGAAATAGTGAAACTGTAAAAATCATCGTCAGTGACGAAACCAATACATATTCCTGTGAAATTCCAGTAAAGTGATCCACTATGAGTAATAATAGACAAAAAAATATATAGGAAATATGCACAAAAACAAATATATACATTTGTGCAAGATTACTCGAAATAATTTTGTTGTGAAAAATTAATAAAAAAGCGTTCCCATTTACGGCTAAAAAAGTGCAGTCTGCGAGGAAAATGGAAGCGCTTTTTTAAAATGTGTTAAATTTAGTTCATGAAAATTATGGATGCACTTAAACGTGCTTTTTCCATATTTGAGGGAAAGAAAGGAGACAAAATAATGAGCGGAAAGAGAAATCTCTGGCGTGGTCTGACTACTCTTACAGCATCTCTGCTGACCATATCTGTTGCAGCAGGACCGATCGTAGACAGCTATCGTACAGACATCGACAAGTTTCTTGGAACCAAGAGCAGCGCGATGGTAACGGACAGTACAGACGAGGATCTGTACACATTCAAATCTGATTATTCCAGCACAACAGAACTTCTGGATTCTATCGAGGATCTTGGAGAGCGTATGAGTGAGGAAGGAACGGTTCTTTTAAAGAATGAGAACAATGCACTTCCTTTATCAAAGGATGAGACACAGAAACTGTCCCTTCTTGGATTCTCAAGCTATTATCCGATCCAGGGTGGTGACATGGGAAGTTCCTTAAGTGAAAACGAGGGAACAGATGCAGACACTGTAGATTTTGTTGAAGCACTGGAAGCAAAAGGCTTTGGTATCAATGAGAATCTTCAGAAGCTCTACAAGAGCCTTGAGTCTGATTTTAAGACTGAGGTTAACATGTGGGGAAATATCGTGGAATATTACCACATCACAGCTCCGGCAACAGACGGCGTATTTGCAAGCAAAGAGCCTTCTCAGGAAAAAATGAACAGCACAGATGACAAGTGGAAGGATTCCATGGACGACTACAATGTTATGCTTGTAACAATCGGACGTTCTTCTACTGAGAACGGAACTTATCTTCCGGGTGTGGATGGCGTAGATGCATCTCAGGATCTGAACCAGACTGACCCGCTTGGTTTAAGTGATGATGAGCGTGACCTGATCAACGCTGCTGTTGAAGCAAAAGAAAACAACGGCGGTAAAGTCATTGTTATGCTGAACAATGCAAATGCAATGGAAATCGACGAGATTAAAAACAATGACGGCGTAGATGCAATCATGGAAATCGGTCTTCCGGGGGCTTATGGCTTCTATGGTGTGGCTGATGTTCTCTCCGGAGAAGCAAACCCGTCCGGTCATCTGACAGATACTTATGCGGTGACAAATGCAAATTCACCGGCAGCACAGAACTTTGGAAACTATGCATGGACAAATGCAGATCCTTCTGTAAACATCAACGCAGAAGAGGTTGAGGCAGAAAGCATTTATGCAGGTTACAAATATTATGAAACCAGATATGCAGATACAGTACTTGGTCAGGGAAATGCAGATGCAACTGTAGGAAGTTCTACAGGCAGTGCATGGAACTATGACAGCGAAGTTTCTTATCCATTTGGATATGGTCTTTCCTATACAACATTTGAGCAGACTCTTAAGAGTGTAGATGTGGATCTGGAAAACAGAACCGTAACTGCCGAAGTAGAGGTTAAGAACACTGGTGATGTTGCAGGTAAAGATGTTGTACAGCTTTATACTTCTGTTCCTTATACAGAATATGATATTGAGAACAAAGTAGAAAAATCCGCGGTACAGCTTCTTGATTACGAAAAAACAGATGTGATCGAGCCAGGTGAGAGCCAGAATGTAACGATCACTGCAGACGCACAGGATATGGCAAGCTGGGACAGCACCTGCAGCAATGAGGCAGGAACAACCGGTAACTGGATCCTGGACAACGGAACTTATTATTTCACAGTTGGCAATGGTGCACACGAGGCTGTAAACAACGTACTCGCTGCACAGAACCAGGATGTTGAAGGAAACAAAGCTAATGTTCAGACATGGGAGCTTGGAGATTTTGATTCTTCTTCCTTTGCTGTGACATTAAATGGAACGCCGGTAGAAAACCAGCTGCAGGATGCAGATCTTAACAACTGGATGGTAGACACAGTTACTTATCTCAGCAGAAATGACTGGGAAGGAACCTGGCCGGAAACATACAAAGATCTGACAGCTACAGATGAGATGATCAGTGTTATGGCTGATGACTACAGTGATATTGAAGCAAACGGAGATCCTTCTTCTGTGACCTTTGGTGCAGATAACGGAATGACTCTGGCAAACCTGAAGGGTGTAGACGACATTACAGATGAGAGATGGAATGATCTGATGGATCAGCTCACTCTGGAAGAAGGCCTGATCCGTACAGGACTTGGCGGAACCAGTACAAAGGTTATCGAATCCATTACTTCTCCGGAAGCAATTCAGAACGACGGACCGAACGGATTTAACTCTTATCCTCTGGGACAGTATGCAAACTCTGATGCTTCCACAGGTGATCCTTGTGTGATCTCTGAGGATGATCCGAACCGTAACTATAAGATGGGTGTTATGGCAGTAGAAACTGTGATCGGCCAGACATTCAGCAAACAGCTGGCAGCAGAATGGGGGAAAGCAATCGGAAACTATTCTCTGTGGGCAAACACAACAATCTGGTGGGGCGTTGGAACAAATCTTCATCGTACACCATACAATGCACGTAACCATGAATACTTCTCTGAAGATGCTGTTCTGACAGCCGGACAGGGTGCTGCGATCATCAAGACAGGCCAGGAATACGGAGCACTTATTGCACCGAAGCATCTGGCATTCAATGACACTGAGATCAACCGTACAGGTATTGCCGAATTTATGACCGAGCAGGCAGCCCGTGAAAACGAACTTCGTGGAACACAGGCATGTATCGAGGATGCAAATGCTCTTGCTGTAATGACTACATATAACCGTGTTGGCTGTGTGACAAGTAACGCACATACCGGACTTCTTCTGAACATCCTTCGCAAAGAGTGGGGATTCAAGGGCCTGATGTCTGAGGACTTTATCCAGGATCCTGCATATACAAAGATCCGCATGGCTGTACACAATGGTGTGACAATGACCTGTAACACAGGGGACAACACAATGGAAGCTGTTATGGAAAAATGGCCATACTGGAGTGTGGAAAACGCAAGCCAGAGTGAGGAACTTCTGAGAGATCTGAAACAGGCAATGCTTTATCAGAACTACGCACTTGCAAACTCAAATGCAATGGATGGCATGTCAACTACCACACATATTGAGAAACTGAACACATGGTATGACAACCTGATCACAGGTCTTCGTGTTGGATTTGGTGTACTGACTGTACTCTGTGCAGCAATGTATCTGCTTGGACTAAAAAAGAAAGAGCAGTAAGGAGGTAAACTATGGCTGAAAAGAAAAAAATGGGTGCAGGCCTGGTCTTAAGTGTGATAACTGTTCTTGTAACGGTTGCAGGACTGGTTCTGTATGTGATGAACTGCAAAACAAATTATTTTGCAAAAACAACTGGTATTGATAATAAGATCGCAGCCTGCCTGGCTGTGGCTGCAATTCTTGAGATTGTTATGATCGCAGCTTCTGTAAAAGCAGGAGCAAAACCGGTTCTGGATATTATTCCAATAGCCTGCGGCGTGCTGACAGCGTATTCTCTGATCTCCTTTATCGGAAGCAGAATTGCTGCGATTGGATCAATTATGACTTTTGAAAACAACGCGCAGAATATGGCGGATTTAAAAGGTGCAATCCTGGGAATGATCGTATGTGCGGTCGCTCTGATCTGCACGATCATCTCCTCCTTTTTCAAAGTAGTAAAGGATTGATTTTATGAGTAATAAAAAGAAAGATTTCTGGAACGGTCCTCTGACCGGTTCCAGAATCAAAACAGATGATGTAAGATTTCCGGAAATGCTGATCGGATATTTTATCGGACCGTTTGGAGCTCTTCTGGCTTCTGGTATTTTTACAAGTATCCTTCAGAATTATTTTACGGATGTCCTGAAACTGAATCTTACATTCCTGACAACCTTACAGCTGTTCTCGACGATTCTGATCGTGGCGGCAAACCTGATCGTAGGTCAGCTTATTGAGCGCACAAGGACAATGGCAGGAAAGGCAAGACCGTGGATTCTTTTGTCTGCGCTGACACTTTCCATCGCATCTGTGCTGATGTTTGTGGTTCCTTTTGAGGGGACTGCAAAAATGGTATGGATCGCAATCGCATATAATCTTTTTTATGCTGTGGCTTATCCGCTTTACAATACTGCAAACTCTACACTGATCCCGGTTTCTACAAGAAACAGCAAGCAGCGAGGAGCCCTGGCTTCATTTACCAATGTGGCAGGACTTGCGGTTATGGGTGCGGGTTCTATGGTGTTCCCGGTTCTGGTATCCTTTGCATTAAAGGAAAACCAGCATCTGTGGCTTGTGGCGATGACTGCAATCGCAATCTTCTCTGCACTGACGATCTTTTTACAGTTCAAGTTTACTCGTGAGCGTGTAACGGAAGAGCAGATGGAGCAGGGAGCGTCTGAGGAGTCAAAGGTTAAGACTGCTTCTCTGAAAGAGCAGCTGAGTGCTGTTACCAGCGAAAAAATGTGGTGGATCGTTATGCTGTTTTATATGGGCTTCCAGTGGAGCGGTGCCATGAAAAATGGTTCCATGACTTATTTCTGTAAATGGGTAATGGACAATACATTCTTTGGGACAGCGGATGCGTGGGGCGCTTCTCAGTCTCTTTTGAGTATCATGGGAGCGGTTCCGATGGCTGTGGCAGCAGTGGTAATTGTTCCGCTCTGCAACAAATACGGAAAACGTTTTGTATGTATGGGAGGTATGACGATCGGAGCCATCGGTGGTGTGATCGCTATCCTCGGTAATGGACAGATCGTTCCTGTTGCAATCGGTGTGGCTCTGAAGTGCCTTGGTTCTTCACCGGCCTGCTATATGATTCTTGCCATGCTTGCGGACGTTATCGACCACATTGAGTACAAGGCGGGAATCCGTACAGATGGACTGACCATGTCTATTTACAGTTCGATTATGGTAGCCGGAACTCCGATATGTAACTCTATTTTCAGTGCACTTTTGAATGCAAGCGGATACGACCAGGCAGCAGACATTGCCCTGGGTACTATGGCACAGACAGCAAGTGTACAGACAGCAATCTCTGTCGGATATATTTGGGTTGAGACGATCGCTTATGCACTCTGTGCAGTTCTGATCTTCTTCTTTACTGTAGAAAAGAATCTGCCGGAAGAACAGAAAGCTATTGCGGCTAGAAAGAATAAATAAAAGACTGTTGAAATCAGGCGGTCTTCTGGTATATATAAGGTTAGTGAACAGAAAACTGTGCCTTTCGTATGCCGGAAGGCCGCCTTTTATTGTGATTAGATGAGAAATAAAATGGAAAAGGAGCAGTTGTGTATGTGTAAAAGAAAAATAAATATGGCATTTTTAATGCTCCTTTTGTTGTTGATGACAGGAATTATCGGATGTGGTAAGGCTAAATCAAATAAAGAGAATCTATGCTATATCGTGATGGAAGCCGGAGCTGGATATCGGATAGAAGAGTCTGTAAGAACTGTAAAATATGGAAGTGATGTGAATTTTGAGGTTACGGTGGATGATGATTGGGAGCTCCTGGGTACAGATTATCATGGAGAAACAGAGATATCCGAAATAAATAATGGAAAAGTGAAAATTGTCCTTCGTGATGTGAGATATTCAGAGAGTATCTGCATTCAGGCTGAAAAAGGAAAATATGAGATTGTTTATGATTCCAACGGAGGAACAGATATTTTATCAAAATCTGACAGGATGAGTATCTGTTATCGTGGTACACATCAGAGAATCAATACTTCGATTGGAACGGACGTTTTTTCCAGAGATGGATATACATTGATTGGCTGGAATACCAGAGCTGATGGAAGTGGAGAAGCTGTAGGGCTTGGAAGCAGGGTCAAATGGAAAAAAGGACTTGTTCTTTATGCACAATGGAGACAGTGGTCGCCTGAGGAGGAGTTTATATATACAAAAGAAGGCGACTTTGTGGAGATAACCGGCTATACAGGAAAAAGACAGGAAATCTGTATTCCGGCTGTGCTTGGAGGTTTGCCGGTACGGACAGTCAAGGAGCAGGCTTTTGCGGATACGGACTGCAAAACAGTGATCCTGCCGCCGGGAATTTATGAGATCGAAAAGTGGGCATTCAAAGACAGTCATCTGGAGCAGCTGTATTTTTATGATGATCTGACAAAGGTCAGTGACTATGCATTCCAGGGCTGTGACCTTTTGAGCACTCTGCATATTAATGCAATCGAGAGTCCGGCCTATAGCGGAAACTATTTTGATACATTCCAGGATAAATACGATCGGTTGCTGAGCATGAAGGAAAAAAAGAAAATTGTCTTGTTTTCCGGGTCTTCGACAAGATTCGGGTATGACAGTGAAATGATCGATCAGGCTTTCTCAGACTATGAGGTGGTCAACATGGGAGTTTTTGCTTATTCGCCGGCACTTCCGCAGCTGGAATTGATTCTTCCATGCATGAAAGAGGGGGATATTCTTCTGGATTCACCGGAATTTGATGCGGCGAACAGGCAGTTCTGCTATCAGAGGGAACTGGATTACGCAACGTTTGCCATGATGGAATCCAATTATGATGCGTTTGCCGGGCTTGATATCAGAGAATATACGCAGGTGTTTACGGCTTTTACTGCTTATCAGGCTGCCCGACAGGATATGGAAAGAAAAGATTATGATGTATCTGCCTCGGAATACGATGAGGATGGAAATGAAGTGGAAAAACCAAGCTATAATGAGTATGGAGATTATGTGATATATCGTCCTAATTCTGCCAAGGAAGCACCAATCTATGGACTTCCGGTAAATTACACGGTGAATGCATTTCCAAAGGAAACTCTTGTAGATTCTATGAATAAGGAATTTGAGAAATTTCTTGATCGGGGAATAAAAGTGTACTTTACCTATTCACCGAGAAATAAATATGCACTTTCTAAGGACAGCACGCCGGAAGAACGGACGCGTCTGGACGAATATTTAAAGAAAAATCTGAAAGTGCCGGTTATTTCCGAACTCGAGGATTCATTATATACGGGAACGTATCTGTATGGTACGGATAATCATTTATCAACAGAAGGTGTGCAGATCCGAACAGAAAAGGTAATCCGGGATCTGAAGGAGCAGCTTGCAAAGGAGGGTGAAAAGTGAATTTTATATCGTTGACATTCGTTTTTCTCTTTCCGTTGGTGGTGTTCCTGTACTGGAAGCTTCCGTGGAAGCGCAGAGAAGTTTTTCTGCTTGCGGTGAGCTATTTCTTTTATATAAGAGAAAGTTCATGGGCAGGTGGTCTGCTGTTGCTTACAACAGTGGTCACTTATCTGGCTGGAAAAGGCATCGAGAAGGGAGAGCACAAAAAAGCCTGGATGATGTTGACCGTGGTGGTATGTCTGGGACTTTTAATTGGATTAAAGTATTCGGTCCCTCCGGTGGGCATTTCTTTCTATACTTTCCAGACAATGTCCTATGTGATTGATGTATATCGTGGAGATATTTCAGCAGAGAAAGATTTAATCAGTTATGCGCTGTTTGTTTCATTTTTTCCACAGTTGGTAGCAGGTCCGATTGAGAGAGCGGGAAGTCTGTTGGGGCAGCTGAAAGAAGAACATGTAAGAAACAGAATTGAATTTATAAATGGTTTTTGGCTGATGCTGCGTGGTTTCTACAAAAAAGTTGTCGTGGCAAATTACCTCGCTGTATATATTGATAAAATATATGCTTCACCTCAGAATGCAGGTGGTATAGGGGCTGTTTTGGGAACAATGTTTTTTGCTGTACAGATTTATTGTGATTTTTCCGGCTACACGGATATTGCAAGGGGCGCGGCTCAGCTGATGGGAATCCACCTTATGGAAAATTTTCGGCATCCTTACCGCGCGACAAGCATCCAGGATTTCTGGAGACGCTGGCATATTAGTCTGACGCGCTGGTTCACAGATTATGTGTATATTCCTCTTGGAGGAAACCGGAGAGGTTTTGCAAAGCAGTGCAGAAATGTACTAATCGTGTTTTTATTAAGTGGATTTTGGCATGGAGCATCCTGGAATTTTGTGGTCTGGGGCCTGTTTCACGGAATCTGCATGGTTGGTTCTATGTGCATCGCGCGGATTCGAAAAGACAAAAAGAGAATCCTGCCTCCGGTGATAGGATGGCTTGTGACCATGACGTTGGTGAATATTTCGTGGATATTTTTCAGAACTCCTTCGATTTCAGACGCGTGTCGGATTTTAATGCAGGTGTTTGTGAATCCGTTGGGAGGAGGAATCTCAGAAATGCTGAGTGCCTTTGGCATCCAGGGGGTAAAGGCTTTGCGCCTGCTTGTGGTGCTTCCTGGCTGGCTGATCCTGGAGAGATTTCCTGATGAGATAGACCAATGCTGTCAGAGTAAAAAGAAACTTTGCCTGGCAGCGGTGATCTTTGTTGTTATGGTAACTGCGATTGAGTTTTCATGGCTTGGCATGATGGCGTCCGGCGGTGAAAATGAATTTATTTATTTCAGGTTTTGAGTATGGACAGAAAAATAGTAAAACGTATTTTTTTAATTGCTTTGTTGGTGCTTGTGGCGGAACAGGGCTTTTTGCTGTTCTGCGGCTTTGGCCTGCCGGCGCAGTTTGGAAATACGTTTATGGGAGAATTAAAAAGTAAATACGAGAGATTAAAGAGTACAGAAGGAAAAAGGATTGTGCTCATCGGCGGCAGCGGGGCTGCATTTGACTGTGACAGTTCCATGCTTGAGGAGTTTTTTCCGTCCTATGAGATAGTCAATTTTGGTATGTATGCAGGACTTGGGACAAAGGCAGTGCTGGATCTTTCGGAAGCTTATATCCATGAGGGTGACATTGTGATCCTTTCCCCGGAACAGAGTGAGCAGACTCTGTCGAAGTATTTTAACGGAGAGTACATGTGGCAGGCTGTTGACGGGGCTTTTGGGATGCTGCGGGATATTAAATCTGAAAATTTTGAGACAATGCTTGGAAACTTCCCTGGGTTTGCATTTGAAAAGCTAAAATATGTGTTAAAGGGGCAGACTCCACAGACGGACAGTGTATATCAGAAAAAATCATTTAACGAGTATGGAGATATTGATCTGGATGTGTGCCGGGAGAATGTTCTTCCGCAGGGTTATGATATTAATCAGAAGATACGGTTTGATGAGGATGTGGTGCAGTCGGAATTTTTGGAGTATATAAATGACTGGGCCGGCCGCCTTGAGGAGGCGGGGGCACTCGTCTGGTACAGATATTGTCCATCGAATGTGCTTGCGGTGGAAGACACGAAGGCGGTGACTTCGTACGATGCTTTTTTGCGGCAAGAACTGGATTTTCCAATCATAGGAAATCCGGCCAACAGTCTGATGGAGGCGGAGTGGTTCTTTGATACGAATTTTCATCTGAATCAGGCGGGAAAGAAAATGAATACGATCCAGCTGATCCGTGATATCAAGGCCATGCTTGGGGATGACCGCGCTGTGACGGCAGAGCTTCCGGAGAAACCGCGCCGCACCTGGGAGAATGCATCCGAAGAAGGTAGAATCTGGACAGAGGCGGACAGCCTGAAATACCAAGAGGAAGAAACTATTGTGATCCCGGAGACGGTAACACAGATTGAGGACCTTGCGTTTGCCGAGTGCTATGGACTTAAAAGAATCATCCTTGAGCAGAAGGATCCTTCAAAGTGTATCGTGGGACAGCATCTTTTGGATGGAACGAGTGCGAATATTGTTGTTCCGCAGAATTCAGTGGACAGCTACAAGAGAAATTATTTCTGGTCATCCTATGCACAGCGGATCCGAAAAGAGACCGCTCACGCAGAAAAATGAACAAACCGCGATGAAAAGAATCCTTATATATTAAAGAATGATACAATGCAGTAATGATGATAAAAGCGAGACTGCGCTAAAAAGAAATGTAAACTGTGTATTGAAACTATGAATCTGGAGGGAAAATATGAAAACAAAACAGGCTGTAAATCCATATATGCCAAGCTGGGAATATGTTCCGGATGCAGAACCACATGTTGTTGGAGACCGTGTATATGTGTATGGTTCTCATGATATTTTTAACGGACTGAATTTCTGCCTGGGCGATTATGTCTGCTGGTCTGCGCCGGTAGATGATCTGGGCAACTGGCGTTATGAAGGATGTATTTATAAAAGAGAACAGGATCCGGCGGCTCCGAGAATCCGACTGACCAATGGTCTGGCAGCACCGGATATGATCCAGGGTCCAGACGGAAGATTTTACTTATATTATTTTATGGGCGGCACAAAGATGATCTCGGTTGCAGTGTGCGACGAACCGGCGGGAAAATATGAATTCTACGGATATGTAAAATACAGTGATGGCATTGCCATTGGCAAAAAGGATGAGCCGTTCCAGTTTGATCCGGGTGTCTTTATGGATGACGATGGAAAACTGTATCTGTATACGGGTTTTGCACTTGCAGGAAACCCAATCCTTCTGGATGGCTCCAAACCGACGGAACATGGCCCGATGTGCTTTGAACTTGATCCGTCCGATATGCTGACAGTACTGAATGGACCATCTTACATTGGTATTGCAGGCGAAAAGGAATCCATCGGAACTCCTTATGAGGGACACTCCTTCCTTGAGGCCAGTTCACTGCGTAAGTTTAATGGAACTTATTATTTTATCTACAGCACAATGAACAGCCATGAGCTTTGCTATGCAACGAGCGACAGCCCGACAGGCGGCTTCCAGTATGGCGGTATTCTGGTAAGCAATGGTGACGTGGGACTTGAAGGTGTTCCGGATGTGAAGAATGCAAGATTTAATACCGGAAATACACACGGCAGTCTGATCGAACTGAACGGAAAGTATTATGTCTTCTATCACAGACACAGTAACCGTAAGCAGTCCTCACGCCAGGCTATGGCAGAGGAAATCCGTTTTGAGGATGGAAAATTCTATCAGGCAGAGATGACTTCCTGTGGACTGAATGGAGGCCCGCTTGTAGGAAAAGGAATGTATCCGTCTTATATTGTCTGCAATCTTTATGGAAAAAGAGGAACTCGTTTCTTAAGTATGATAAAGCATTCTAAAAAAGACTGTCCTTATCTGACACAGGATGGAAAGGACAGAGAATGTGGTCCGGATCAGTACATTGCAAATATGTGCGATGGTGCTTTGGCAGGATTTAAGTACTTTGACCTCAGCGAGACAAAAGAAATCGCGGTTATGATAAAAGGACACGCAGAAGGAACTCTGTATGTCCGCACATCCGAAACCGGAGAGGCAGTGGCTGCGATCGCAGTGAGCTCATCCAAAGTGCTTAAAGAGTTTAAGTCAGCTATGCATCCTTGTGGAAGCAAAGAAGCACTGTTTTTCACCTTCGAAGGAAAGGGAAGCTTTGACTTTGTTTCGTTTACACTGAGATAAAAATGGATTGTTTCCTGTGCTTTTTCTTGTTATACTACTTGTATGATTAAGGGAAAGCACGGGGGATGAGCATGATTCGTATTGCAACAGTAGAAGATGATGCGCACGACCGGGAAGCGTTGCGAACTCATCTGAATCGATACGAGAAAGAAAACGGGCTGAAGTTTCAGATCACGGAGTTTTCAGATGGCGAGGATATCGTAACGGATTATTCTGCCGATTACGATCTTATTCTCATGGATATTGAGATGGCGTTTCTGAATGGAATGAAAACTGCCGAGAGAATCCGTGAACTTGACAGGGACGTTGTTATTATATTTATAACCAATATGCCTCAGTATGCAATTCAGGGATATAAGGTAAATGCTTTGGATTATATGCTGAAGCCTATTTCGTATTTTTCTTTTTCGGAGAGTATGGGAAGAGCACTTTGCAAAGTGAAGACGCCGGAAAAAGAATTTATCACCATAGCGCTGAAGGGCGATAAGAAGAAACTGGATATTGCTCAGATCTGTTATGTGGAGGTGCAGGATCATCTTCTTATTTATCATACAACAGAAGGCAGCTTTGTCACCAAGGGAACGATCCGTGATGCGGAGAGTCAGCTTGACGCAAAGCGGTATTTTCGATGCAACAGATGTTATCTGGTAAATCTGGAGTATGTGGACAATTACATGGGCAGTGATGTCAGCGTCAATGGGGATACGATCCAGGTAAGCAGGAGCAGGCGCAAGCCGTTTTTGGACGCATTAAATGAATATTTGAATGAGGTGGGCAAATGAACACAGCAGCGGTGGTAAACACACCAGGGTATTACTATGCCATAGCTTATGCTTTATCCGCATTTGTGATAACAGGTGCGAATGAAAGAAAAATCGGGAGATGGAAGCTGGCAGCAGTAAGCTGTGCTCAGTTTGCCCTCCTTTTATTTTTTATGACTGTGACGGACGGGATAAGACAGGAATTGTTTATTCCATCGATGTTGCTGATCGTAGGACTCCTTCTTGGATATATCTATATATGTAATGATATTTCACCCAGGGAGGCAGGTTTCTATTGTGTGAAGGCTTTTGTCAACGGCGAGTTTGCGGCTTCTCTGTGCTGGCAGATTTTTTACTATATAAAATATATAAAGGGAATAAATGGCGAGCATTGGAGATGGATCGAGCTGATCCTGGTCTATGCAGTGATCTTTTCAATATTGATGCTGATGGAACTGAATCTCAAAAAGGATCTGGAAGAGTTCCATATCACAAGAAGAGAATTATGGATCGTCATTATTATTGCAGTATCTGTATTCGCGGTGAGCAATCTCAGTTATCTGGACCAGAATGGATTGTTCAGCGGAAGCTTTGTTATGGATATTTTTATTATCCGTACATTTGTGGATCTGAGCGGTATTGCTGTTCTGTATGCATATCACACGCAGGTAAAAGAGATCCAGATGCGTTTTGAGAAGGATGCGCTCCGTAATATTATGGAGATGCAGTACAAGAACTATCAGCTCTCAAAAGAGAATATCGATATGGTAAATCAGAAGTATCATGACCTGAAACATCAGATCAATCTTCTTAAGACACAGTCTTATGTAGGGAAGTCCACCAGCTATCTGGAAAAGATGGAGCGTGAGATCAAAGTCTATGAGACGCAGAATAAGACAGGAAACCAGATACTCGATGCAGTTTTGACGAATAAGGCGATGATCTGCCAGAATAAAGAGATTGAACTGAAATTTATTGTAGACGGTGAAGCTCTTTCTTTTATGGAAGATATGGATGTGAGTGCATTGTTTGGCAATATGCTGGATAATGCAATCGAATGCGCAGAGAAGCAGCAGGAAAAAGAAAAACGTCTGATCTGGCTTTATGTGACCCGCGAAAAGCAGTTCGTCCGTATCCGCACGGAGAATTACTGTGATGAAAAGATACAGTTCAAGAATGGCATGCCGGTTACAACAAAGAAAGATAAACGGCTTCATGGTTATGGAATGAAGAGTATAAAAAGTACCGTGGAAAAGTATAATGGATCCGTGGTTGCTGCCCAGGAAAACAACTGGTTTGAGCTTAAAATCCTGCTTCCGGCAGGTAGGTAAAAACCGGGTGAAAAAATGTTAAAATAAATGAAAAAAAGTGTTGACAATGTAAAATACATTGTGTATACTTAATCATGCGTTTCGGATGAAATGCGCTTCAAATTGCATAAGAGATTATGAATTCGGAGTCAGGAGAAGTACTCAAGAGGCCGAAGAGGTGCCCCTGCTAAGGGTATAGGTCGGGTGACCGGCGCGAGGGTTCAAATCCCTCCTTCTCCGTTTGAAGTTCTTGATTTTGAAAGAAATAAAAAACTTCAAAAAAAGTACTTGACATTCATAAATGAATGTGGTAAAGTAAACGAGTTGCTGATGAGCAACGAATCACAAAGATTCATTAAAAAGTTTTGAAAAACTTGAAAAAAGTTCTTGACAAACAGAAATGAACGTGATAAAATAAATGAGCTGTCACAAACGACGGTGAGTAAGAACCTTGATAACTAAACAGTGAAACACATACGATTCTCGAAAATTCTTTAACGAATCATCATTCAAATAGAATGAACTTTTTATAACAGTAATGACGAGAGATAACTAAGCTAGTTGGTTGTCTTGAGTAATCAAACACTTT
>NZ_CAKROJ010000007.1 GCF_934372025.1 uncultured Blautia sp.
TTACCAGCCATATGGTTGTCGTTCGGATAAAGAACTTCTACGATATTGCGGGCAAGGTTTTCCTGCTCAACTGCTTTCTTGTAATCACCTTTATCAAAGGAATCAAGCTCGAAGTCTACGATCGGCTCTGCATCCCAGATTCTTAAAGTATTAACGATATTGTTGTTATATCCTACGATCGGCATATCAAACGGAACAGCTTTTACTGCCTGATATCCCTTGTGTACGAATTTATTGGAACCTGTTGCCGGATCATATTCAACGTCTACATATCCGCCAAAATGAACTTCTTTTGCGTATTCCGGACGACGGAGTTCAAATGGATATCCGTCTTTCAGCCAGTTATCCGGAACTTCTACCTGATATCCGTCTTTAATCTGCTGTTTGAACATACCATAACGATAACGGATACCACATCCATATGCACTGTAATTCAGTGTTGCAAGAGAATCCAGGAAGCATGCTGCCAGACGTCCAAGACCACCGTTTCCAAGTGCCGGGTCCGGTTCCTGGTCTTCGATCACGTTAAGATCAAGTCCAAGCTCATCCAGAGCTTCTTTTACTTCTTTGTATGCTGTCAGATTAAGCAGGTTGTTTCCAAGTGCACGTCCCATAAGGAACTCCATGGACATATAATAAACGGTCTTAGGATCCTGCTCTTTATATGCATTCTGTGTTTCCAGCCAATTATCAATGATAACATCCTTTACTGTGTAACATACAGCCTGAAAGATCTGCTCCTGTGTAGCCTCTTCCAGTTTCTTACGATAAAGAAATTTTACATTTTCTTTTACACTCTTCTTAAAAGCATCTTTTTTGAACTGCTCGTTAATCATCGCGTAACCTCCTCATTAACCTTTTTATAAATCATGCCCGGTATATCTTACCGGGCATGAGCTGTTTACATTTTAGCAACACCAAGAACAACTGGTTCTTTGTTGATGTTCCATTCTTTTACATAGCCATCGGTTGTGCCCAGAGTCATATCCTCAGCAAGTACTTCGGACATGATTTCTTCTTTGTGGTTCTTCATGAGTTCAAGAATCCTGTCATTGTCTTTTGCGTAGATATGGATCTTATCCATAACTTCAAATCCGGCTTCTTTTCTCATAGTCTGCACTTTGCTGACGATCTCGCGGACGAATCCCTCTTCGATCAGTTCAGGTGTCAGATTTGTATCAAGAACTACAGAGATATCACCATCTGCTTCTGTTACATAACCTTCTGTCTGTGCGGTCTCGATCAATAAGTCTTCCTCAGAAAGTTCTACCTTGTTTCCATCAATATCCAGAGTCAGAAGTCCTGTAGATTTCAGTTCGTTCATAGCTTCGGTTCCATTGATCTCAGCAAGCGCTGTACGGATACCATTCAGGAGTTTACCGTATTTCGGTCCTACAGTACGAAGCTGTGGTTTGAAGCTGTAAGAAACGAAAGATTCTACATCGCTGGCGAATTTTACTTCTTTGACGTTCAGCTCGTCTGCAATAATGTCTGTGTAGAACTGACCCATTTCTTTGTCAGCTTTTACATACATAGTGCCGATAGGCTGACGGTTCTTGATATTTGCAGTATTTCTTGCTGCACGTCCAAGAACAACGATCTTAAGAAGTTCTTCCATATCGTCTTCCAGCTCTTTGTTGATCCACTCTTCTTTGACTTCAGGGAAATCACAGAGATGAATACTCTCGATTGCGTCTTTGTCAACACTTCTTACGAGATTCTGATAAATTTCTTCTGTCATGAACGGGATCATCGGAGCTGCTGCTTTGGAAATGGTTACCAGAGCAGTGTACAGAGTCATATAAGCATTGATCTTATCCTGTTCCATACCTTTAGCCCAGAAACGTTCACGGCTTCTTCTGACATACCAGTTACTCATCTCATCTACAAATTCCTGAAGAGCTCTTGCACTTTCCGGAATCTTGTAGTTTGCAAGGCAGTCATCGACAGTCTTCACTACGGAATTCAGCTTGCTTAAGAGCCATTTATCCATAATCGGAAGCTTGTCATAATCTAAAGTATATTTTGTTGCGTCAAAATTGTCAATGTTTGCATAAAGAACAAAGAATGCATAAGTATTCCACAGAGTACCCATGAACTTACGCTGTCCTTCCTGAACAGCCTTGCCATGGAAACGGTTTGGCAGCCACGGAGCACTGTTGATGTAGAAATACCAGCGAATCGCATCAGCGCCATATTTTTCCAGTGCATCGAACGGATCGACTGCATTTCCTTTGGATTTACTCATCTTCTGTCCATTTTCATCCTGTACATGACCAAGAACGATAACGTTCTTATATGGAGCCTGGTTAAACAGGATGGTAGACTCAGCAAGCAGAGAATAGAACCATCCTCTTGTCTGGTCTACTGCTTCAGAAATAAAGTCTGCCGGGAACTGTTTCTCAAAGAGATCTTTATTTTCAAATGGATAATGATGCTGTGCAAAAGGCATTGCTCCTGAGTCAAACCAGCAGTCAATAACTTCCGGTACACGATGCATAGTTCCACCACATTCCGGACATTTCAGTGTGATCTCATCGATGTATGGACGATGAAGTTCCACTGTTTTTGCTTTTTCGTCACCGCTCATTTCAAAGAGCTCCTGACGGCTTCCG
Source organism: uncultured Blautia sp. (assembly GCF_934372025.1). Taxonomy (GTDB): domain Bacteria; phylum Bacillota; class Clostridia; order Lachnospirales; family Lachnospiraceae; genus Blautia_A. The sequence goes on from NZ_CAKROJ010000007.1 coordinate 2,616, forward strand.
ACGGAATGCATATGTCCGCATTCACACTGCCAGATGTTCAGTGGTGTTCCCCAGTAACGGTTACGGGAGATACCCCAGTCCTGAACGTTCTCAAGCCAGTCTCCAAAACGTCCTTTACCAATGCTTTCCGGAATCCAGTTGATTGTATTGTTGTTACGGATCAGGTCATCCTTGACTGCTGTCATTTTGATGAACCAGGATTCACGTGCATAGTAGATCAGTGGTGTATCACATCTCCAGCAATGTGGGTAATCATGCTCGAATTTCGGAGCATCAAAGAGTTTGCCTTCTTTATCCAGATCCTGAAGTACAAGCGGATCTGCTTTCTTAACAAATACTCCTGCATATGGAGTCTCTGCTGTCATATCACCTTTGCCATCTACAAACTGTACGAATGGCAGATCATATTCACGGCCTACACGGCTGTCGTCTTCACCAAATGCCGGTGCGATATGAACGATACCAGTACCATCGCTCATAGTTACATAGTTATCTGCTGTAACATAATGAGCTTTCTTTTTCTGTCTTGCAGCTTCAGCTCCTGTGCACTCAAACAGTGGCTCATATGCCTTGTATTCCAGATCTTTACCAACATATTTTTCAAGAACTTCATATGCCGGAGTATCCTCAGAACCAAGTTTGCCAAGAACTTTGTCAAGCAGAGCTTCTGCCATGTAGTATGTGTATCCGTCTGCTGCTTTTACCTTGCAGTAAACTTCTGTCGGGTTTACACAGAGTGCAACGTTGGATGGCAGTGTCCACGGTGTTGTTGTCCATGCCAGGAAGTATGCGTCTTCTCCGACAACTTTGAAACGAACGATTGCGGAACGTTCTTTAACTGTCTTATATCCCTGAGAAACTTCCTGTGCAGAAAGTGGTGTACCACAACGCGGACAGTAAGGAACGATCTTAAATCCTTTATAAAGAAGTTTTTTATTCCAGATTTCTTTCAGTGCCCACCATTCAGACTCGATATAGTCATCATGATAAGTAACATATGGATTTTCCATATCAGCCCAGAAACCAACAGTTGAGGAAAAATCTTCCCACATTCCTTTGTATTTCCATACACTCTCTTTACACTGCTGGATAAATGGCTCCATACCATATTCCTCGATCTGTTCTTTTCCGTCCAGACCAAGTTTCTTTTCTACTTCCAGTTCGACCGGAAGTCCGTGAGTATCCCATCCGGCTTTACGAGGTACCATATAGCCTTTCATTGTACGATATCTCGGGATCATATCTTTGATAACACGGGTCAGTACATGACCAATGTGTGGTTTGCCGTTTGCGGTCGGCGGTCCGTCATAGAACATATAAGTAGGATCATCTTTACGGTCTTCCATACTTTTTTCAAAGATATGGTTTTCTTTCCAGAATTTTTCTACTTGCTTTTCACGGTCTACAAAATTCAGGTTCGTATCTACCTTCTGGTACACAACAAATTCCTCCTTTAAGATCTTTCAGAAAAATTTAATTTTTTCAATGAAAATAAAAAAACTTCCGTCCTGTAAAAGGACGAAAGCAATTTCCACATTCGCACCACCTGTTACATTGTACGGGCCGGTAGTATATAATCATATATGCCGATACATGTTCCCTTTAACGGCGGAAAACCGTCCTTCCTTACTGTTACTTCTGGAAAGAAACTCCGGAGTGATCTTCCATCGAAATTACTCACACCAGGCTTCCACCTCACCCCGGCTCTCTGCAGATTTGGTTCCGATTTACTGTCTCCATCTTTGTTTTTGCTTATTTAAAGTTTTATCTATGTGCTGTTCTATTATAAGGTTTTGTTTTTCGATATGTCAAGGTCTTTTTGGGAGAAATAAAGGGTTTTATGGGGATTTTGCATGGATTTAACCCTTGTGCAGAGAAAATGATTACAGTATAATTATATGAAAATGATATAGTGTAGAAAATGATATGCTATTTAAAGATAAAAAAATCACATCGAATATATTTGCTTTCACGCAACTGACATTTCATGCATCATATATTAGAACACGGAGCTTACGTTTCCGTTTTTTGGCCGTGCGCCTATTGATGACTGCTTTTGCAAACTCACTTCGCTCAAACAGTGCAACGCAGCCATCGCTGGCACAGCCAAAATTCCGGAAGCCTCGCTGGTGTTCCTGCTACAGCACATGAAATCTGTTACTGGATTATCGTAATATTCAAATACTGTTACCGTAAATATAGCAAGTACTATATTTCAAGGATCTATAAACAATATTATTTAATTTATTATCATTTTCTTCATGGTCGGCGACGGCTGGACCTCGGGGCGTGCGTGAGCACGTGAACAGTTCGACTACTTCCCGCCCCGCCGAAGGATTGATCAATATTAATAATATGAAGCCTTTGGTGCAGGGAAGTCTTTTTACTGTGAATGTTGTTGAGTGTAGATGAGGCTGAGAATATCTGGTTCTGGGTCGCCTGAGAGAATTTGTAGAAGTACCTGAGTATAAATCTTTGCGTTGTATGAAAAAAAGACACTGTCTGAGCGCAGCGAGTTTGGCTTTTTTTCATACGTCTTTAGCAAAGGAATATACTCGTGGTACTTCTGAATTCTCGAATTGATCCAGATACCAGATTTCTCATGGCGCATAGAAAACTCATACACTTCAAATAATATCTCACTGCACCTGCTTCAGGATTTTAATATTAGAAAGGTACACACATGAATATAAAGAAACATTTTTTCCGGCGTCTTCTGGCGGGCGCGCTTTGTTCTGCCATGTTGTTCTCACAGGCAGTTCCTGTTCTGGCCACAGATGAATACGGCGCTCCGCTGGTAACAGCGACTCCTACTCCTGATTTACACACGGCATTTTATAATCAGCCTGCCGATACTGATACTGTCAAGGGCTGGACTAAGGGGCCTCAGATTGAGGGAGAATCCGCCATTCTGGTAGACATGCTTACCGGCGCTGTTCTCTATTCCAAAAATGCCGACAAAGCACAGTATCCAGCCAGCATCACAAAAATCATGACAGCTCTTCTCGGTTGTGAAAATCTGGATCCGTCTCAGAAATTTGCTATGACTGAAACTGCTGCCCGCAGCATTACGGAATCCAACAGTTCCAGTATTTACGCAGATACAGGTGAAGAATTTACCATAAAGCAGGCCTTAATGGCTGTTATGCTTCAGTCTGCCAACGAAATGACTCTGGCAATTGCAGAACTGTCTAATGGTTCTGCCAAGAAGTTTGTTGAACAGATGAATCTTAAAGCCCGACAGCTCGGATGTACAAATACACATTTTAACAATCCTAACGGTCTTCCGGATGAAACCCATTATACTACCGCTTCAGACATGGCAAAAATTGCCCGGGCAGCGTGGTTCAATCCGACTTTTCGTAAATTTGCATCCACACAGTACTTTGAGATTCCACCAACTAATAAGTTCGCAGAGACCCGTTATCTTCTGAATCATCATAAAATGATGAAAAACCAGACATATGCATATGACGGAGTTCTCGGTGGAAAAACCGGTTATACGGAAGCTGCCGGAAATACACTTGTAACATATGCCAGAAACAAAAATACCTATCTTGTTTCGGTAGTTCTCCAATCCGTAAATGGTGCCTATTCTGATACCAAGGCACTTCTGGATTATGGATTCGGCAATTTTTCCAGAACCACAGACAAGTCTCTTCCAAAAACTATTTCCAGACGGTGTCTGCCTGCTGAAAAATATATTCTGAAGGACTACAAGAACGAGACACTTTTTGAGACCAGACGTAATGCCAGTATATCTCTTCCAACTGGTGTTGATGTCAATGCTCTGCAAAAAACTTATTCCATAACAAAAAATCCGGCAGGTCTTCCTCTTCTGACCGTTACGTATACTTATAACGATCATGTGGTCGGCACTGCCAGATATTATCAGACACGGCTCTTATCTGCTCAGCTTATCTGACTGTCGTTTCGCCTGTCTCTTTCTGCGGAGGGAATCCCTTTTATCCCGGATTTCTTCCGCATTTTTTTCTTCAATTTTCATTAACGTTTTTATCGCGTAGTATGCATTCTCATCTGTATGACGAATCCGTACTTTTCCTTTAATATATCCATGTTTCTGACAAAAAGAAACACTCTCATAAACACGGGAATTGTTTACAAACCAGCGGATCCTGCGCTTGGCCGGCATATGGCATACCGGACAGCGTGTACTTGCAACTTCGCGATCCTTCATTACTTTCTCTTTGTCCGTAAACTCCCGTGATACATATTTATCATATGTCGGGTAAGAAATAAAAACTTCGTCTTTTCTGCTCTTGGGATTCTGATAAACATCAATAGAAAAATTCGTTCTTACAGCGGACAGGTCTAATTTTTTCAGGATTTCTCCCGTATAACGTGCATCTGTCAGTGCCCGGTGAAAATCCAGAGCTTTTGGAATGCCCATCTGATCAATAGCCGATTCCAGACTTCTGCGCTCATCACCCTCCTCATAACAGATTCCGTATATTTTCTGCACATCATAATATGTCACCGGTCCTGGAAGCAGCGAAAGTATTCCATAATACTTCATATTTCTCTGCAATTCCATAACATCCTGATTCCCCCATGTACAGAAAATATAATCCCTTCCGCACCATTTGAGAAATTCTCCGGCTGCCTGAGCAAAAGGCTGCCCATCTGCCAGATCTTTATAATCCACATGGATCACTTCATGTATACTGTCATGGATCCAGTTATATACCTGCGGTTTTATAAGCCTTTGAAAAGTATCCACCACTTCTCTCTGTTCATTCAGTTTTACCGCTCCAATCTCAATGATCTCAAAAGGCAGTCGGCTGTCAGCATATTTTTTGCCATCAGGACTCTGATTCCATTCCAGGTCAAAAACAATGTAGTCCATAGTATTCCTTTTCTTTATTTTACAAATTAACTTTCCCGTATTACTCCGATGACTAGTACATCGAAAATTAAGTTTCTGCTATATTGGCGCAGGATGTTTTCTTCATATGTAAGGCGGAGGAAGGAGGCGTAGCGGTGGCTACGGCGACCGACGACAACGCAACAGATGAGAAATCAGACAAGTCAATATGGCAGTTTCTTAGTATTCAATGTACTAGTATAACAGACGAACTCTTTTCTTTCAATACAACAGAAAAAGGCCGATGCAAATTTCCCTGCACCGGTCTTTTTCTGCTTATAATATTATATTGTTATGGAATAAATCCTTCTGCAATATTCCTGTTCAAATACCCTTAGTTAAGGAATCCGAAAAACTGATCATATGCAGTTCCATCAGCCTGCTGATTTTCAAAATCCTGCAGAAGACTGTCTGTGCTCTGATCTCCCTGATCCTGTCCTTCATCCTCAGACTGTGCAGCTTCCTTAGAGTCTTTTTCACCTTTGTCTGCATCTTTATTCTCACCAAGTGTTACTGTAACTTTCTTTTCTTTATAAGATTCACCATTGGCAACTTCCAGAGTTACTTCAACTTCTTCGCCTGGCTCATAGTACTCAAGGCGGCTTACCAGTTCATCAATACTGCGTACTCTCTTGCCATCGAATTCTGTAATGATAGATTTGGATTTGATTCCCGCTTTATCTGCAGCTCCGCCTTCTATTACTTCTGAAACAAGAACGCCATCCGGTACACCATAATACTGGGAAGCTTCATCGCTTACTGTCATACCTGTGATGCCAAGTACACCATGATTGTCCACTTTATCTCTCGGAGTCTCATTCATCAGATCTTCCAGCGTATCTGTTACATCTGAAATTGCAATCGCATATCCCATACCTTCAACTTCTGTAGAAGCAAGTTTTGCAGAATTGATACCGACAACTTCTCCATCCATATTCAAAAGAGCACCGCCACTGTTACCAGGGTTAATAGCTGCATCTGTCTGAATCAGATTTGTGGCATCGGAATCTTCATCTTCTTCAACACCTGTGTCACTGATTTTACGATTCTTGGCACTTACGATACCAGTTGTTACAGACTGACCATAACCAAGTGCATTACCGATTGCAATAACCTGCTCGCCAACCTTCAGATCATCTGAACTACCAATCGTAGCTACCTCGATCTGATCCATAGTGTCATCAGAAATATCCGAAAGTGCTACAGAAACAACTGCAAGGTCTTTATCCTCATCGTATCCATTTACAGTAGCCTCGTAGGTTTCTCCATCAATGCAGGTAACGGATACGGTATCTGCACCGCTTACTACATGATAATTAGTAGCGATCAGAAGACTGTCATCATTTTTACCAACAATAATACCGGAACCGCTGCCTTCAACTTCCTGCTGTGTTGTATATCCCTGACTTCCGCTAAATCCATAATATCCAAGATAATTCTGAACATCCTGTACAGATTTTGTTGTGATAGCTACTACAGACTTCATTCCTTCTGCTGCGATATCAGAAACATCAAGACTTCCCTTTGTCCTGCTCTCGGATTCCTCTTTGCTGTCATCTGTTTTTTCTTCAGATTTATCCTCACTTTTCTTTTTGGATTTTGTCTGAAGAAGTGTTGCATTGTCATTCTTGGATGCAGCTTCTACTGTATTGCTGTTCCATCCTGTAATTGAGTTAATTCCTTCAAAAGAACCTGCTGCAAGTCCGCCTGCAAGTACTGCACAAAGAGCAATTCCTGCTGCTTTTTTCACTTTTTTTCTCATTCTTTCTTTTGGATCATTGTCCTTGTTCATATTATCATTCATGTTATTGTTCATCATTTCATTGATATCTTTATCGCTCATCAAAATCCCCTCCTTGGAATTTTTAATTATTATCCGTGATATATTTTCTTTTGTTTCTCTTTTATGATTAAGAGTATAGGTAAGATTTGTGTTTACTTTGTGGGAAAAATGTGACCAATGTGTTAATTCTGGAAATCTTTTCTCCTCTTAACATCTGATATAATTCAAAAGAGCCACACCTTTGAAAGATGTGACTCTTTAATAATACATGAATTATCTTTGATTATGCAACGCCTTTTTCTTCCAGCCAGTCAAGAAGAACAAATTTACCCTGTTTCTTTCTTCTTGCCATACGGCAGAACTGAAGAATCGTCAGTATTGTGAAAATAATTGTCAGCCCGATCAAGACGATTACAGACTGTCGGATACTTTCACCACCGCAGATTGTGCTGCGGAATGCATTTACTGTATATGTAAATGGCAGATAATAATGGATCTTCGCTACAAAGGACGGAGAAATCTCAACCGGATAGGTTCCGGCAGATCCTGCCAGCTGAACTACCATAAAGATCAGCATCAGGAAGCTTCCCACTTTACCAAATGTAATATTGAAGAAATACATGATGGATGTAAAGCATACCCCGGTCAGTGCTGCAAACAGAACTGTCTTCATCATTTCCACCGGAGTAAATCCATCAAATACATGCAGAAGGAGAATTAACAGCACGCCCTGAAGAATTGCTACCGGATACAATACAGAAGCTTTGCTTCCCCACCATGCAAATCCAGATTTCAGTTTTCCTTTGTATTCTGTCAGAGGATACATCAGGCAGAATGCCAGGCATCCGACCCAAAGACCTACAGACATCATATACGGTGCCATTGCATGACCGTTATTTTCTACTGTTGTGATCTTTGTTTCTTCATCTGTGATCGGTGTTGCAAACATACTTATTGTATCATCAGATGCTTTTGTATCTTTTACTTCTTTTGCACCATCATTAAGACTGACTGCAAGCGTACTGGAACCATCTTCCAGTTTTGTGATTCCGTCCCCAAGTTCTTTGGAACCATCATAAAGTCTGGAAGAACCATCCTGGATCTGTCCGGCTCCATCTGCAAGCTGATCTGCTCCGCTGTTAAGCTTACTGTTATTAGATACCAGTTTCTGTGTTCCTTCGTGAAGCGTCTTTGTACCTGAAGCAAGCTGTTCTGCTCCGTCTGCAAGCGTTTTTGCTCCGTCTGCAAGCTGCTGTGTTCCACTTGTGAGTGCTTTATTATTTTCTGCCAGAGTTGAAACTCCGTCTGTGTAAGTTTTCAGACCATTACCAAGTGTCTTCACACCGGATGCAAGTGTTTTTCCACCTGCACTCAGCTGGCTGATACCGGATGTTACAGTGCTTCCGGCTTCTTTCAGACTTGCAGCTCCTGTTGTCAGTGTTTCATCGTTTGCTGTCAGAGTTTCAAAGCCTGCATTTAATGCTTTAACACCCGCTGCTGCTTTCGGGAAATCTTTGGTTCCTGTCTCCAAGGTGTCAAGTGCGGAAGAAACTGCACCTGCTCCTGCATTTACCTTCTGTGCCCCGGCATAGAGCTGATCGACTGCTGCTGCCACTGCATTGATTGGATCAGAAGGTACTTCCGGAATAGAAGAAATTCCTTCTTCCATCTGTTTAGCACCTGCACTCATCTGAGAAGCACCATTACTCATATCTGAAGATTTTGTTTTTAATGTATCTGCACCACTGTTCAGTCCGGCTGCTGCCTGATTCAACTGAGATGCTGTATCATTCATAGTAGCCTGTACAGATGACAGCTGTTCGGAAGCTGCACCTGCAACTGACTGTGCCTGACCTGTATAGCTATCAGCATTTATTCCATCAACACCAGATACCCCGGCATCTGCCTGAACAAGTGAACCAATCACTGCACTGAGACTCTCTGCAGAAATCATACCATTTTCATCTGCCTGTCCCTGCAGTGCACTTAATGCAGCTGCTGCATTTGCAATCGTTGCATTTGCTGCTGTTGTCTGGCCGTTTGCTGCCTGAACCTGTGCATTTGCCGCACTGATCTGATTATTGGCATCCTGTGCACACTGCTGAATAATACCAGTCATACTATTAACTGCATCTGCGACAGGCTGTGTTACATTCTGCAATCCGGAAGCTGTCTGTGAAATTCCTGCACTTGCTGTATTGATCGTATCAGCTGCTGTATTCATTCCAGCTGCTGCCTGATTCATGCCATCCGCTGCACTTGTCATTCCTTTACTTGCATTTTCCATTCCGACTTTCGCCGTATTCAGACCGGAAGCCAGTTGTTTAATACTTTCTGCTGTAGTACTGTCGGCAAGCGTTTTTAACTGACTGTCAAGCTGTCCAAGTCCGTTTTCCAGCTGCTGTGTTCCGCTAGTCAGAGAACTGCTTCCATCAGAAACTGCTGCATTCAGCTGTGAAATCCCTGTTGAAACCTGATTCAGGTTTTCCAGTGCGGATAACTGCTGTGCTCCGGCCGCAAGCTGTTCTGCTCCGGCAATATACTGGGTCACACCATCTGCCAGTGTATTTGCACCACTAACATACTGAGTAGTTCCACTCTTTAATGTATCCAGACCTGTCTTCAGACTTTCTGCTCCTGTTGCGAGACTGTTAACACCAGATGTGAGCTGTGCAGAATTTGCATTTAATGTTGCCACTCCATCTGTATAGCTTTTGACACCGGCATTTAAAGTATTCACTCCACTTGTCAATGTAGGAACTTTATCAGTAAGCGTACCAACACCTTCATCAAGCTGTGATGCACCGCTGTCTACCTGTGAAACACCATCTGTGTACTCTTTCAGTCCTTCCGTCAGTGTCTCAGCACCACTTTTAAATGTCAGAGTACTGTCTGCAAGTTTTTTCAGATTAGTTGTGATGGTTTTATTTCCATCAGAGGCAGTTGTCAGACCATCTTTGATCTCTGTTGAGCCATCAGCAGCTTCCTGCATACCGTCTCCAACAGTACCAATCTGATCAAACACTGTCTGCGTATAGGTTTCTGTTACTTTTGAAGCAACAGCCTCTCTGATCTTTGAGAGAGCCGTTTCACTCATCTTGGAAGCAATATAGTTTATTCCAGGATTCGTTTCATATTTCAATTCCATTTTCTTCGGATTGTCATCCATCAGTGTAGAAGCATCAGAGGAAAAATCTTCCGGAATCGTGATTACCATATAGTAAGTTCCGTTTTTCAGCCCCTGTTCAGCCTCATCACTGTCCACAAAATGAAAATCCAGTGAATCGTTGTCTTTCAGTTCATCTACCATATCCGAACCGACACTCAACGTCTTTCCTTCATATTCTACTGATTTGTCATTGTTGACTACCGCTACCGGAAGTTTGTCAAGATTTCCATATGGATCCCACATGGATTTCAGAAACAGTCCTGCATAGATCACCGGAATCACAATGATCGCCATTACAACGATGATTAAGATCTTATTATGCCATAAGCTTTTCCATTCATTCTTGATCATAATTATGCCCCTTTCTTTCTAGTAAAAGTCTTGTGTTCCATTAAGAGTCTTTAATTCTATTAATCAACATTGTGTTGCTTTTCTTTGCAATCCGTATTATACTAAACACATAAGGTAGTTACAAGCAACAAACTTTTTGTGTTTTGTAGATTAATAGACAGTTTTTTATATATTGTCTATTAGATGTCAAAAATTGACATTTTACATAAAACACTCTTATTTTGGGTAAAAAGATTGGGGGATTTTTACATGGCAGAAAAAATGGACCGACGCGTCCGCAAAACGAAAGCACAGCTTCGAGAAGGTCTTGCCCGGCTGATGCAACAGAAAAGCATCAAAGAAATTTCCGTAAAAGAACTGGTAGATGAGGTTGATATCAACCGTTCCACCTTTTATCTGCACTATACAGATATTTATCAGATGCTTCAGAAAATTGAAGAAGATGCAATGCAGAACATTACAGAGGTTATGAAAAAATATCCTCTTGATTCGAACAACCCAGATTCTGTACTGCAATTTATTGTCCAGTTTTTCTCAATCATGGACAACGACCGTGATCTTTGTCTGGCTCTTCTGGGGCCTCACGGTGATATGGCCTTTGTTGAACAAATTGAAAATCTTCTGGCTAAGACGTTTTTAAGTCATCTTCCGGAGAAATTTCCTGAAAATGATCCATATATCAAGTATCCGTATTCCTTTATTTTAAATGGCTGCGTAGGGCTGATACGAACATGGCTTTCCAGCCCAAAAACTGAATCTCCAGAACAGGTTGCCCGGTTAATCTATCGCCTGATCGAAGATACCACTCAGGGATATCTGAATATGCAGAAATAAAAGAGACCCCCACAGAGTCTTACAGAAATTTTGAAATCATCTCTGTCTGAACCTGTGAGGGTCTTTATATATATTGCTAATTTTAATTGTGCCATGCCAGACGTTTTACATCTGCGTGTACATCACCTGTCATCCAGTCTACATCATTGGTGATCCAGTCCATGATTCCAAGCTGACGCATTTCCCATTCAACTGTCTGCTCTCTTGCCTCTACTGTCTCTTCAACTTCCATTGTAGTGTCGATTTCATCATATCCGAAGATATATCCACCTGCACACCAGATGCTGAAGTTGCTGTCCGGACCCGGATCTACTGCATCGCCTCTCTGATCGATCAGACCATCATGACGTCTCTTGTATTCTTCTTCACAGCCCGGTTTCAGTTTTGTCATAAACATTCTATGACGGATCAGTTCTTTATTTTCTCTCACAACGCCAAAGTTATGATACATCAGTCTCATGTCCTCGCCAGGTGTAGAGATCCAGTCAAAGGTATCCTGGATCTTTGCAGTGATCGCATCTTTCACGCTCTCTTCTTCGGCACTTAATTTAGCTCCGTCTTCATTTTCATAATAACCAAAGATCAGGTCTTCTGCATTCCAGATACTGAAATTTTTTACTTTGTTTCGATCAAGAAATGCGGTCAGATCTGGCCAGATTTCTCCAAGTTTTTTACGATAGTCGTTCATTTTGCCTGATTTTACTTTCATTGCAAATGCATGTCTTTCCATTACAAAAGGCCTCCTGTCTTATGTGGTTGATTTTGTCAGATTATAAGTAACTGACTATATCCTTAACTTTCTGATACAGATTTTATCACTATGCCATTCCTTACGCAAGCACATTGGAATGGCTTTTGAACTCTCATACATTTTTATTCATGAAACAGAATCTGCGAAAAATAACGTATCATCCCATCATCCGTCCAACAGAGCATTCCTGCCGCATCGGCCATTTTCTGTGCATCCACACAATATGCAGACATACAGGAATGATGTTTATATGGTCCGGCGCTCATGATCAGCAAGTCAGTTTTTCCGTCTGCTTTCATTTTTTCTGCGAGTTCCTCTGTCATCTTGTTCTGCAGAAGCTTATCTTTTTTATACTGTGCAGGATCATGACTGTCCCCCTGTGTCGTCTGCAGAACCAGAGTTTTCTCATATTTTAATGCATTCTGCTTCATGTCTTCTGCAGTGCCGCATGCCGGCGGACAGGCCGGATTTACATTATAACAGCCACACAAGTTTTCTTCACAGAATGTCCGATATTCCGGGACAAAAACCAATTCTGCCGTGTCCATTACTGCAGCTCCTGAAAATCCAAGGAGGATTGCTTCTTCCATTAAGTCCATATTAAATCTCCCTTTCAACCTTACATTCTTTCTTATAACATGCAATTCCGTATTTTATAATATTTTTCATGCCGTCTTCTTTTAATCTGGCTTCGTATTTCCTGTCTTCAATCTGACTGAGAGCCTCCTGACATGCAGCCTCTAACTTGCCATTTGCCGCATATTTCATTTCAACAACAATACCAATTCGATTTTCGCGTATTTCAATCAGAATATCACTGTATCCGATGCCAGATTCCGCATTAGATTTCACGAGCCAGTCATCTTTATATCCCAGAAGTCCCAGAAGCAGTCCATGATAAAAGATCTCTTTTCTATCATCTTGCGAAGCAGTATCCCGAATACTGATCGTATTCCACAAATAATCGTTGAAAAGCTTTTCTATTAACACAGCATTTCCATCTTCAAATGCATCACAAAACTGCTCTAATGTTTTTCCGTCATTTCTGGTCTTTTGACTGAACCATTCTTTAATCTGGCGGATAAATAGTTTCCTGATTTCATAGTTTGGGATTGTAAGACAATATTTATCGTCTCCAACTGTTCCTCGCTGTGTTAGGTAGCCTGTTGTAAAAAGTACACTCCACAGATTGTCTATAGACCTGTCCAGTTCACTGTATGTGAGTTCCTGACGGATTTCTTTGACAATTATTTCTCCGGCAATCAGCCTTTCAATTTCATCTTTTGTTTTTCCATTTGCTTCATCAATAAAACGACGCACAATACTGTTACTGCTTGTATTTGACCAGTAATCTTCCGGTCTGGCATTCGGATCCGCACGCAGGTTATCACAATGACTAATCACATCCCAGGGACAATAAATATCTTCATTACCAAATCGATATCCATCATACCAGGATTTTACAGACTCATAATGCTCCGAAAGGCCATAATACCCCAGCATTTCTTTTACTTCAGAATCCGTAAAGCCAAAATATTCATCAAATTGAACATTAGTAATAGACATCACTTTTAAATTGTTAAGTCCTGTAAAAATACTTTCTTTTGAAATACGAAGACATCCCGTCAGTACAGCAAAATACAGGCTGGAATTGGTTTTCAGTACATTTCCAAGCAGATTTCTCATCAGTGTGACCATTTCCTCGTAGTAACCATACTGAAAAGCTTTATCTAAAGGAACATCATATTCATCAATTAGAAGAATAACTTTTTTTCCATAATGTTTTTCTAATAATGCAGAAAGCCTCTTAAGAGAAGAAAGTGAACTACTCGGCAACAAGTTACCAGAGCATCTGAAGTCTGGCGGGATACCGCCTTTTTCAGGGTGCGTCCATGACACCAATACTGCTTGCCTTTCGGCTATGCAGCTACTTTTATTATTTCTGGATTTTTTAGTCCGGTTACGGACAGTTCCTTCTGTTTTCCGGATACGGAAAGATATTTCCGCAGGATATTAAATGCACCTACTGCATCTGCGTTAAATCTTGCTCCGTCAGTTATATACATCCCCCGTTCTTTTCGGTTTGATGCTTCTGCATATCTTTTTGATACTTCTGGTGATAACGGGCTGCACTGGCTGGTATAGCTTTCTTCCTGTTTTATCAATTGAATCCCATACAGTTTCAGCTTATATTCCAGCATGATATACAGCTTATTATACGGCAGGCTGTGCAGCTTCTGGTTGATCTTATGCCCCATATCTTTTTCTTTGCGGATATTTCGGATGTCTCCCACAACCACACAGCGGATGTCTTCTTTTCTGCAGTATTCTGCGATCCATCTGGTCACTTTGTGCAGATAATCCTTCACTGCATTCTGCTTTTTCCTGTAAAGTCTCTGGATATGATTCGATGATTTTGGATATTTTATTCCTTTTTTCGATTGCTGTGCATACCATACAGACTGCACTCTGGCTATCTCTTTATGAAAATACCTTTCCACTGAAAGATATTTTCTTCCCAGGATAAAAGTCCTGCCATTTCCAGAATCATAACAGGTCATCAGATTATGAAGTCCCAGATCAATAGATAAATAATGTCCATTCTGAGAAAGCTGTTCCGGCTCTTCAACCTCATAGATAACAATAAGGTCGCATTTTCCGTTTTCCGGTGGATAGATCCGCAGCTGTTTTATATGATCCATGTCCCTGAAAATCTTATTTTCAAGATATAGAAATTTTTCATGGATCCCGTATGTTTCTTCCATATAGCTTTTCAGATCCTTTGGCAGAGACAGCCGCAGCTGGTCTGAACCTTTCTCATGCCGGATCCCCATCTGCATGTATGTGACCGGTATATTGTCCTGTTTAAAACGGGGCGGATTTGGATCTTTGATCCCTCCGGTCTTTTTCAGGACATAAAAAGATTTCCATGCTTTGTCCAGCTGTTTGCAGGTCTCCTGCGCTGTCTGCGACGGAAGCTGTTTATACCACAGATTTCCTTTATGTGTTTTTTTCTGGTAATACCAGTCGGGATACTTTTCCAGTCCCAGTTCTTTATAATGACGCCGTTCATAGTTGCAGATATTCCAGAGTTTGGAGGCTGCATAACACATATGCCCTATGATATTGGAATATTCTGGACAGATCTTTACCGATGTTCTGTGTGACAGTAGCATTCCTCTTCCCTCCCTTAGACACTCTTACGGATGGAGATTTACATTCCATCTTGAATTAATATGACTTGCTCTGATGTTCAATATAACGGCGGATATTTTCTTCAGATACAGATCCAATCGTCTCCACATAATAGGAATGGTTCCACAGCTCTCCTTTCCATAGCTGGTTTCTTATTTCTGGAAAACGTTCGAATAGTTTTCTGCCGGTGATTCCCTTCAGATACTTGACAATTGCTGTTATGGACAGCTTTGGCGGAGCTGATACAAAGCAATGGACATGGTCACCTTCACCACATTCAAATAAATGAACAGTAAATCCCTTATCCTCAGCAATCTGCTGCACCAGTTCCTTTAGGTATTCCTCAATTTCTGGATTTAATATCTTCCGCCGGTATTTCACCGACCATACCATATGGTAGTTGATATTACATACGCAAGTCCTGTAATATATTAGATTTTCTTTCATACATATAGTATAACATAATGAGTAAAAATGCGCAACAAAAAGGCAAATATATTTTCGATTGTTTATATGCCGGTTACGGCATTAATATCAAGCCATTAATATCAATGGTATGGAGATTATTATATTATTTTCAATGTGCTGATATGCACAATCCTGCGCTTTCATCTCGGTAATTGAATTGCCGAGGATTCCCGCTTATTGTCCTAAACTGTCAATATTGGAGGCTGTTACAAAGTCTCCTTCTTTTACATTCGTATATCCAGAATATAGTGCTTTTTCATCTTCTGTCAGTTTCGAACTGTCTTTCAGGAAAGAAAAACGCAAAGCTTCCATACCTATGATATTTGCCAGGCCCTTACATGCAGCCTCAAAAGACTGACCTTCTACACCTTTCAGACTGATGAAAATGACAGGAAACTGCCCCATATAAGTCTCACACAGTTCTTTTTCTTTTGAAATATTCAGACTCTGAAACAGGTTTTTATCACAGCCGATTTCAAAAAATGATTTAAGCATATTCATATTAAGGCTTTTTCCGAAACGACGTGGACGAGTAAAAAGATTCACTTCACCCCAGTTTCTCAACAAATCTGCAATCATCTCGGTCTTATCTACATAGTAAAAATCTTCTCTTATCAGCTTTTCAAAATCATCCACACCAATGGGAAGTTTTTTTCCATATACCATGATCCTGCTCCTTTCAAAAGATTATTACATATATCTTATCATTTGACCTGTTTAATGGCAAGTTACAAGGTGATTTTCCACGTGTAAAACACAAGCCCTCCACCTACAGGTTAATTTGTAAGCGAAGGGCTTGTATTATTTCATGATTAATCTAATTTTCAAATCAGATATTCAGCAGATCACTGAATACTTTCAGTGCTCCGTCTGTCTCGTGTGCAAGAACACGTTTTGCAAGGACTTTACCAAGCTGAACGCCTTCCTGGTCAAAGCTGTTCAGGTTCCACAGGAATCCCTGGAACATTACTTTATTTTCAAAGTGTGCAAGGAGTGCACCAAGGCTTGCAGGATTTACCTGGTCACCGATGATGATGCTTGACGGACGTCCGCCTTCGAAGTTCTTGTTGCTGTTTTCATCAGATTTACCACATGCAAATGCAATGATCTGAGCTGCAACGTTAGCGCAGAGTTTCTGCTGGCTTGTGCTGTCCTGGATCACTACATCTGTACCCATCTGGTTATTTCTGTATCCGATAAACTGAAGTGGTACAATATCAGTTCCCTGATGAAGAAGCTGATAGAAGGAATGCTGTCCGTTTGTTCCTGGTTCTCCAAAGATTACCGGTCCTGTTACATAATTTACAGGATCACCGAAGCGGTTTACAGATTTTCCGTTGGATTCCATATCAAGCTGCTGCAGATGTGCAGGGAAACGGCTCAGTGCCTGTGAATACGGAAGAACTGCTGTGCTTGGATATCCAAGGATGTTTCTTTCATATACACCGATCAGAGCATCAAGCATAGCCGGGTTCTGCATAATATCTTCGTTTTTAGCAAGTTTATCTTCTTCTGCTGCACCTTCAAGGAATTCTGCAAATACTTCCGGTCCGAATGCCAGAGATAATACAGCACCTCCAACTGCAGATGTGGAAGAATAACGTCCACCGATATAATCATCCATGAAGAATGCTGCAAGATAGTCATCACTCTTAGCAAGTGGAGAAGTCTCACTTGTAACAGCGATCATATGCTTGGAAGCATCAAGTCCTGCGTTTTTAAGAGCATCTTTTACGAAGGATTCATTTGTCAGAGTTTCAAGAGTTGTACCTGATTTGGATACCAGTACAAAAATGGAATGTGCAACATCAATAGAATTCAGGACTGCTGCTGCATCATCAGGATCTACATTGCTGATGAATCTGGCTTCCATTTTAAATTTGTCATTTTTCTTTGCCCAGTTTTCAAGAGCAAGATACATAGCACGAGGACCAAGGTCACTTCCGCCGATACCAATCTGAACAACAGTTGTGAATTTCTCTCCTGCTGCGTTTGTGATCTCACCTGCATGTACTTTATTAGCAAAGTCAGCGATCTTCTGCTGCTGTTCTACATAGAAAGCACGTTTGTCAACGCCGTCAGCTGTAACAGTATCACCAAGCTGGCCACGTGTCAGCTGATGAAGAACGAGACGTTTCTCACCTGTATTAATCATTTCGCCATTGTAAAGAGCTGCGTATTTTTCAGTAAGCTGTGCTTCTTTTGCAAGCTTTTTGAGGCCTTCAAGTACTTCGTCATCTACCTGCTTTGCAGCATAGTTATATGCAAGACCAGCAGCCATCGGTACGCTGTATTTTTTAACACGTTCTGCACCATTTTCTCCGGTCATAGCTTCTACAAGGTTTACTTTTTTTACATTGGAAAGTTCTTTGAATGATTCAAGAGTATCCAGGTTGTTCCAGGTAATCATAATAAGATTCCTCCTTAAAATTAAATATTCCTGTGATTTCAGGATTCTTACTCAATATTTTTATTATAATATCAAATCAGTGGAAATACAAGTCTGCAAACGGCGGTGAAGACATTCTCGCTATAAAACCTCTTAAGGTTTATTCTGCGGTCTACTTTTTCCCTGGAATATAATCTGCATTTCATCTTTTCTCTATTTGCAGTCTACTTTTTTCCCAATATTCGATCAAACATCGTAATTACGGTTCGCCAGATATCATTTTCGTCAAACTTGTCGGAACAAAACCGATATATTCCAGAACAAGGCAAACTCGTCTGCTTTAAACTTCCTGAATTCCACAATCTTTAAAGAAGTTGTTACGCTTTGCTCACCTCTCAACACTGTGGAAACTTAACCTAAAATACAATTATAATCTAACACAATATCCATCTCATGCCAGGCTTCGCCGCCCCACACAGAATCACCGATTCCATGATCCTCAAAACCAAATTTCTCGTACATCTCAACCTTATCCGGGAGGCAGGTCAGGATCAGCTTCTTTCTTCCCTTAGCGCATTCTCTTTCCTTATATTGTTCCATCAGTTCTCTTGCCAGACCCTGGTGCTGGTGCTCCGGAAGCACATCCAGACCAAGCAGCATAATATTTGCGCCATCTGGATCATGCAGGTCAGCATCCGTAAAAAAGTCATCCGTCAGATGCGCCTGATTCGTTGCAAGCCCATTAAGAAAACCTGCAATCTTGCCTGTCTCCCGATCCACAGCAACCAGAAAAAGATCCGTTGCGTTTTTTATTCGTGACTCCATATGTTCATAAGTGCATGCTTCATTTGGTGGAAAACAGATGCTTTCAATCTCTGCTGCCTGTTCGATCTCATCCTGTCTGATATTGCGGAATTCATATTTTTCATGTATTACTTTACTTTTCTGTTTCATTAATCCTTCTCCTGCTCATAACACATCTCAATATTGTTATGCCCATCACCTGCTACTATTTTAATATCTGTTTTATATTATAACATAGTTTCTCCATCACCACATATAAATAATATCAGCTGACTGGATTACTTCCTGATTCACTTCTCTCAGAAGAGCTGTTATCTGTTTATCTGACAATCCATTCAGTTCCATGCCTGAAGATTCTTCTTTTACAGTTTCTTCATCTAGCCAAGCATGTCCTTCATCTTATCATACGATCTCTGACGGTCAGCCAGTGCCTCCTCCAGTGAAACATTCTGGTATACATCTTTAACCTGCTCCTTCGTCCAGATATCACCCATTTTACCTGTTTCTCTGATAAAAATGTTTATTTCCTTATCTTTCATGCTTTCCCTCTCCTTTACTTATTCTTTTTTATAAGTATAGTTCTTTTTAATTCTCTTTGTATTCACGATTCGTGAAGTCTTCTTCCATCAATTTTTCCATTTCGACATGATAACGCTGTGCTATCGCATATGCCGTTATAAGATCCGGGAGACGTTCTCCACTTTCATAATTAGCAATAGTTGTAGAACCATAACCAATGCTCTCCCCCAGTTCTGCCTGAGTCTCATTATGACTGATTCGCAGTCTTCGTATGTTTTCTCCTATTATTTTGTTCCATGTTTTTTTCTGTTTTTCCATAATATAAGCCCTTTCTGCACTTTGTTTTTTCTTGCGTGCATAAAAGGACTTGTATTTTTCGCGTGCTCCCACCTGTAGAGGAAAGGGGCTGTCTTTCCGACAGCCCCAGTTCAATACTCACAATATTTTCTTAGATAAGATATCGAGGGACAAATGTCCCCACGCCATTATACCTGCAAATTGCTCATTCATCACACTTTCAGATTTCATAAGCACTGAGTATCTCTGCAATATCCGGCATAGAATCATCCGGCATAGAGCAGGTACCTCTCTTCACCTGCGAAATATCTGTAATTATATAAGCTTCAAGAAACTTCTGTCCGATAGCTGCCAGCTGCTCATCTGAAGTATCTTCTGGCACCAGAATTGTAATATTACTGTTCTCTAAATTCACCCAGTCAGATTCAATCACATTCGGATCAATTCCTTCCAGACAGATTGTTTCGATCACCGGCAGTATCGTAAATGCTGTCAGATTCAAACGCTCAACACCACCGCGGATATGGATTTCTTTCATAGCTTCATTTCCGGTAAAAGCATTGATATCAATATCTTTTGCATTCACACAGAGTCTTTCCACATGGGTGGCTCCAAATGTCTGAATTCCAATCCGTTCTACCTGGTTCTTACACCATACGGTCTCCAGATTCTTACAGAAGTTAAACAGATAGTTATCCATCTGCAGTACTCCATTTACAAATACTACTATTTTCAGACCTTTGCATTCCTGGAATATGCTCTTATTCGTAGTTTCCAGAGGTGCATAGCAGATTACTGTTTCCAGATCATGACAGTTCATGAATGTACTGTCTTCGATAGATTTCAGGGTCTCCGGCAGAATCACGCAGCGCATCGGCAGCCAGTCTCCTTCCTCCTGGTTTGTCTCCATGTCTGAATTCACATAATCTCTGGCACATTCAAATGCATTATAAGAAATATTTTCTACCGGCACTCCGCCAATCGTACGCGGAATGATAACATCCACTGCTGTTCCAACATATGCTGTGATCGTTCTGCTCTCTTCATCAAATTCAAAATTGTCTTCCGGCAGAGGTTCATACGGCATCTTCACCAGCATGGATTCCTCGCCAACTCTGCATATTCTGTCATACCAGGGATAATTCAGTGCTGCACTCCATTCAGCCACCTGTTCATCCGTCGCCTCTGCACTGAGCCTGATATTACTCAGTTCAATACCTTCAAGAGCCTCTCCATTGACTGGTATATTTGCAGGTATCACAAACTCACTCAGAGAAGTTCCGGCAAAAGCTCTTGAACCAATCTCAGTTACGCCCTCACCCATATTCAGTGAGGCGAGTGCTGATCCTTCAAAAAGTCTTGCAGGAATACTTCCTGCTGCCACAGTTGCTTCGGTAAGATTTAGGCAGTCTGCAAAAGCTCCCTCCGGAAACAGCCCAACATCACATAAAATATTAACACTTGTCAGTCCGCTGCAGCCTGCAAAAGCATTTTCTCCAATCTCCGTCACAGAAGCAGGGATTGTGATCTCCTTAAGCTGCGCACAGTTGCGGAAGGCTTCCGCTCCAATACTGGTGACAGAATCAAACAGATCTACATGCTCCACAATACTGTCTGCAAAAGCTTCTTTTCCAACGTAAACGAATTCATCACTATGAGGCACCGCAAAGTAGGTTATCGTCTGATCACCCTTCAATGCACCATCGGCGATTCCTACTACTCTTTTATCCTCCTCGCCTATTGTATAAGTATCATAGCTGCGCACCTTCGCGGTTTCTTCTTCGTAACCGGTAAGGTATAACTTACTCGGGTCATCCGGAAGCTCTTCAACAGAAAAGTATGCATGTTCAACCTCTGTATTCTGGTTTCGCCATACCCGGCACTCCAGTCCCATTGCATCAACGAGTGCCTGTACATCCAGCATCTGCTGCTTGGTACACTTTTCGTTCAGATCTATGTCTCTCAGGTATTCACACTTATCAAAGGCGGTATCCGAAATTTCCGGCAGCTCCAATCCCTCCATATAAACATAAGTAATAGGAGAATTTCTAAAGCAATTATCCCCTATCTTCTCCAGACTTGCTGGAAGAAATACTCTCTGTAATCCTGAAGCTACTGAGAATGCACCAGGGCCGAGTTCCTTTACGCCTTCAGGAATGATCAGGTCTGTTTCTACCGAAAAATAGCTGAACGCTTCTTCTCCGATATATTCCAGACTATCCGGAAGATCCAGCCTGAATCCCCGATAAGATGAAAAACCTTTCTTATCAATAGTTTTCAGAGTAGACGGAAATTCCACATATTTTAATGTATCAGTGATACTAAAAGCATCTTCTCCAACATATTCCAGTCCCTCTGGAAGAGTTACATACCCTAAAAGAGGATCTTCCCATAAAGCTCTTTTACCAATTGCTTTTACCGACACACCATCAATACTCTCCGGGATCGTCAGTCTGGTATTCATTCCATTATAACCTGTGATGCTTCCCGTTTCTGCATCAAACGTCAGATTCTCTGTATCCAGATAGTCTTCAGCTGAATAAAGCGCAGCCGGCTTTCCACTTGGCTGAATGTTCAAATATTTATTATTTTCTTCAAAAACCTTCTTGTATTCTTCTATCTGGTCATCCGGCACATAAATTACCACATCATCTGAAAGCATTGCAAAAGCCTCTGGACCTATCAATGGGCATGCACCCTCAAACACGATTTTCTTCAGAGCATAGCAGCCGCTGACTGCATAGCTGTCTATAATACAGACCGATGCCGGTATGGTGAGTTCTGTCAGTGCATCATTACTGGAAATAGCATTCCACCCGATATTGATCAAATTTGAAGATAAAGTTATCTCCGACAGATTAACATCATAGCTCAGCGCACCACTCCCAAGTATCGTCACGCTGTCCGGCACTGCTACAGAAGTAAGCGTCTCTGAGCCAGCCAGTAATTGAGTTCCCAGTCTTTTGACCGGCACGCCATCATCCATAGTATCCGGCACCACTACATCCGTCTCTGTGCCTGTGTACTCCTTCAATACAAAACGCTGGGCATCAAATTTCCAGACATCATCTGCTTTTACCGGTACAGCAGCTCCCGTCAGCATCAATATTGCGGTTAATCCTAATAGTATTTTACCCTTCATCCTGTTACCTCCTTTCACTTCTTATATTGATTATTAATAGTTCTCCTAATACCAGAATATATAAAAAATGAGGAGGTGTCACTATCAAAAAAGCCAGTAAAAACTGGTTTTACTGGCTTTGACTTAATGATAGTAGCTTAAATATATCATAAATACGAATTATTTTTCTTTAGTCAATAATCCTGTTTTCTCCAGAAATTCTCTGGCAACTTTTTTCGGATCCTCGACTTCCACATCGATCAGATAGTTCAGATCTGTACAGATCTCATTATCAAACTTTCCTGCAAGTTCCTCAAAGATTGGCTCCAGCTCCGGATAATCCTCATAAAGATCCGCACGGAGCAGATATGCGCCATTGTATTCCGGAAAGAATTTCTGGTCATCCTCCAGTGTTACAAGTCCAAATCTCTTATTCAGACCGTCCGTGGAATACACTACCGTCACATCCATGTTTCCGGCATTCATTCCGACATATTTCAATCCTCGGTCGATGGTATTATTCGCCTTAAAATCCAGATCATAAGTCGAAACAAAAGCATCAAAATGCTTTGAACCCTCATCAAAAAACTCATGCTCCGCTGCAAAAGTCAGCTCATATGCATACTTTTTCAGATCACTAACTTTTGTAAGATGATATTTTTCTGCAGTCTCCGGCATTACTGCCGCCATATAAGTGTTCTGTTCTCCAAGCTTTGGTGAAAGCATGACCCTGGCTTCCTTTTTGCCAAGTTCATTCGCATAGTCATAAAGGCTTGTTCCCTCCGGGACCTCTGAAGGATCATGTCCCAGATAAGCAGTCAGAAGAGAGCCGTCATAACTCATATAGATATCCATCTTTCCATTTTTGATCTGCTCGAATGCAAGACTGCTGGCCATAGAATCCTGCACCTTAACCTTGATGTCTGTCCGGTCCTCGATCATCTGCTTTGCGATCTGCGTAAACAACCGCATCTCTGCAAAATCACCATCAATGACCGTTACCTTTCGCACGTCTTTGGATTCACAGGCACAGAGAGAGCTGATTAGAAAACAGCTGACAGATGCCATCAGAATTCTAGTGAGTTTTCTTTTTATCATATGTATCTTCCCCCTTCTTTTCCAAAAAGCCGAGCAGATAATCAAATACCATAGACATCACCATAAGGGCAAACGTTCCCTTAAAGATCATAGCAAAATTCTGGATACGGATCCCGCGGTAAAGAACACTTCCCAGACCGCCACCGCCCACAAATGTACCAAATACCGCCACACCTACTGCTGTTACCACAGCAATACGGATTCCGGTTAAAATAAAAGGAAAAGCCATCGGGAATTCCACATATTTCAGCTTTTCCCATCGATTCATCCCCATAGCATCTGCCGTCTCTTTATAGACTGCGCTGACATTTTTTAAACCGGTATCTGTATTTCGGACAATTGGAAGGAGCAGATACAAAACCATTGCAATGATCACCGTCACTGCGTTGGCGCCAAACACTGTCATAAGCAGACCCATAACAGCAAGAACGGGAACCGTCTGCATCAGATCCACTGCTGTCAGGATCACCTTGCCTGCTTTGGGGTGATAGTAGGTAAAGATTCCCATCGGAACACCGACCAGAACCACCAGAAAGCAGGATACTATCACTAAATATAAATGTTCCAGAACCATTTCAAGATTCATCTTCCTGCAACCCCTTTGACACACATATTTTCTCTATTTTATCAATTACCAGACGAAACAGCACCGCAAGAACTGCTATTGGAATAGAGCCGATCACGATATATTCTTTTACATTAGCATCGATCCCACGATATATAAATTCTCCCAGTCCTCCCTGACCGATCATTGCCGCCAGTATTGCCCAGCTCACGGTATAGATCAGTGACATACGGATTCCTGAAAAGATTGCCGGAAGTGCCATAGGAAATTCCACGCGCCAGAACATCTGCCACTTGTTCATTCCACAGCCTTTTGCCACTTCCATGAAACTCTGATCGATACTCAAAAAACCCTGATACGAATTTTTAAGAATTGGAAAAACCGCATAAATACTCAACGCAGTAAGAACCGTCAGGACCGTCATTCCCAGTTTCAGCATCAGGACCCCAATAAAAACGATACCTGGAATTGTCTGAAAAACACTGACCAATGGCATAATGATCACCGCTGCCCTGCGGAAGCGAGAAAGAAATACCGCAAGCACCAGACCAATCACAACCGCGATCAGCACTGATATCACTACATACACAATATGCTGCCCGATGGCAGTCAACAACTTTGCACCATATTTATCGATAAACGTCTGCATTATCACACCTGCTTTATAAGAGACTGAATGATACTCTCCATAGAAAGTTCACCAATAAGCGCACCCTGCTCGTCCTTTACATAAATCTGTTTATATTTAGAAAGATCAATATTCTGACTGATCTCCTTGATTCCCTCTGTCATAGAAACCACCGGTGCATCGGCGCTGATGATTCCATTGTACGGCAGCATCATATCTCCTGCCGTGAGCTGATCTCCGGAAATACTGACTTCCTGAAGAGATATAAACTTTCGGATCTCCTCGTTTGCCGGATGGAGCACCATCTCCTTTGGTGCTGCTTCCTGAAGGATATGACCCTTGTCCATAAATATCACACGATCGGCCATCTTCATAGCCTCATGCATATCATGGGTGATAAAAAGGACACTGATATTTAATTTTTTCTGAATCTTTTTGACCTCCGACTGAAGGATCTCTCTGGTAATCGGATCCAGAGCTCCAAAAGGCTCATCCATAAGAATGATCGGAGGATTTACAGCCAGTGCACGCAGCACACCAATTCGCTGCTGCTGTCCACCCGAGAGCTGTTTTGGATATTTTCTGCCATATTCCTCATAAGGCATGTTAACGATATCCATAAGTTCTCTCACTCTTTTTCTTGTTTTCTCTTTGTCCCATTTCATGATCTTCGGAACAACAGAAATATTCTCCGCTACCGTCATATTTGGAAACAGACCAATCTGCTGGATCACATAACCGATCGATGTACGAAGCTTCACCAGATCCATCTCACGGTTATCCACTCCGTTAATAAGGATCTGTCCACCTGATGGTTCGATCAGACGGTTTAACATCTTTACCGTTGTTGTTTTTCCACAGCCGGACGGTCCGATCATCACCACAAACTCTCCTTGTTCAACGGTGAAACTTACATCCTTGATAATTTCTCTGTCTCCGTAACTTTTCCTGACGTTTTTGTAAATTATCATTATTCATCAACCCCTTTATACAGAAAGGTGAAGGCGATCCAGGCAGACCACCTTCACCCATTTCAGTATAAATTAATTATAAGTACTTTTCAATTACCTTCAGCTGTTCTGGAGTGATCTCTGGAGCTTTGTAGCTTTCAATTCGGTTCTTAACAACTTCAGAAGCACGATCTTTGATGCTTACGCTGCCATCATTTTCCCATGCCTTGTAGTCAGTCTTAACAAAGATATCCGGAATGAAGTGCTCTTTCCTGTATTCTTTTGGAGTTCTTCCATAAAGGAAGGTTCCTTTTGGACCAACTTTGGCGATTTCTGCTGTATAGTCTTTTGTTTTGTCGATATCCACACCTTTGTAGATACGTTTAACCATCTTAATAAGCTGCTCATCAACCACATATTTTTCAAGAGATGTTACGTTAAATCCACTTAACATACCAGCTGCAAAGTAGATCAGGTCTACATCACTTAAGGTTCCGCACATCAGGTTCAGTGCAGATTCCACACCAGCCTGGAAGTCAATGTCAATTGCATCGTTTAATGCTCCGGAAGTACGGAATGGCATATGATAGAATTTAGCCATTGCTGCAGTTGCCAGAGAGATCAGGGCTGTTTCACTGTTACCCAGTGCCATGGAAACTTTTCTCAGGTTTGTAGATGTAGAAGTATTTCCGTAGAAAATCGGAAGACCTGGTTTTAACAGCTGGATCAGCACGATCGCTGCCAGAAGTTCTGCGTTGTTCTGAATGATTGTTCCCATTAAGGAAGCCTGGCTTGTCAGAGCCGGAAGAGAACATGCAGCCAGCTGGATCGGCTGATTACGCTCACAATATACATACAGTGCATCCAGTGCTTCTTTGATATAAGCAAGTGGAGAGATTGGGCTGACACAACCGATCATAACTGGTTCGTTGTTTTCTTTACCGATAAACTGAGAAACCATGTCGATCAGTCTTGTAGCTACCATACCGGTATCTTCCTTTGCTGTCATAAGAGCAGTAATGGACATCGGCAGAGTTGTATAACGAAGCAGTGCCGCCATCATGTGATATGCTCTCTCGTTACGGTCGATATCATAAGTATCGCAGAGATTTAAGTGAGTCATATCCAGGCAGTCACTTGTCTGAACCAGTTTACAGATGCGTACATAGTCATCCATAACAGCGAAACGGAATTTGCCGTCCTCGAGGATGTACGGAGGGCTTCCTGCTGTACACATGCTCTTGCTTCCGCGACCCATCTGATAGACGGTTCCGTCCGGACGATAAAGCTCTAAGGTATCCACAACTGTGGAAAGTCCTTTTTCTACCAGATCTTTTGTAAAGTAAACAACATTTCCGTCAACACGTGCGCCGTGTTTCTGAAGGACATTTCTTGCCTTCTCATCATCAAATACACAGCCTGTCTCGGCTAATACTTTTAAGGACTGCTCATGGATAAATGCAGCATCCTCTTGTGTAAAAAACAGTTTTTCTAAATTCATATTTGTATTCTCCTGTTAATTGAATCACTTTTTTATAATACTGTTAATTTTGTTTTTATTTACCGCTCTTTTGCTTCCAGCTTCTTTGCATATACCTTTACTAAATATGCACATAAAACTGAAAGTAATGCACTGACTGCCAGAACACCAAAGATTCTTGTGTAAGCGCCTGAGGTATCGTAGGTATCCAACCACTTACCGGCAATCGGTGATACAAACATATCCGGTACAAATCCAATTACGGAGAGGATTCCGGAAGCAGATCCAAAAATGGCTGCCGGAACTTTTGTTTCCGTAAACATGGAAGAGGTTACGCCATAAGCACCATTTAAGAAGAATGACAGTATGATGATCAAAATCACTGCCGGAATGATCACCTCTGCTTTTTTCGGTGCCACAGCCAGGATAGCCAGGCAGACTGCTGTAACTGCACCACAGACAATGATCATGATAGAAGGTTTCTTCTTCTGTGCGATTCTTCCAACGATCGGAGATGAGAAAAGGCTGGTACCATAGGTACGGATCGTTCCTACGATAGAAGCGATTGCTGCGGTTGCCCCGATAGCAGTTAAAAAGGATACTGTATATGCCAGTGAAGTATAAATTGTGTAAACGAAGAACATACATAAAGTAGTCAGCCATACGCCAGGATGCTTTAATGCCTGTCCTAATTCGCTGAAATCCAGTTTCTTCTTTTCAGTATTTGCAAATTCATCTGCAAACTTAGGAATGAAGATAAAGGACAGTACTGCAAATACCGCATTGATGATCGCGTAGAACATGATTACTGTCTTGAATCCCTTGGCAGGATCTGTAAACTTACCAAAAATTGCAATTGAGATAAAGCTTACTACAAGCCCTACTACACCTACCACACCATAGGAAACACCAATGTTTGTGGAATAGTTTTCTTCTGTACTTACAAGGCGGATCGCTTTGTAACGGATTCCCCAGAAGATAAATGTGGTACACAGTCCAAAGAGCAGGAAGATCACTTTTAACTGACCGTAGCTCGGAGCTGTGGAATACCAGAATGTTAAAATTGAACTCATGGCAAATCCAAGTGTTGCCAGATATTTTACACGGACCTTATCTGCCAGAACGCCGCCTGGGAAATATGCGATGGTTGCTGTTGTACCATACAGACCATAAAGTACACCAAGCTGACTGTTGGAAATCTTAAGACCATCAATAACCTGATCATAAAAAGAATATCTTGCCAGATAAGTTAAATAAACAACGTAAGCACCGCAACTGATGATTGCGACTACCATCCATCTAGTAAACGTACTGATCGAAGCGGATGTTTTCAACTCTTTATCCATAAGATCCCCCTCTTTGCTTTATGCAGTTTTAGCCCATGACTTGCAATAATCGATTGTTGTCTGCGGGCTGCTTGCCCATGCATCTGCACCAGTCTGTTCACAAACTTCAGCATTTACCGGAGCGCCACCAATAACGATCTTAACATCGTCTCTCATGCCGGCTGCTTTGAATGCATCGATTGTATCTTTCATGGAGTCGATAGCAAGTGTCAGAACACCTGACAGACCAATGATATTGATTCCTTCTGCTTTTGCAGTCTCAACGATTTTTTCAGGAGCTACGTCGATACCAAGGTCAAGAACTTCAAATCCTGCTGCTTCAAGCATGGAACGTACGATATTCTTTCCGATATCATGAAGGTCATCTTTAACAGTACAAAGGATCATTCTTGCTTTTACTGTATCTTCGCCGCCTTCAGAGATCAGAGCATCTTTTAAGATCTCAACAGCTTTTGTCATCAGCTCACCTGCATAGATCAGGTCACCAACGAAATATTCTCCTTCTTCGAAAAGAGCTCCTACTGTATCCATACCCTTCTGACAGGCTTCCATAGCTTTCTGAGCATCAGCACCACCTTCAGCCATTACCTGCTCCAGTGTTTCTACCATAACGTCTTCATCAAGGTCTCCCATAGCCTCTGCTAATTCATCAAAATTAAACATATTTTATTCTCCTTATTCACTCTCAATTTGTTTTTATTTAATAAATATTATATATAAGATCTATTATTTCTTCTTTGCACCGATCAGGCCTTTGCGATATGCACGGTTATATTTTCTTCCGCCTTTATCTTTCATGCAAAGTGCTTCACATGCATAAATTGTGCTCATGATATCCACATTACATGGGTCCATGATCGCGGAATCCAGACCAGCTTGGATTGCATAGGCCATACAGTTGGAGTTAATGTACTTTCTTGCCGGCATCTCAAAGCTGATATTAGAGATTGCTCCGGTTACTTTTACTTCTGGAGCATATTCATGAATTCCTCTGATACATGCTTCAAAATCCTGCATTGCGGAAGGCATAGTAGAAAGCGCCATTACGCATGGATCGATGTGAAGATGATCCAGTGCCACGCCATATTTTACTGCTTTGTCGATGATACGTTTTGCAATATCGATCTTCTTGTCAACTTCTGTTGGAATTCCGCCCTTATCACAGGTAAGACCTACAACATTCCAGTCAGTTCCAGCGATCAGCGGGAAGATTGTTTCGCACTTATCACCTTCCTCATTTACTGAATTAACCATACCTGGTTTCTTTACAAGACCTTCCTCAAGGATTCTTGCAAGAAGTTTTGCATTTGGGCTGTCAATGCAGATCGGTGTGTCAGAAACCTGCTGGATCAGGTCGATCAGCCATACCATCGCATCATACTCAAGTTCCGGTGCAGTACTTGCTGCACAGTCGATAAAGTGTGCTCCGGCCTCAGTCTGAATCTGGGCACGCTGCCTGATCAGCTCCGCATCGCGATCAGCAATAGCCTGCTTTACCGAAGGAATTGCTCCGTTAATTTTCTCTCCGATAATAATCATTTGTATTCCCTCCCATTACACCATAAAAAAATATATATAACATTGGTGATTCATCTTTATATCATCTAGTATAGACAAGTTTATATATGGTGTCAACGAGATTGTTTATTTTTTATACTTTTCATCTATCTTGCACAATTTTTTTATGCAAATTTGTTAATAGTTACTTGTCTATTATTGACTTTTCTTATGTTTCAAGCTATTATGAAGAGAAGAAAAAAGGAAGATGTTTTTATGGACAGAACACTTGTAATCGGATGCCGGACTACCGAAAATGAACTGCTCGCCACCATGAAAAAAACAGGTATCACCTACGAAGTCGAGTGGATCGAGGCACGGCTCCATAATGTAAAAAAGAAACTGAATAAAGCGCTCTCTGATCTGATCGCTGAAGCAGCAGATTATGACACGATCCTGTTCGCCACCGGCTTTTGCGGAAACTCGATCGCAGGGCTTGAAAGCGGCCATTCCAGGCTTGTTTTTCCCCGTGTAGATGACTGCACATCGCTGCTCCTTGGAGGCACCCGCGAAAAGACCAAATGGATGGATTCTTACTTTCTGACAGAATGCTGGCTTAAGAGCGAAGGAAACATCTGGGATGAATATAAGCGGGCGATCAAGCGCTATGGTCCCCAACGTGCAGATGCCATCTTTCATGTTATGTTCGCCCACTATAAACGAGTCACTCTTATCGATACCGGCTGCTATGATCTTGTAAAGACAAAAGAAATGGCTGCCGAGATCGCCAGAACGTTCTCTCTGGATCTCAATGTCCTTCCAGGAACTCTTTCTTATTTAGAAGATCTCCTGACCGGCAGCTGGAATCCGGACCGTTTTCTCGTTGTTCCACCTCAGAGTACGATCTCATCAGAGGATTTAATTATTTTGTAATTATATAGGAGTTTTCACATGACTGATATCACCCACCTGAAAGAACAACTGATCGATGCCATAACTAAGCTCGATGATGAACTTTCTCAATCCTGTGCAGAAGAACTGATCTCTCTTGGTATTCCTTTCGCAGAGCTTCAGTCCTGTCTGGATCTTGGATTAAAGCAAGTAAATAACCTTTTTGAAGAGGGCGAATATTTTCTTGCAGACCTTATGTTTGCAGGAATGCTTTATCGCTCCATTTTAGATCTGATTCCTGTTCCGGCTGATTCCTCCTCTGCAGTCCGCAAATGTGTACTGATCGGAGTAGTTGAGCGCGATATCCACGGAATCGGCAAAGACATTGTTTCAGGACTTTTAAAAGCATACAATTTTGATGTGATTGATCTGGGAACGAACGTTTCTCCATCATCTTTTGTAAAAGCAATCAAGACTCATCATCCTCAGATCGTTTTGATGAGCGGTATGATGCACTACTCTCAGGATTCTATGAAGCGGACTGTTGATGCCATTAAAAAAGCAGGGCTCCGCGATAGCGTCACCATCCTTATCGGGGGTGGCTGTGTAAACGATTCTATTCTGGAATATATTGGTGCTGATGCCCGTGTAAGTGAACCACTCGACACCGTTGCGCTTTGCAACCAACTAATTTCCAGAGGTACTTATGAAAAACAATAATCCTGTTTACCAGACAATTTATACTTATCTGAGCGATCAGATCGTAAATGGTACTCTTCTTCCTGGACAGATGCTTCCCTCTGAGAACGAGCTCTGCCGACATTTTTCCACCACCAGGGAAACTGTGCGCCGTGGACTGACGCAGCTGACCCAGGAAGGACTCATATACTCTCAGCCAAAACGCGGATACTTTGTCAGCGAACCAAAGAACAATGATCTTTCTCTGACTATTGATCCCAAGATCACTGAGAGTATCTCCCGTTTTAAGGACATCCGTCTGATCCGTCCGGATATAGAAGTGCAGAATGCACTCCAGGTTCCCGCTGACCAGAGGATCATAGCCATTTATCGTGGAAGCTACCGGGGTGATTTTCAGGTTGGGCTGGAAGTCAAATACCTCCCTTATGACAAGGGAATCCCATCCATCGAAAATGAGATCAACTACGCTGTTTTCCCAGAAGCAGCCGACGCCAAAACCGATTCTTTCAGTTACTATACACAGCTGGAAATTTCAGCGGTCTCACCCGTTCCAGATCTTCTCCCTCTTCTGGAGTGCAAAAAAAATGAGCCACTTTTACTGATCAGCAGAACCTTCATTACTCAGGATGGTAAACGGATCGGATTCAGCAAGGAATATCTGCGCCAGCCTTATGGCTGTCTCTCCGGTTATTCCGGATATATTCAAAACCGGCACAATATTGTCGGTGCAGCACAGGAGGGATCTCATGCCTAATATCAAATTTTATCCAGATAACCAGACGATCACCGTTGCCGATGGAACACTTCTGATCGATGCGATCCGTCAGGCCGGATTATATATTGACGCTCCCTGCGGAGGCCAGGGAAAATGCGGAAAATGCAGGGTTACTCTGCTCAACAAAGAGGAGCCTGCCACCGTTCTTGCCTGTCATTTTACAGTAACAGAAGATCTTACAGTTGCTCTTTCCAAAGAAAGCACTACGCAGATTCTTACTGGCAGCGATATCGCCATGTCTCATCTGACAAATTCTCAGATCACGATTCTTTCCGCCACAATTCCATGTCAGTCCATCGGAGACTGCGATTCACTCTGCAGCAGGGTTACATCTGTTCTGGAACAGCAGACCGGAAAACCTGTCAGGATTCCACTTACTACGGCCGCAACTTTATATCGCCAGCTGGAAAGGCTCCCACAGCTTCCTGCTTCCACAGAATATCCTTCCGGTGCCTGGAAAGGTTTTTTTATTCTTCAGGGAGATACACTGCTCGCAATCCGTGAACAGCCTGGCAACGCTTATGTACTGGCTTATGATATAGGAACCACTACCATCGTTTCGTATCTTCTGGATGCAGTTTCTGGAAAGACAATCCACATTTCCAGTATGTTAAATCCACAGACTGCCTATGGCGCCGATGTGATCAGCCGATGCGAATATGCTGTTGATGACCCACAAGGTTGCCTGACCTCCAGCATTCAAACTGCGATTGCCTCCCTGGCCGAGGAACATATCAAAGCGCTTGGAATCTCTGCATCTGATATCTTCTTTGCAGTCCTTGCCGGCAACACCTGTATGGAACATCTGCTCCTTGGAGTTTCTCCAGATTCACTGCTCCACGCACCTTATCTGGCAACCACAGATCAGCTGATCACCCTTCCGGCAACCGCTCTGAAACTCCCCTGCCACCCTGGTGCTCAGGCAGTCGTTCTGCCCTGCATCGCCGGATTTGTTGGCGGAGATACCATCGCCGTATTGCTTTCACTTCCGGAACACACCTTTGATTCCCTGACTCTTATACTCGATATCGGAACCAACGGTGAACTTGTCCTTGGCAAAAATGACCAGCTCTATGCCTGCTCTACTGCTGCCGGTCCTGCTTTTGAAGGCGCAAAAATCTCCTGTGGCATGCGCGGTGCCCCAGGAGCTATTGATCATGTTACTATTAAAAATGGAAAACTTAATCTTCATGTGATCGGCGACGGAACCCCTTCCGGCATCTGTGGCTCCGGTCTTCTGGATCTTATTGCCTGCCTTTTAGATCTGGGGATCATTTCCAACCGCGGCCGTCTGGAAAAGCCGGTCAAATGGTCCGATGATCTCAGAGAATCCTATGCTGCACGCTTTGTTACACGCGATAATGTTTCAGCTCTGCTTCTGACAGATGATAAAAATGGTGTTTACCTTTCTCAGAAAGATATCCGCGAAGTTCAACTGGCAAAAGCCGCCCTTGCTTCCGGAATCGAACTGCTCTGTCAGGAAATGGGTGTTTCTGACTCAGAGATTTCACAGGTCCTGCTGGCAGGTGCCTTTGGCACCTATCTCTCTCCGGCAAGTGCATGCCGAATCGGTCTGATCCCTGAACCCCTTCTGAACCGAATCCGTGCTATCGGAAACGCCGCCGGAGAAGGCGCAAAACTGGCTGCTTACAGCCAGACTGCACTCACACAGAGTGAAGCACTTGCAAAGCAGGCCAAGTTTGTTGAACTCGCCACCTCCAGGCAGTTCCAGGAGACCTTTTTAAAGAGATTGAATTTTTAATTACATCTGTGGTGTTTTCTCAAATCCATATACCCATTTTCCTCGCAGGAACATAAACAGGAAGATCACGGAGCTGATACTCCAGGTCAATGGGTATGCCCAAAAGATCACACGGATATCCGGTATAATACGAACTGCAACGGTGATGTAGCTTACGCGGAACAGGCACCAGTCACAGAGCATAACGATCATCGGAACAGATGCGTGGCCGGAACCGCGGAGTACCGCTGCAATACAATGAGAAAATGCCAGCAGACAATAGAATAATGCAATTGTTCTTGACTGCATCACGCCATAATGTACAACATCGGGATCTCTGTTAAATGCTGCGATCAGCACCGGTGCGGCAGCGTATATGATCACGCCGATCAATTCTGCAATAATGATCGAACAGAGAACCCCAAATCTTGCTCCCTTTTTCGCCCGGTCATACTGTTTTGCACCAAGATTCTGGCTGACAAATGTTGTCAGAGCCATTGTAAAACAGGTCACCGGCAAAAAAGCGAATCCCTCGATCTTAGAATAAGATCCACATCCTGCCATCGCCATTTTTCCAAATGCATTGATATTTGACTGCACAAAAACATTCGCGATCGCAATCACGGAATTCTGAAATCCGGATGGAACACCATTCTGGATAATCTGCTTCAGCATTAAGTTATCAAAACGAATCTCCCGCAGTTCCAGGCGGTATTCTTCTTCCACACGCATCAGATGGACCATACACAGAATAGCACTGACAAACTGGGAAATAGCAGTTGCGAGCGCTGCTGAACCAACTCCCATGCCAAGACCTGCGATAAAGAAAATATCCAGAACAACATTGACACAGGATGAAATAATCAGATAGATCAATGGATGACGTCCATCACCAACCGACTGCAGAACCCCAACAAAAATGTTGTACATGACAACACCGATAGAACCCGCAAAATATGTACGGAAATATACAATGGATTCCGGAAGAACATCCGCCGGAGTTCCCATCAGCACCAGGATCTTTGGTGCCAGAAACATTCCCAAAACTGTCAGCACTGCACCGGCCACAAGGCCAAATGCAACGGTTGTATGGATTGCCTTCTGCAGGCTGTCTCTTTTTTTCGCACCGTAATATCTGGCGATAACAACTCCCGCACCCATGGCAATACCGTTAATAAAACCTACCATCAGGAAAATCAGATTTCCAGATGAACTGACCGCCGCCAGTGCATTACTTCCTAAAAAATTTCCCACGATCAGGGAATCCGCAGTATTATACAACTGCTGAAACAGATTTCCCAAAAACAATGGAATGGCAAAAAAAATGATCTTTTTAGAGATACTTCCCTCTGTCATCCTCAAACTCTTTTTCATAGCTGCAATTACTCTTTCCTTTCCGCTCCTCCCTGAAGGATCAATTCCGGCTGGATAATAATATTTTTATCCACCTTCTTCCCCTCAAGAAGTTTTCTTGCAATTTCATAAGAGAGTCCGCCAAAGTCCGGTGTCTGTATCGTTGCATCCAGCACACCTTTATCTACCAGACTCAATCCGGCACTTTCTCCTTCAAAGCCATCCACACCAATCAGATGCACCTTGCCCTCAATCCTGTACTGCTGACAGGCCTGATATGCGCCGTATGCCATATCATCATTAAAAGCAAAGACTATATCAGCAGAATCATGCGAGATCAGATAGTCTTTCATCCTGAGCTCTGCCCGATCCCGAAGCCAGTCTCCACAGTAATAAGTGATATCTTCTTTCGGTATTGTACCTTGTACCGAATCATGAAACCCCTTCAGTCTCTGCTTGGATACCGGTGATTCTTCGACTCCCTGAAAAACCACGATCTTTTTATTCTTTTCATAGAGATTATTCAAAATATATTCTCCCGCAAGCCTGCCAATCTTCTGATCATCTGACTTGATAAGACATGTATAATCCTCTGTCCCTGCACCAACACCTGTCAGAATGACTGGTATCTTCTGAAAAGCCTCCGAAAGAACAGAAGAAAGACTGTCACTTCCATCAGGTGAAACAATCAGAAGATCTATCCCATACTGCATCAGCGTTTCAATATCCTGAATCTGTTTTTCCGGATTTCCGGCTGCATCTCGAAAAATCACATTTATTTTTTTATCCTGGGATACTTTTTCTGTAAAAACATCAACAAAATTGTTAATCCACGGCTCTATTACGTTCGGAAGGCTAACACCAATCAGATACTGATAGCCATCCGTAGATACTTTTTCTTTTTTGCTATACTGCATACCGATCGTAAGTAATACTGTTGCCAGAAGAAGCAGTATTGCTATCCACACTTTCCACATTTTCTTCATAGCTATAATCCGTTTCTGTCAATCTGAAGCATATTTTTACGAAATTCAGAAGGTGACATACCCTGACAGTTTTTAAATGCAGCAGAAAAATAATGCTGGTTGCTGTACCCTACCTTTTCTGCAATCTGATTAATCGACAATTCCCGATCTTCCATAAGCCGCACTGCCTGACTGATACGAAGTCTTGTAAGAAAATCTTTAAAAGATATCCCCAATTCCTGTTTCATAATCCTGCTGATATAAGAAGAATTACAGCCAATTGCATGTGACACCTGTCTGAGATCCAGATTTCTGTCCTGATAATTGGCATAAATATATTTTCTTGCGTCCTGGACAATCGGTCTGCATTCCTGCATTTTCTGCACTTCACGGCGCATCTCACGGCTAATATCAGGCAATGTTTCAAAAGTACATTCTCTTACCGTAATAAAACACTTTCCGCCTACTTTTTCTTCTGTTTGCAACTGAAGGTCTGCACTGAACTCCTGAAAATTTTCCGGCAGCTTTTCCATAACAATCGCTACATCCTCATACTTACTGGAAAACACACTTACCGTATGATATGGCTCCATAAGTTCTCTGATAATCTTTTCAAGAGTGATCTTATATATTTCCTCAGTCACCGTACCTTTGTCAATTTTTTTATCATAGCCGGACTGGACAGATACGAGTATGAGAATCATATTTTCCGGAAAATCCATATCAAGAAATCTTGCCTGTTCTTCCCACTCTGATCTCGATAATTTTCCTTCCATCCATTCATTGAAAAACACATCTCTCAGATAATCCTGATTCTGAATCATCTGTTGTTTCACAAGTTCCATGAATTTTTCAGATTTTCGCTTCTGTTTTATCTCTTCAGTCACCTTCACTACCGCAGCTTGAAGTTCTTCCTCTGCGATAGGTTTCAAAAGATATTCGGAAACCCCAAGCTTAATTGCCTGTTTTGCATAAGAAAATTCATTAAATCCGGAGATCACGATTACCGGACAGTTTTTATCCAGCTTTCTCAATTCCTCCAGAAACTGTATACCACTCAGCTTAGGCATACAGATATCAATCAGAATAAAATCCGGCCGAAACTGTCCTGCTTTTTCCAATGCTTCCATCCCATTCCGCGCCTCTGCACAAACTGTAATCGGAAGTTCCATTTCCTCTAATACACTTTTTAATCCCTGACGAATCTTCGGTTCGTCATCGGCAATCAAAACTTTCCACATACTTCTTTCTGCAGCCGTCTGAGCCTTACAACAGCCACGGTACCTCCTCCCGTTCTCTTTTCATAATGAAGTCCGTATTCGTCACCGTAAGCGATTTTTATGCGGTCATTTACATTCAGCGTTCCATAAGCTTTTATTTCTTCTCCACGTTCTTTCAGTTTCAGCCAGGAATTCAGCTGATCCATTCTTTCCTGACTCATACCAGCCCCATCATCTTCTACCTCAAGTATGATCGAATCCTCTGACTCTGAAAAAGCACGTATCCATATAGTTCCTCTGTCCTGATCAGATTCCTTTATTCCATGATAAAGAGCATTTTCCACAAGCGGCTGAAGACAGATCTTTAATACCATATAATTTCCCAGTCCTTCTTCGATCTCTGTTTTATATTCAAACAAATCCTCATACCGTACTTTCTGGATGTCCAGATAATTCTTTACCATCAAAACTTCCTGTTCCAATGTAATAAATTCTTTTCCCTGACTCAGACTGATACGAAAAAATCCCGAAAGAGCAAGCACCAGATCGACAATATCCTGCGCATGATACTGCTTTGCCATCCACTGTATCGTATCAAGTGTATTATAGAGAAAGTGTGGCTTT
Organism: uncultured Blautia sp.; assembly: GCF_934372025.1. Lineage (GTDB taxonomy): Bacteria > Bacillota > Clostridia > Lachnospirales > Lachnospiraceae > Blautia_A. The sequence goes on from NZ_CAKROJ010000007.1 coordinate 41,014, forward strand.
ATCTGCTCATGAAGAATCTTAAGCTCTGCTTCTCTTTTATTTTTCTGTTCTTTGTATACAACACCTAGAAGTTCATTTATTTTTTCTACCATTGCATTAAATGAATCTCCCAGCTGCCCTATTTCACCTTTATAATGATTTTCAAAACGAACCGTCATATCTCCTGTCTGCGCTTTTTTCATAAGTTTTGAAAGACTCGAAACAGGCCTTGTAAAGGATGCAGAAAAAATAACCGTTGCACCTGCTGCAAAAATCATTATCACTGCTGCAATCCATCTGGAAACCGTCCTCACTCTGGCTGCACCTTTGATAGTCTTACCCCAGTCAAATACGCCCACTGCAGTCAGATCTGTATATTTTGAATGACTGTATATAACATTATAGTCTTTTCCCTTTATCCGACATCTGACACGACCGCTCTCTCCGTCCATGACCCAGCTCGGATTCATTCGGTATACAACTTTATTTTTGGGTGCATAAAGCACATGCCCCTGACTATCCTGTATATAGCCAAATCCAGTCTGTCCCATTGTAATATCTTCTATGAGATTCTGAATGCTCTTCAAATCCAAATCTATAAGGATCACACCGATTCCCGCAGATGTCTGTCTGTCACAAACTAATTTAGCTGTGCTGACATAACTGTCCGTACTGTAATTTTTCCACGCTTTCAGATTTCGTCCCAGACTGGTAGGACTTAAAACCAGTTTTCCATTTGCCTGAACCGCATCCTGATACCATTTTTCTTCCATAAGTGGAAGTTTTTTGACTCGATATGAATCATTAGAAAGATACTGACCTTTCTCACTGACAACAACAATATTCAAATATTCACTGTAAATTCTGGAATAATCCAACAAAAGATCTCGTACCTGTCTTTCCAGTTCTACACGACTTGCCTGTTGGTTCTCAGCATCCACTTTCAGGTATTCCTGTACTTCTGGATAATTTCCCAAAGCCTCCACATTATCCTCTACAGTTTTAAAAATCAGATCAAGTGATTTCAGGACCTGATTCTGGATTTCCATTGTGTTTGCATAAGATCTTTCTGCAATAGATTCCTGATATATATAGTTTCCAGCAGCTGTAAGGACTAACGTAACTAATAAGAGCAGTCCACAGTTCAGTATAATCATTTTGAACAGCATATTCTCCGGATGCAGAATTTTTTTCAGTTTACTGAACATATTCTTCTCCTTTTATCTGTCTATTCTTCCATGATATAGTAAGTATCTCCTCATGTCAAACAGAAAGAAAAAACAGGAACAGCCTAAGCCATTCCCGTTTCTTCGCATCATACTATATTTCATTTTTATAGTTTTCAAATCTGATTATTCTGCAGATCCACCATATTTTGCAAGAAGTTCTTCTGCATTATCCGGGACAACGATTTCAGAAGTAAGAGTCAGAGTTTTATCAAGCTCTTTACCTTCAACAAGCAGCTGATAAGCACTTTCGATTGCTTCTGTACCACCTGTAGGATAAACCTGAGTCATGCTGAGTCTTCCGTCCATAACGCTTCGGATTCCACCATCAGGTGTAGGAAGTCCATCAAATCCAACGAAAAGGATGTCTCCTTCTCTTCCTGCATTCTTAGCAGCAATATATGCACCTTCTGCCATCGGGTCATTTAACGCCAGGAAAAGATCAATCTCATCATTTGTCTGAAGCATTTCTTCTGCAACTGTGATTGCTTTTTCACGAAGCCAGTCTGCATTGTTTACGGCTACGATTTCAATCTTGTCATTTTTCTTGATTCCTTCACGGAAACCGTTATCTCTGTCGATTCCACCAGAAGTTCCTTCAAGACCTTTGATCTCACAAACTTTACCACCATCAGGAAGAAGTGTATCTGCAACATATTCTCCTGCGATACGTCCCATATCTACGTTATCTGCACCGATAAACTGAGTATATTTATCTCCGTCAATCTTTCTGTCAAGAAGAATAACCGGAATTCCTGCATCATAAGCTGCACTGACTGCATTGGTAAGCGGTGTAGCTTCATTAGGAGATGTAATGATAAGGTCTACACCCATCTGTACAAAGTTTTCAATATCTGCAATCTGTTTGGAGTTATCCTGAGCAGCATCTGCAAAAATAACCTCAAATTCCGGATGTTTTTCTGCTGCCATTGCAATCTGATCATTCATAGCTACACGCCATGGCTCACCAAGATTACACTGTGACATTCCGATCACATATTTGTCCTTTTTCTCTGCTGCACTGACTGTAACTGTACCTGCTGCCAGAACAGAAACACCCATAGCTGCTGTTAAGAGGATACTGATCGCTTTTTTATTCATACTTACCTTCTTTCTCCGGCATCGCTTTTATTTATTATTTTATTCCCCGGTCCTGCTGCCGGACAGAGCCTGAGAATTATTTTCTTTTATTATCAATCACTCACTTTATCTGCCTGCATAAATACTGCAATAATGATAAGGAATCCTTTAACCATCAGCTGAAGATTTGAATTGACGCCTTTAAGACCAAGGACATTATCCAGCATACCAAGGATAAGTGCTCCAATAAGTGTACCAAAAACAGTTCCCTTGCCGCCTGCAAGACTTGTTCCGCCAATGGCACAGGCTGCAACTGCATTAAGTTCATAGCCCTGACCTTCATTTGGTCCACCCTGGCTGATCTGAGCTGCATGGATCATAGCAGCAACAGATGAAAGCATTGCACAGATCATAAATGCATAAATCTTAATTCTGTCTACTTTGATACCTGAAAGATATGCAGCATTCTTATTTCCACCGATTGCATATACCTGTCTTCCAAATCTTGTCTTACTCAGAATAATCTGAAAAACAATCAGAAGAACAATAAAGATGATTGCCGGTACCGGTACGATTCCCCAGAGACGCATCTGAAGTACTTCAAATGCCGGTGGAGCCATTCCTTCACCTTTGCCATATGCAAGCGGGATACCGATTCCATTTGCCCAGAATCTTGCAAGTCCTCTCGCGATATTCATAGATGCAAGGGTAACGATAAAAGCCTGAAGTCTCAGCTTTGTGATACATAATCCATTAAACAGTCCAAACAGTGCTCCGATTCCAAGACTTACAAGAATAGCCGGTACAAATCCCAGACCACTCTTTACCATCAGATACGCACATCCTGTTGAGATAAGACCTACAACAGAACCAACAGAAAGATCAATATCGCCAAGGATCAGAATGATCGTCATACCAATTGCAATGATTCCATTTTCTGATACGGCTCTCAGCACATTCATCAGGTTTCTTATGTCCAGAAAGTTATTTCTGCCATCCTTAATACAGATTGTAGATGCCACCACAAAGATGATAACCAGTGCAATTACACTCTGCATCTGCTTGATCATAGCTTTCATTTTCTTTTTGTTATCCATCTGTCCACCCTCCTTATTTTGTTGCACTCTGAAGAAGTTTTTCCTGTGTAGCTTCTTCCTGGAGATATTCACCCGTCAGTTCTCCCTCACAGAAAGTAACAATTCTGTCTGAAATACCAATTACTTCCGGAAGCTCTGAGGATACTACAATAATTGCCATCCCCTGTTTCGCAAGATTGTTGATCAACTGATATATTTCTGCTTTTGCACCTACATCAATTCCTCGAGTAGGTTCATCCAGAAGAAGAATCTTCGGTTCCGTCATCAACCATCTTCCAAGTACAACCTTCTGCTGATTTCCTCCGGAAAGCGCACTGGCGAGAGTCTTCGTTCCAGGAGCTTTTATTCTGAGAGTTTCCATCTGTCTGTTCCATTCATTTTTCTCTTCTCCGGCTCTCATAAAAAATCCAGGACTGAATTTTTTCAGAAGAGGAAGAGACATATTCTCTCCTATGGATCTCTGCAAAACAAGACCCGTTCCCTTTCTGTCTTCAGTTGCAAAGGAAATGCCCGCTTTAATCGCATCTGCAGGGTTTTTTATAATTACTTCTTTACCATCGATAGAAATCTTTGCTGTAGTGTCTTTGTAATGTACACCTGCCAGACATTCGAAAAGCTCAGACCGTCCTGCACCTGCAAGTCCTGCGATTCCAAGAACTTCACCATGTCTTACATACAGAGAGATATTCTTGAGTGATCTGCGGAAGCTTCCTTCTGGTGGAGTGTATGTGAGGTTTTCTACTTTAAGAGCAATCTCACCTTTTTCAGTAGGATCTTTAGGATACTGCTCACTCATGTCACGTCCAACCATCATCTTTATGATCTCGTCTTTTGAGGTCTCAGAGGCTTTTACAGTACCTATATACGTTCCATCACGCATTACAGTAAGTCTGTCTGCAATCTGGAAAATTTCTTCCATTCGATGTGTGATGTAGATAATTCCCTTTCCTTCTGAACGAAGCTTTCGAATAATTGCAAACAGCTTTTCGGCTTCTTTTTCACTAATAGCAGAAGTCGGTTCGTCCATGATAATAATTTCAGAATTCAGGGATATTGCCTTTGCTATCTCAACAAGCTGCTGCTCTCCGATTCTTAAATCTTTTAATTTTGTTGCCGGATCAACATGTACATCCAACATCTCCAGATATTTACGAGCCTCCGCAGCCATAGTCTTAAAATCAACCGATCCACCCTTTTTCTTCATCCATCTGCCGAGAAAAATGTTTTCTGCCACGCTCAATTCCGGAACAATCTGGAGTTCCTGATGAATTTTAGAAATTCCAAGTTTTTTGGCTGCAATCGGTCCCGGGACCGTTACTTTTTCACCTTTCAGATAAATTTCACCTTTTGTAGGCTGAAGGGAGCCACTGAGAATATTCATCAGTGTAGATTTTCCTGCTCCGTTTTCTCCCATCAGAGCAAGTACTTCACCCGCATAAAGGTCCAGAGAAACTTCTTTTAATGCCTGCACACTTCCGAAAGTTTTGCTTATGGCCTTCATATTCAGTAATACCTTTTCCATAGTTCCTCCTTTTCTTTCCTCATTTATGATGTATCCATTATACACAAAAAATCGCCGATTGTATTTCTAATAATCGGCGATTTTTTTATAGTTTTTTTACTTTTGCATATAAATATTGTGATTATTGCACAATTTTTATTCTTTCCTGCTCCTGTACATCCGGAAAGAGTCACCTGTTCGCCTTCATCAACCTGAAAACTCACATTTGTTCACGAATCTTGTCGATCAATGTAATATCTGGGCTGGCTTTTCATTGGAGCGGTTAATTTAATTGTGAAATGATTTCCAAATATAGGTTCCCATCTACCGCATGCCTAATCAACATTTCTATCCTGAAGACATAAAGAGTACTCCAGGCCTTACCGGCCTGGAGTACTCTTTCGACTCAACAATTTTTTATAAGAAAAATCAATGGCAAATGCACCCAATGGCGCAGTGAGCACAATTGCCAGCACAGCAACTGTGAGGACTGTATCGCCGCACGCAAATCCCAGCGCAAGCGGGATTCCTCCGATGGCCGCCTGGACGGTCGCCTTTGGTGTATATGCCATCATGACAAACAGTCTCTCATTTCCCTTAAGGCTCGTGCCAAGGAGGCACACAAAAACACCCAGCATTCGGAAAGCCAATGCTCCTATGATCACAAGCAGTGCCTGAACACCAACTTTTCCAAGATATCCTATATTTACCGTTGCGCCCACCAGCACGAACAAGAATACCTCAGCCGCAACCCAGAGCTTTCCATATTTTACAGAAAGTCTTTTTGCAACAACTTCCCTGTTTCTCTGCAGACCAATTCCAATAAACATGATAGCGATCAGAGCAGAAAATGTAATCGCCGTTGTCAGTGCATCCTCAAGTACTACAAGCAGGAATGAAATACTCAAAATAATAAGCACCTTAGAAGTATCTCTGATGTGCACTTTCCTGAAGAAATAAGCTAGTATAAATCCAATCAACAATCCTATCGCGATTCCCAGAAAAATAGAAAACGGAATATTCACAAAGCTGATTACAGATGCTCCTTCACCCTGCATCATTCCAACAAAGGTCGAAAACAGAACTATAACATACACATCATCAACTGATGCTCCGGCAAGAATCAGCTGCGGGATACCTTCTTTTACTCCATATCCCTCATCCATCAGCTTAACCATTCTCGGAACAACAACAGCCGGTGAAACTGCTGCAAGCACAGCACCCATGATAGCCGCTTCCAACAGACTCAATCCCATAAGCTTTGGAGCTATAAGAATCATTCCAAGTAGTTCAAAAGACGCCGGAACAAAGCACATCAGGACTGCAGGTCTTCCTATCTTTTTCAGGCCAGACAGATCCAGTCCAAGCCCGGCCCTGGTAAGAATGATGATAAGAGCAATTTTTCGAAGCTCCGATGATATTCCAAGAATACTGCTGTCCAATAGATTTAACACATATGGACCCAGGATGACTCCTGTAACCAACATTCCCAACAAACTTGGGAGTTTACACTTCTGGCAGATCCAGCCCATGGACATACCAACAATAAGAATTAACGAGATACTCAACAGCATGAATTTTCCTCCCTGCAACTGCTGATCAGCCGGAATACCTGCTCCGCAGTATTCTGCATATTTTTCTCAGCGTTTTTATAGTTCATAGCGTCCTCCAGAGACATGGTTCCCGGGATGATAGAAAAGAACGCATCTATTCCTTCTTTATTGCATAACACCGCATCATCCGTTACACTTCCGGCAAGAGCGATCACTTTGCAGCCATATTTTTTTGCAGCCCTGGCCACACCAACCGGCACTTTTCCCATAGCACTCTGACCATCAAGCCTTCCCTCTCCGGTCACAACCACATCTGCCGTTTTAAGTTCTTCATCGAGTTTTATGGCATCAAGCACGATGTCGATTCCTGACTTAAGTTCCACATTTTCCAGACCAAAAAGGAACGCAAAACCAAGGCCTCCAGCTGCTCCGGCACCCGGCACATTGCTGAACTTCTTTTCTGCAAAATGCTCTACACAGTCCGCATACTTCCGCATCATTTTATCCATCTGCGCTTTTTCATCTTCCTTCACACCCTTTTGTTTTCCAAAAACAAATACACTGCCCTGTTCTCCACACAAAGGATTTGTGACATCACACGCTATTTTAAAATCACACTGTTTTAATTCTGCTGGCACTTTATCAGCCTTGATTTTTTTAACTCTTGCAAGTGAGCTGAAAACCGGAGGCAGAAGCTTTCCATCTTCATCGAGGAATTCATATCCCAAAGCAGACAACATACCGATTCCACCCTCTGTGGTCGCACTTCCGCCAATTCCTATAATAAAGCTGCGACAGCCTTTCTGGACGGCATCAAGAATCATCTCACCAACACCAACGGAAGAAGCCTTCCACGGATCAAGTTCTCCATCGACAAGTGTAATCCCCGCTGCCTCCGCCATCTCCATGACTGCAGTCTGATCCTTTAATATTCCGTATACTGCACGCACTTTTTGTCCCATCGGCCCTGTAACATCTACCTGTTCATATCTTCCATCCAGGCCTTCAACTAACGCAGTAACCGTGCCCTCACCACCATCTGCCAGCGGCTTTACCACAACGTCTGCCTTCGTTGCATCAAGTATTCCTTTTTTACAAGCATTACCAGCCTGCATACTTGTCATACTTCCTTTAAATGAGTCTATCGCAACTACAACTTTCATCTATAACCTCCTGAGGGACAGTGTTTATGGCTTTTTTACTGTCCCCAATATCATTTTTTATATACCCTATAATTTAGCACAATTGTTCCAACAGATACAATAATTCTATAAAATATCACAAAAATCCCGCCTCACTCGTTAAAAAGTAATGCGGGACTTCTCTTATAATATTTATCTTGGCCATCTCTTCTCTACTTCTAATAGTTCTTTAAACTTCTGATGAGGCTCACTCTGATACCAGTATGCCACACTCGAGAGATCATCTTGTCGCTCAAACAATCCATTATGGCTGACCCCTATTTGCTGTACCGTTACTTTCAGATTTTCCTCGAAAAACACAGGATCAGGAATATGCCATCTGTAAAATCCACGCATTGGCGGACAATCATCGTTATGATACTGATTCCAAACAAGTGAATCATGCCTGGAATAAAATGGATATCCCAAATATGGGGTAGAATAATTCTGTTCTACAATTCTGCCATTTTCATTTGATGCGAAACTCCAGGAGCCCCCGAAATAGTCTTCCATTCCTGTTCCGCATATTGTCGGATATTCTTCATCCCCATCAATATAAAATTTAACTTCACCTTCGCCCCACCAGTACCTCTGCAAAGCTGAAAGTCCCAGATAAGTACCTACATAATGGCCACTTCCTTTTACATTATCAAGAATAACATAATCTTTTCCAATTTCAGTGATTGCCTGCCTTCTCCACTGAGCATGAAAATAAGAAGTGTCTTCTGGAAGCGAATCATACAGGCAGTAATCAATTTGATAAAAAAAAGCCGGTATTGGATTTTTATGCTGATTCTCTATAACAATACGAGCATGTTTATGAAAGGGCATTGCAAAATAAGAATTAAGTCCTCGTGATGGAACAACAGTTATAACAGCAGAATTCACAATACATTCCTGTCCAAATCCACAACAGAAGAAATCACCCAGTGGTACTTCTACCGAAGGATTCTCTTCTCCATCCCAGTACATTCGCATAATCAGATCTCTCAGTACAAAACAATCGCCTTCCGAAGTCTTACTGTCAACAGTAATCCATATATGCTGGATCACACCAGATCCCTCAATGTCTGCCAAAATTTCTTCCTGTCCCGGTTGAATATTCTTCAAACACGGGCTTCCCTTACGTGAAGGTCCAAGCGGACTGGCTGCCATCCCGCCTTTTCCTTTTTCTCCTGTCCTGTTTTCAGCATTAATCGCCCTACTTTTTCCATGTGTCAGATAAGGCATCTTTGATATATCTCCCGGAAATATCATTTCATATCCTCCTAATATAATCAAGTGTTTTTTATTGAGAATTTTTTTGCTTCACTCGCAACTGTCGCATTTCCAGTATATTCCATTTCTGCTGCAATTTCTACAGCTCTCCCTTGCTGTATCTTTATTGAGCCATTATAATAATACAATATAGATTAGACTAGTCTCAAAAGCAACATATTACATGCTGTTCCCAACAGAATAGACAGCAGCGTATTATGTTTCCATTTGTACGTTGCAACAACAACTGCAGCCGCTACAAGCTCTGCTATCCCTTTTGCCTGAAAATCAACAACAGCATCCTTCAGGCAATATACAATCAATACCGCCATGATCGCAGAAGGAAGAATTTTTCCAAGGTATATCAACTTGGGCGGCATCGTTTTATCGTTTCGGAACATAATAAAAGGAATCGCACGAAGCCCAAATGTGATGAGCGCAGATACCACTATCATCAAAAAAATTGCAGACTTATTCATTACGCGCGCCCTCCTTTTGCTTAAATACCAGAAGTATGCCTGATACGATCAGTAATGCCGGCAGCATAAAATTCTGTGCCCCGACAATGAGCAGACAAATGAATGCAACAGACACTCCCAGAATTGCCGGCACATGATTTTTATTCTTTTCCCACTGATCGACAAAAATAATGAGAAACAGTGCTGTCATGCAGAAATCAATCCCTTCCATGTCGAATGGGATAATCTGTCCGAGCACTCCACCTGCCACTGAACCAATCATCCAATAGCATCTGGAAAAGAACGCCACCCAAAACATGGTATCTTCTTTTTCCGCTCCTTCGGATTCCAGCGTCAGATTGATGGCATACGTTTCATCTGTCATCGTGTGGATCATATATGGCATGCGCTTTCCCATCTTTTTGAATTCGTCTACAAAAGAAAAGCTGTAAAAAGTCTGGCGGCTATTCATCAGAAATGCCGTCAGCGCAACCGTAAGTATAGATGCTCCTGAACTTAAAAAAGTAATTAATACGAATTGAAATGCTCCCGTATATACAGTCAGACTGACAGCAAGCGAATAATACCAATGAAATCCCGCTTCCTCCATCATGATTCCATAAGCCATACTGACAAAAAGATAACTACACATAATCGGGATTGACTTTATAAATGCATTTTTTATGATTTTCTTCTTGTTTTTCATGTCTATTATAATAATTCGTATTATCCTACCATGTCAATATGTTTATTATGTCATTGATACACCTGAAGGAGGTAAAATACAATGAGCAAACCAAAGATCACCACACTTATGGAGGACACTTTATACGGCAGTGGCCTTGAAGCCGAGCATGGCCTGTCCCTCTATATCGAAACCGAAAAACACAAAATTCTGGCTGATACTGGTCAGAGCGCAAAAACATGGACAAATGCCAGCGCAAAAAAAATCGATATCACAAAAGTGGATACCGTTTTCTTAAGTCATGGGCACTATGATCACTCCGGTGGATTACTGACATTTGCATCAGCAAATCCATCAGCTGATATTTACATGCATGAAAATGCAGGCGGCGAATATTTCTCTTTCAAAGAAGGCGGCGAAAAATACATAGGGATTGATAAATCCATCCTAACGCTGCCCAACCTGCATCAGATTAATAACAATACAATTATCGATGAAGAACTCTCCATCTTTACCAATGTTTTCCCAAAGCGAAACTGGCCTAAAGGAAACAAACGATTACACGAGCTGAAAAATGGCGAATATGTCCAGGATACCTTTTCCCACGAGATGTATCTGGTAATCAAATATGAGCAGAATAAATACATCCTGATCTCTGGCTGCGCCCACAACGGCATCCTCAATATCCTGGATTCCTTCCGCGAAATATACGGAACAGACCCTTCCATCGTTGTCAGCGGATTTCATATGATCCAGCCAGAATACACCGAAGACGACCTCCAGGAAATAAGAGAAACCGCAGTAGAACTTTCAAAAATGGATGCAGTATTTTACAGCGGACACTGTACCGGTGAAATTCCCTATCGACTTTTGAAAGAAATTATGGGAGAAAAGCTCAAGGCGATCCGCGATTTATAAGCGGGTCGCCTTGTTTAATCCTTTTTTCTCAACGAATAAAATGTGTAGCAATTTTTTCTTCTTCCTGCGGCAACCCAAACTCTTTCTTGCCAAGCTCAATACTCTTCATCAGGAACGTCATATTACGGGCAAGGGTTCTCATTGTCTGTTTTCCTTCTTCGTCCATCTCCGCTTCCCCTTGTTGACGACCATGTATACTGTTCCAATACTGACTGGAAGCAATTGGCATATTGCTGATTGTAAAGTACTTATTTAACTCATCAAAAGTCGCCGAACATCCTCCACGTCTTGCACATACGACACTTGCTCCAACCTTCATGCGCTTGTCAAAATGTGTGCTGTAAAACAGACGATCAAGGCAGGCAATCAGGGTTGCATTAGCTGATGCATAATATACCGGGCTGGCAACAACTAATCCATCTGCTTTTTCGAATTCTGGTGCAAGTTCATTCACCACATCATCAAAAGCACACTTGCCTGTTTCATAACAACGGCCACAAGCTATACATCCTCTGATGTCTTTGTTTCCAATCTGAACTGTTTTTACTTCGACTCCGTTTTCCTGAAATACATTCTCCATTTCTCTGACTGCAATGGATGTATTCCCATTTACTCGTGGACTACCATTTATAATCAATACTTTAGCCATAATAATTCCCCTTCATTTATTTATTTTTTCTAAAACCGTATTAACTCTGACTACTGTAATTCCAAATCTCATATCCTTGCCGTCTTGCCGAAGCATACACCGGCTGCATATTCTTCTGCGGATCCATCCGTTGCCGTTACATGATATTCTTTCTCAAGGAAATACTTTGTATCACGACCAGAACCACAGCCGAAGTCAAGAATCGATGCGTTTTCATCTAACAATCGGAGAAATCTGCCCTGAGCCAGATGCATGTCCACGTTCTGCGTGCTTTCTATGAAGTTTTTTGCATTGAGGTTGTAGTAATCGATTGTGGAATGCATTCCGATATCTCCTTGCATTGTGGCTCTTTCCATTTGATTTTTGGAATCATAATCTTCTCTACATCTTATATAATCTTACCAGATAAATGATCTATTTCATGCTGGCAGATCTGTGCTGTCCATCCGGACAGTTTCTGGCGCTGTTTTTTCCAGTTGAAGTCATAATATTCCACTTCTATTTCCTGGTATCTGGTTGTCTTTCGGACACCATCTAAAGACAGACAGCCTTCTTCTGTCTCATACATATCACTCTTGGAAACAATCACAGGATTAAACATCACAACATCTATGAATCCCATATTCACAATGATAATGTTCTTCTTTACACCAATCACTTCGTGCTACGCACTCAGTCGCGGCAGTCGCCAAATATCCATGCAAGCATGGCTGCTTGGCTCGTTGCTACCGCGTATATTCGCAGCCATACCAACGCACCGTTCCCGGTTTGCCTGCAAAGTGTCCTGCAAATCTTTTCCAACTTGGATATCTGCCTTCGTGGCCGGTTCAGATAGCTGGCCTAAAAAGAAAACGTCTCTTACAATTTGTTTTACCATTTACTTTCTCCTGTATTCCGCTTATTTTCCTCTTTCACTGGAGCAGATTTGCGTTTCTCTTCTTCCCACATTTTTTCCAAAAACTGGAACTTTGCTGCTCGCTCCCAGTTATCTAATTTGCCATTTTTGTTGAAATCAAACATCTTATCCATTCCGTTCATTTTCTACTTCCATCCTTTCCATATATCTGGCTGATATCCCAGTGTGGACTGTTTTCCATTTCGGACTACCGGTGTTTTGATCACCTGGGGATTCTCGAGTACTTTCTCAAGTTTATCCTCATCTGCGATATATTTGATGATGGCAAGCAGATCCTTGTCTTTGCCCTCCCAGTTAATCATATTTTCCATTCCACCATTTGCCTGGGCCACGGAGTTGAATTCACCCTTGCTCATTCCTTTTTCCTTCATATCAATGAACTGATATTTGATTCCACGCTCTTTGAAGAAGCGTTCTGCCTTCTTTGTATCATTGCATTTTTTTGTTCCGAAAATCTGAATGTTCAAATTAGTTCTCCTTTGCTCTTTTAAGTTCTTTTTCTATCCAGGTCATAATCACATCCACAAGATAATCCTGCTGCACCTGGCTGAGCTGGCGGCCAGGCTGTATCTTATGCCATTTTCTGATGCATTCACGACAACAGGTTGCAGTTGCGTGTTGGGCGATAAACACCGGATGTCCTCTCATTGGAGTCTGTTTTCCGTCATTCAGGATAACTGCCGGAGCTTCCCGCTTAGCTATAAAATCCTGTGCATGCTGCCTTATCACATCTAATCCTTTTTCGTTAATGTAATCAATATCTTTTTGTTTCAGATGAAAACTGCTCCTGAACTTCGATGCCTCAAGATGCTCGAAGAGCTGTTTATACCATTCTTCTTTTGTCACTAGATTCACTTCCCTGTGTATTGCATGGACGGTGTTTATGGCTTTTTTACTGTATCCACTCATAAAAAGCTTATCTGAAGAAATCCTTAATCTGTCCGGCAATAATCTGCATCAGTCGATTTCGGGCTTCCACACTTGCCCACGCAATATGCGGGGTAATGATAAGCCTTTTGCTATCCTTAATTTTTACCAGTGGATTTGTTCCACTCATCGGCTCTTTGCATAATACATCAAGTCCTGCTGCCGCAATATCACCTGCTTCCAGCGCATCACACAAATCCTGCTCGACCACAATTGGTCCTCGACCAAGGTTTAAGAAAATCGCTGTCTTTTTCATTTTTGCAAATGCTTTTTTATCCATCAGATTTTTGGTGTATTCATTTAATGGGGCATGCACAGATACAATATCTGATTCAGAAAGTAATGTTTCGAAGTCGACCTGCTCATATCCTTCCTGAGGTGCGCTTCCTGATGCAGAGTAATAGATTACATGCGCCCCAAACGCTTTTGCTATATCTGCAACTCGTCTTCCAATTGCTCCAAGTCCGATGATTCCCCAGGTTTTTCCATTAATCTCATTAAAATGCTCTGCAAAATGAGTAAAAACTGTATCATTTACATATTTTTCGTCTTTTACATAATCATCATAATAACGCATTTTTTCTAACAGATAGAATAACAAAGCAAACGTATGCTGTGTAACGGATTCCGTAGAATATCCTGCTACATTTCTCCATGCGATTCCTCGTTTCGCCAGATATTCTTTATCGAGATTGTTTGTTCCTGTAGCAGTTACACATACCAGTTTTAAATTTTGAGCAGCTCCAATGGTTTGTTCATTGATCTCAATTTTATTGATGATCAGAACATCCGCATCTTTTACACGCTCCGGAATCTCTTCTGGAGCAGAAAATCCATATTTTACCACTTCTCCCAAAGCATCATAAGATGATAGATCAATGTCTTCTCCGATTGTTTTTGCATCTAAAAATACAAGCTTCATATTTATTCCTCTCCTCTGTTAATTTAAAAAAGATCCAACATATTATCCAGATATATTTTTTCTCTGACATGAATCTGGTATTCTGGTCTGGTCATATAGTACAACAGAAATTCCAGAATCAATGCACTTCCCAGCCCTCGTCCTTCAATCTTAAAATTAGAAAATCCCATTGGCAGATAAATGTTTTTAATATCTGTCACACTGATAAAGCCAGGATTTGTCATTGCTTTTGAAAAAAGATATCCATCTTCCGCTCCGGGTGCAGTGCAAATATGTTCCTCACAAATTTCTCCCAGATTTTTCCGGCTTACTGTTTCATAACAGACTTTTCTGTCTTTACATCCAAACCAACAACATTCGTTACACAAAAATTCCACTTTTGCTTTTTGCCGCATATTCATCTGCTTTAATTCTCCAAACCTTTTATTAAGACGAAAATCCGGCACTACATAACGAAATTCGTTTCTGTCGGTTTCCTGCAAAAATTCTGAAAAATTCGTCAACACCTTTGTTGTCGAAGAAACCAGATAAAGTCCCGGATACTTCTTTTTCAGATAATCCAACAACAGTTCCGAATGAAGAATTACACCATTTTGTGGTTCACTGCTTTCTTCAAACAATGCACAAAGTGCATTGCACTTTTGATCCTGTAAATGCTCCTCTCTCAAAAGCGAATTACTGAATGTCAGCCGGGCAGATATCTTATATTCCTGCATCTGTGTCAGAACTTTCTTCGGATCCGTGTCCCCAAAGGAAGTACGACCGCCACCCCAGATACATTCTGCCGGTGCCCCATATATCGAACCAATCTCACACCAGTCATAAAAATATTCTCTGTGTTCCCGGAACAATGACAGAAATACACAATATAATTCATAAAATTCAAACAACCCGGGAAGATGATAATACACTCGATTTTTCATACTCTCCTCTGTCAATTCACCTGAAAGATCAGGATTTTTTCCCTTTTGTCCTCACCTGGAAATAAATCCGAAGCATCAATTTCATCATAGAACATCAACTGTTCCTGAATCATCAGGCTACTTACATAATCTTCTGATGGATAATAAAAAAACAACAGTATTTCTCTCGGATTTTCATAATAAGATTCATAAATTCTTGTCAAAACCGATTGAAAAATTTCTATCGAAAACGGATTAAAAAAATAACATCGATCCACATCTGCCGGAACTTTATAATTCTCTGCGCTGCACAAAACAAAATCTGTACGATTTCCTGATATCGCTGTCTCCTTATTTTCTACGGCTCTCTTATAAATCTGCTCATCATATTCAATACCTAATGTCTTACATCTGGTCTGATAGGAAAGATAAAAGCATACCCGTCCCTTTCCGGTTCCATAATCAATCAGTATATTATTTTTCCTGATCAGTCCGCTGTTTGCCAGACGCTCCAGAACCGTGTACGAAGTTGGTTCATAAGGATATCTGTATTGATCAGAATGAGAATCATCTCGACCGGTAGTCTTTATCTTCAGGAATTTGTCCCACTGGATCTCGTTTTGATTCATTTATCATAATCCTTTCCCATATTAAGTTATTGACTTCTTACAAAATATGCATCAACTTTTTAAGATGTATTCCATCTGTCTTTCTTTTGTTTTCATTCCCATTTTCTCATAGAATTTTTCTGCTGAAGTATTTCCTGACCATACATTTAATGTCACTTCGTAGCACCCCATTTGCTCAGCTTCTTTTTTTACATACTCAAACAAACTTTCACCGATATGTTGGCCTCGTGCCAACTGGTCAACACAAAGATCATCTATAAAAAGAGATTTAAACTGCACCATATTATTTGAAAAAGGCTGTTCCTGCAATTGACAAAATGCATATCCTACACAAACATCTGTCTCATTCACTGCAATGTATATTGGTTTTTCTTCATCTTTCAAAAGTTCTCTCAATTCATCTACAGTATATTTAGTTGTACCCGGTATAAAGACATCAGGTCTTATATCTGCATGAATTTGCAAAACCTGCCCTAACAGTTCAATAATTCTCGGTATATCTTTATCTTCTGCTTTTCTGATAATCATAGTTTTAGTTCCTCCAATATACTAAAATCTTATTTTCATTAAATCATTGAAGCTGGCATTTGTAAACAAAAAAGCAAAAAAAGTAATTATTGTTCCAGATAATAGAAATAACTTGACAAAAAAATAAACAAGAGTATATAATACGAACAACTTATATATATTAGTGAGAGGGAGCGATGTTGCTACAACATCGCTCCTTTTTGCATTTATGGAGGAGGGAGATCTATATGGAACAGCTGAATGAGATTGTTACTAAGATTGATGATTTTGTATGGGGACCAGTGATGCTGATTCTTTTGGTTGGAACAGGTGTGTTTCTTACCATTCGTACAAGATTTCTGACCTGGCGAAATCTGGGATATGCACTTAAGAGTACACTCAGCAAAGAAGCGCGCACCAAAAGTCGTGGTGAAGGTGATGTTTCTCCGTTTTCTGCACTTACTACAGCACTGGCTGCAACAATTGGAACAGGAAATATCGTTGGTGTTGCGACTGCAATGGTATCTGGTGGACCAGGAGCACTGGTATGGATGTGGATCTCGGCGGCATTTGGACTTACTTCAAAATTCAGTGAGTGTATGCTTGCAATCAAATATCGCGAAGTAAATGCTAAAGGTGAAATGAGTGGCGGACCAATGTATACTATGAAGAAAGGTCTGAAAAATAAGACTTTTGGATCCGTTCTGGCATGGCTTTTTGCTCTTTTCGCAGTGATTGCATCCTTTGGCATAGGTAATATGACACAGGGAAATTCAATTGCAGGTGCACTCCATACCACTTTTGGTGTGCCAGCATGGGTTACAGGTGTTGTAATCACATTGCTTTCACTGCTTATTATTGTTGGTGGAATCAAATCTATTTCAAAAGTATCTTCCATAGTCGTTCCGGCAATGGCAATCTTTTATGTAATTTGTGGTCTTATTGTTATTATTGGAAATATCTCAAATCTGCCGGCAGGTATTGCTATGATCTTTAAGATGGCATTTTCTGTAAAGGCAGTTGGCGGTGGACTTTGTGGCTCAATTGTAGCCTCTATGATGAATGCGATGCGATTTGGAGTTGCACGAGGAGTTTTTTCAAATGAGGCAGGTATGGGCTCCGCTGCAATCACTGCTGCAGCAGCTACCACAGATAATCCTGTTCGTCAGGGCTATATAAACATGACAGGTACTTTCTGGGATACCATCGTCGTCTGTACGATCACAGGTCTTGCAATAGCATCATCCGGGGTACTCGGAACAACAGACGCAGCAGGAAAATTACTGACTGGTTCAGATATTACTATTCTGGCATTTGAAACAATTCTTGGTTCCGCAGGTGGATGGCTGGTAACAATCGGCATTACTTTATTTGCTTTTTCTACGATTCTTGGCTGGGAATATCATGGAGAAAAAGCATTTGAATATCTTTTTGGAACACATAAATATAATATGATCTATCGAGTGGTATTTTCACTTGTTGTATACTTTGGATGCACACAGACGTTGAGTCTGGTATGGAATTTTTCAGATATCGCAAATGCACTTATGGCAATTCCAAACCTTATTTGCATGTTACTCCTGAGTGGTGAGATTGCAAAGGATATCAAAGAATTTCAGTCTGAGATCAAAAAGTAGCTTATATTCATTGCAGCCAGGATAAGCCCAATTAACGGGTCTATCCTGGCTACAATTGTCAAATATCAAACATTTCCCTGCAAATCATTTTTCCACACGCTGTTTTGAAAATATTCTGGTAAGCTTTTAAGGCAGCATCTTTCGCTAAATTATCCTCCATAATATTAACCAGAAAATCAGCCTCTACCAATATCTGATAATCAATCCCATCAATATTATTGTATGTATGATGATGTGCGATCAAATACTGAACTCGGTCAGATATGTCTCGATCAAATCCTAATTTTGCAAGCAGCTTTTCTGCTATTGCAGGACCTTCTTTTTCCTGCAGCTTCCCATTACAGTTCCCGTATTTTTCCTCACATAAATGAATTCCAATATCATGTGTCAAAGCAGCAGTTTCAATAATAAACAGGCATTTTTCATCTACATTTTCCGTTTCGGCAATTAGCTTCGCATAACTATGAACTTTACAGAAATGTTGAATTCTCTTTGCATCTCCACTATATAACTCAATCATTGCCAGGTGTAATTTGTTTATCATCGCAGATTTTCCTCCTCATGTACAAATAATTGTTGGTGAATAAATTCTATGATATTAATAAAAAAATATAGAGTAAAACTCACATTATAGCCCGAAGGAGTTTTTATTAATCAAAATCCCTGGTAATATTTGTGAGCCATTTGCCTCTGAAATAGTGGATAAAAACCACAGGCATTTTTTCAAACTCATCCAAAGTCATTACAAAGTATACCCAAATTGGCGGCAGTTTTAAAACATATGCTGCAAGGAAAGTAAGTGGCACTGCAACAAGCCACATAAATATGGAATCTATGATCATTCCAAATCTGGAATCACCGCCACCTCTGAAGCAGCCACAGATAAGGCAGGTATTGATACCTTCTCCCACAAGCCGCCAGGTTGTCATAATTATAAAAATGCCAAGATAATAAATGGCCGTCTCTGTCAGTTTATCCCGATAGAAATCCAATATCAGCGGGCGAAGTGCCAGAATAATGACGCATCCGACCAGACTTACAACCATTGTTATTCTAAGCATGCGCTTTCCATATTCTCTTGCTGCATCAATGTTGTCTTTACCCAGTTCCTGGCTGACGATAATGGTCGTCGCATTGGCAAAACCACGACAGGCGATTGCACCAATATTTACCACCATAACAGCAACCGCATTTGCGGCAACCATATCATCACCAATATGACCGAGAATTGCTGCAAATGCTGAGCTGGCAAAACTCCAGACCAAATCATTTATTACAGCTGGAGTAGCAATTTTCATAAAGTCCTGAAACAGAACACCCGATTTCGCAAAAAAATATTCAATCCGAAATCTGACATCAGAACTTTTTAATGAATAGATAAGGCAGATCAGTACCTCTGTAATTCTGGCAATAACAGTACCAAGAGCTACACCGGTAACGCCAAGTTTTGGAAGACCAAACAGACCAAAGATAAAAGTAGCATTACATAATACATTGACACAAAGAGAAACAATGTACGTGGCAGATGGCAGCATTATTTTTCCGATACTTCGAAGGGCACTCATAAAGACCTGAGAGAATCCCATAAACATAAATGAAAATGAAATTACCCTTAAGTATTCACTACCGGCAGCAATCGTATCTGGACTATTTGTAAAAATCTTCATGATTGTAGTTGGCATTGTAAAGGAAATCGCAAAAAATACAAGGGAAATGATCAGTGAAATCCTTTCCGCCAGGCCAAGAATCTTTTCGACTGTCTTTTTATCACCTTTTCCCCAGTACTGGGAACATAAGACCGAAGTACCCGCGGCCATACCGTAATATAAACAGAAAAGAATAAAAGTATACTGGTTCGCAAGAGATGAAGCCGACATGGCAGTCTGGCTTACATATCCAAGCATAACCGTATCGGCAATGTTTACCAGCGTTCCGATCAGGTTTTGGATCATGATCGGAAAAGCCAGTTTTGATGCATATTTTAAGAAATCTTTTTTATTTAGCATACATGGTTTTTCCTTAGTTCTTTGAATTATTACTATTTATATTACATTGTATCATATACTCGCATTATAAACACGTAAATTTTATAGCTGTTTTTCCGACCTGTTTTTTCGAAAGCCCACCTGACTGAAAAACGTCAGCGGAATACTCCACTGACGCTCTACAAATACTATTGATTTTTCAACTATTCCATACTTTCTTCAATGTCTTCAGATCTTTATTTATAATTTGCATCTGATCCAAGGCACTTAACTTTCGTAATGGAAGCAGATTATAATAATTCTCGATGATGATCCAACCTTTATAATCATGCTTTTTCAGAATTTCCATTTGGGAGAAAAAATCTGTGTTTCCCTCGCCCAGAAGACAACCACCTGGTTCACCAATGCCATCTTTTACATGAAGCTGACTATCCATATATGGATAAAGACCTTCAAGCTGTTTACATTGGTCCATATCAAAATTAAATTTGAAATTCTGCGTATCAAAATGTACTGTCAAATTCGACATATTAACATCTTTCAAAAGCTGAATTTGTTCTTTATAATCCAGTGCATTTTCTGTCATAATAGTAATATTTTTTTTATCTGCTTTTTCACAGATAAATCTCAATGCTTCCTTAGTTGACTCTACATGAGATTTTTCCATAATCAGATTTCCAAGAAAATTTGGAACCATAATCTTGGATATTCCCATTTCAGCTGCTACCTGAACAGCTAATTCCATCTGATCATATGCAATTTTTCCATTATCTGTATCTTTTCCATGGATAAATTCATGATCCATCACATCATTGAGAACAATAGACGGATATTCTATGCCTAACCTTTCTCTTTCTTCAAGATATGCTTCCTGAACCTGTTTCTGAGCTAATGGATATCCCCATTCGTAGCTCCCCAGTTCAAGCTGAATCCCATCCAGTCCGGCTTCCTTCGCAATCTGCGGAGCAAAATATCCACCACCTGGAAGCCCCCATGCCACACAACCAAATTTAATCTTTTTTTCCATATAAATCTGCCACCTATTCTAAGTTTGCATGATGTTTAAACATTTCTTTTTCTGTTTTTCTAAGCTTCTTCATAAGAATCATAATAACTGCATCATATACAAGCCAACTCATTTGTTCAAACGCATTTCCCATTGGCTGAACAGAATTACTTGTATCTTCAAGATTACTTTTCGGCGTAGCCCCTGGTATTACGATACAGCTTTCACACACCTTACCAATAGACGCTTCCGGATGAATCGTTACCGTCACAACAGATGCTCCTGCTTCTCTAGCTTTATTTGCCATAACAACAAGACTGTCTGTTTCTCCTGAACCTGAGCTGATAATAAGAAGATCCTTTTCTTCAATTGCCGGAGTTGTTGGTTCTCCTACAAAAAACACTTCTAACCCCAGATGCATCAAACGATTGGCAAATCCTCTTGCAACAAACCCGGAACGTCCTGCTCCAGCCACAAAAATATGTCTCGCCTTAATGATTTCATCAGCAAATTTCTCAAGCGAAGAAGAAGAAATGTGTTTTGCATTTTCTGTCAATTCCTCAAGAATTTCTTCCAATATAATTGAATTTTCCATTTCCCTCATCTCCTTTTCCACTGCCATTATTCAGGCTTTAGCTTTTCTGGAAAATTTGAATCCTGTCTGTTTGAACCAGTCAATATAAACTGCAATCAGAATTACAATACCCTGTACAATATATTGCCAGGAAGAATCAATGCCAAGAAGATTCATACCGTTTTTCAGAACTCCGATTACAATTGCGCCAATTACAGTTCCTGCGATTGTACCACGTCCACCATTCATACTTGTTCCGCCAAGAACAACTGCAGAGATTGCATCCATTTCAGCTCCATCTCCCAATGTCATCATCGCAGTAAACGTACGTCCTACTGTAAGGATACCTGCAAGGGATGCAAGTAAAGCACTATATATAAATACGAAAAATGTAACTTTTTTTACATTAATACCGGAGTATTCAGCCGCCTGACTATTGCCGCCTACCGCATAAATATGACGTCCTAATTGTGTTTTATTAAGAATAAAAGAGGAAACTGCAACTACGGCAACAATACAGTATAACTGAATCGGAATCCCCAAAATACTACCCATTCCCCAGAAAGTATAACTATCATCAAGAACAGAAATTGTCTGAGCCTTTGTATAAACACGAGCAATACCACGACCGATGTTCATCATTGCAAGGGTGACAATAAATGCCGGGATATTTGTAGAAGATACAATATATCCATTAATAACACCTATTACCATACCGGCAATAATTCCTATAAGAATACCAACATAAACAGGAAGACCATTCCATGAGATAAGTCCTGCGCTGATACATCCTGAAACTGCAATTACTGATCCTACTGAAAGATCAATTCCTGCAAGTAGAATTACAAAAGTCATTCCACATGCCAGAAACAGATTTATGGTAATCTGTCTGACTACGTTAAATAAATTTGTAACTGTTGCAAAACTGTTAGTTGTAAAGCTTAATACAATACAAAGAATAACCAGTCCTGCAAGAATACCCATATTAGATTTAATTGTCTGTACTATAGATAAATTTTTCCAACTTTTATTTTCCATAATCATCACCCTATTTCCTTTGTTGCAAACGCCATAATTTTTTCCTGATTAAATTCATTTCTATTCAATATACCTGTAGTGTGTCCCTGATTCATTACCACAATACGGTCACACATATTGATCAACTCCGGCATTTCCGAAGATATGAAAATAATTGATAATCCTGTTGCTGTCAGATCATCTATCAGATGATAAATATCCGATTTGGTTTTAACATCAATTCCCCTTGTTGGCTCATCCAGAATAAGAATTTTTTCTGTAACCAACAGCCATCTACTGATAATAACCTTCTGCTGATTGCCTCCCGAGAGTTTTCCTATTTCCTGTTCTATAGAGGAATATTTCGTCTGCATAACGTCATCAACATATTTTCGGGCAAGCTCAATTTCTTTTTTTCTGCTATACCGCCCTTTTTTTAAAAATTTGTCCAGTATTTCAATCGTTGCATTAAAACGTATTCCTTGAATCGGATAAATTCCTGACTGTTTTCTATCTTCCGGAACAAGTCCGATTCCTGCACTTATTGCAGCCTTTACATTCTTAATATCAACTTCTTTATTTTCAATATAAATATGTCCACTGTCTTTATGACGAAGTCCAAAAATACATTCCATAGTTTCACTTCGTCCAGATCCAACCAATCCTGAGAAACCAAGAACCTCTCCTTTTCTCAGTTCAAAATTAACGTTTTGTACTTCTTTTCCAGAAGCCAGGTTCTCTACTTTAAGAACAATGTCATTTGTATAATTTTCATGCTTCTGATACAGATCTCCAAGTTTTCTTCCAACCATAAGTGACACCAGATCATCATGAGTGGTTTCTTTTGTCACTACAGTATCAATGTATTCACCATCTCGCATAACTGTAATACGGTCAGTGATTGCATCCAGTTCAGCCATTCGATGACTGATATATATAATTCCAACATTTTTTGCTTTTAAATCTCTAATTGCATCAAAAAGAGCATCTACCTCATTTTCTGTCAATGATGAAGTTGGTTCATCCATGACAATTATTTTTGCCCCAAAAGAAATAGCACGAATAATTTCAACCATCTGCTGCTGTGCAATATTTAAATCTCGAATAAGTTGAGTCGCTTTCAGTTCAAGATGCATGGAATACAAAAATTTCTGAGCCATTTCATTCATTTTCTTTTTATCTACAACACCTGCTTTTGTTTTTGGCTCCTGCCCAATAAAAATGTTTTCTGCAATCGTCATCTCTGGAATCAACATCAATTCCTGATGTATAATACGAATCCCATGTTCTTTTGCACTCTCAACATCCGTAATTTCTACTTCTTTTCCATCAACCAAAATCTGTCCGCTGTCTTTTGTATAAACTCCTCCAAGAATTTTGATCAATGTAGATTTTCCGGCACCATTTTCTCCTAAAAGAGCATGAACCTCACCTGCTTCCAATTCCAGGTGATTGTTCTTCAGCACAGAAACTCCGGAAAAAGACTTACAGATATTTTTCATTTCCAATAAATGTGCCATAAATTTTCTCCTTTAAAATAACAACTACTTTCTACTTTTTTAATTTAGCTAAATAATGGGTGCAACTTACGCTGCACCCATTTAAATTTACTGCCAGTCAGCGTCTAAATATTCATCAATGTTTGAAGAATCAATTGTAAATGCAGGTACATCTACTTCAAATTCTTCTGGCTCTTCTCCTGCGATAAGTGTTTTAGCTGCTTTATAGCATTCTTTACCAATAGTAACCGGAGACTGAGCTGCTGTCATACGATAAATACTGTTGTCTTTTGCAATTACTTTCTTAGCTTCCGGGGCACCATCAACACCATAAACATATACTTCTTTTCCTGCTGTTGTAAGTGCAGCATATGCGCCCATACCAGCCTGGTCATTGATGGAGAAGATTGCTTTGATATCTGGGTTTGCCTGGATAATATCGCTTGTAATTGTCTGTCCTTTCTCTACAGTTCCTTCTGCATCAAAAGTTGCTACTACATCAAATCCTTTTCCATCAATTGTATCCAGAAAACCTTTCTCTCGATCATTGCAGGCATTATTTGCAGGATAATCAAGCACTGCGATTTCTCCTCCATCTGGAAGATCTTTGATCATTGCTTCTGCACACTGCACACCAGCCTGATAATTGTCAGTTGCAACATAAGAACCAACAAGATCAAGATTAGATACAGCTGTGTCAAAATTCACTACTGGAATTCCTGCTTCTTTCAATTTTTGCAGTGCAGGCTCTATTGCATCTTTGTCAACTGGATTTAAGAATACTGCTGAAACACCCTGTGCAATAAAATCTTCAATAATCTGAATCTGTTTTGCACTATCCTGCTGAGCATCCACTACAACTGTTTTATTTCCATCCGCATCTGCTTCTTTTGTAATGGAGTCTGCAACTGTTTTAAAGAAGTCAGATTCACACCAGTATGTAACACCATAAGTCTGACCACCTTTTTCAGCTGCAAAAACACTTACTGGAATTGTTGTTACTGCCATTGCTGCTACGCTTGTTGCCACCATGAGCTTTGTTACCATTCTTTTTTTCATTGTAAATTCCTCCTAATTTAAAATATTTTATATAGTTTTCTCTAAAGCTCATAAAGAGCGTGTAGATTCTCTTTTATATCTTCATAAAATCTGTCATAGATTTTATGAAACTTTTCATATTCTTCGGCTTCCTTTAGATCGCATTCAGTAATTTCATCCTCTTCTATAAAGGCATCACAGGCATCCTGTATGGAGGAATAAATCCCGGTTCCTACTCCTGCTAAAATTGCTGCACCATATGCCGGACCTTCTTCTTGTTTCAGTGTATGTATACCGCATTTATATAGATCGGCCATAATTTTTCTCCATACAGGACTTTTGCTTCCACCTCCACAGGCACGCATGGATACAACTTCTGTTCCCAGTTCTTTCAGAATCTCATTACAATCTGCAAGAGAATAAACAACACCTTCCATAATCGCTCTGAGCATATGCGCCTGTCCATGTACAATATTTAAACCAATGAAAGCACCCCTGTATTTGGGATCAATATGTGGAGTTCTTTCTCCCATCAGGAATGGCAGATAAATTAATCTATCACTTCCTATAGGAATATCTTTTGTCAATTCATTAATCTTGTCATAAAATGACTTATTCTCCGCTTCTGCTTTCTGAACCAGATCCTGACAAAAATTATTCTTCATCCATTCAATTGAAAGTCCAGCTGATTGAGGACCTCCCATTGTATGCCAGCATCCAGGCACTGCACAGCAACATAAATGAAGTGCTCCCTCAGGAATTTCCTGATATTTTTCCAAATGAGTATAAACAATACTTGAAGTTCCTATTGTTGTAAAAGCCTGCCCTTCTCTTACAACACCAGTTCCAATTGCAGCACAGGCATTATCGCTGCCTCCGGCAACTACAACAGTTTCTGTCGACAAACCGCATTGTTCTGCAATTTCCGGTAAAAGATTTCCCACTACTTCCTGTGATTCATATACGTCGCCAAGAAACTTTCTGTCTACTTTCAGGAAATCAAGTATTTCCTGGGACCAACATCTGTTTTTTACATCCAACATCTGCATTCCACTGGCATCAGAAACATCTGTCGCATACTTACCAGTAAGAACAAAACGTACATAGTCTTTTGGAAGCATAATATGTTTACACTTTTCAAAAATCTCTGGCTCATTTTCTTTTACCCATAGAATTTTTGCTGCTGTCCAACCAGCCATTGGTGGATTAGCTGTGATTTTCAGCCATTTCTCCATTGGCAGTTCTAACATTTCTTCCACTTGCTTTGTTGCTCTCTGATCACACCAGATAATAGATTTTCTTAGAATCTGATTGTCTTTATTCAGCATTACCAGTCCATGCATTTGACCAGAAATTCCAATTCCATGAACATCTTTTCCATTAACCTGACTTTTTTTAACTACACTTTTAATTGTTGAAATCGCTGCTTCTGACCAGTCTGATGGTTCTTGTTCTGCCCATCCGTTCTCTGGCTGATACATTGGATATTTCACGGATTCTTCAGCTATAATTTTTCCATTCTGATCTATCAGGATTGTCTTTGTCGCACTGGTTCCCAGGTCAACCCCTATTACATACTGCATTTTATCCCTCCATGACTGCCTGTCGTTTCATGTTTGCAATGTTCTCTGCAAGATTTCCATCAAATAATGCTTTGCCTGAAACAATTATATTTGCTCCTGCTTTTACTACTTTCCCTATATTCTCACAGTTGATACTTCCATCCACTTCTATGTCTTTCCATTCTCCAGTCTCTGTTGACCTTTTTCTGATCTTTTCTATCTTATTAAGTGTATCCTCGATAAAATGCTGGCCATCTCTTCCTGGATGAACTGTCATAACCTGTATCACATCTGCAAGCTTCCAGATTTCTTCTGTAAGAACTTTCTCTGATGTCTCTGGATTCAGAACAATTCCTGCTCGAAGTCCACAATGCTTTATTTCTTTTAAAGTTTCTTCTACATTGCTGCAGGCTTCATAATGGACTGATATTACATCAGCTCCTGCCTCCTGTATTCTCTTTACAAACCGAATAGGTTCATTTATCATCAGATGAACATCAAATACCAGATGCGCTGCATCTTTCAATCCATGAATCATTTTCATTCCACATGCCAGATTCGGTACAAAATTTCCATCCATTACATCTATATGAACATATTCAGCTCCCGCTTTTTCCATTATTTTTAATTGCTCTCCCAGGCATTTATAGTCTGCTTCCAATAAAGACGGTGCTATAATGCACATTATCGATCACCTCGTTTATATTTTATTACAGTCAATTGCTGTCTGAATTTTCTGAAGTTGCTTCTTATAACCTTTGTTTATTTTTGTTGTATATCCCAGGTAAAGTGCATCCAGTATAAACTGATCTGAAACTCTTCTGGTTACTTTATCCCTTCCTACAGTCAGATCATTTACTGCTGTAAATAAACTGATATCTGTATACCTTAGAAGGGGAGATTTATTCATTTTTGTAATACTGATTGTAACTGCGCCTCGTTCTTTTGCTATTTTCATTGCCTCTACTACGTTTCTGGATCTGCCCTCATAAGATACAGCTAATGCGACATCTTCACTTGTAAGGTTTCCTGCTGTCATCATCTGCAGCATTACATCACTATGTACGGAACATGGAATCCCAAGTCTTCCAAATTTCATATAAGCCAGCTGACACACAGCATATGCATCTCCGACTCCAAAAAAATGTATCTCTCTTGCTTTCAGAAGCGCATCTAATGCTTTTTCGTAACTTTCATCATCTGCCAGAACTAATGTATCGCTTAATGTCTGTACATTACTCTGATATACTTTTTTCAGAATGGTCTTCATATCATCTGAAGTTTTGATATCTTCTGAATGAATTTCCATTCCCTCAGCCAAAGCTCTAATAAAATCTGCCTTCATGGAGGAATATCCATCATATCCCATTCTTTTGCAAAATCTTATAATTGATGCTTCGCTGCTTCCTGACTCTCTTGCAATCTCTGCAAGAGTCAACTGTGTGATCGCTTCCGGATTTTCAAGCAATGCAGATGCTATTGCTTTTTCAGCTCTCGGTAACGATGGTAACAAAAATCTAATGCGAACAAATAAATCATTCATATGGCGTGCACTCCATTTCTACTTCATTTATCAAAATTCACTTTGAAGTTTTTTGTTGATTAGAATATAGCATTCAACTTTAGTGAAGTAAATATACATAATTATTTTTGTATATCACTACATTTTATCTGCTATTTTTTGTTAATTATATCCAATTTTTTGGTTGATTTGACGTTTTTTCATTTTCTTTCACTTCATTTTGAAATTTACAAATATCAAAAAACTTCATTTTTATTTTTTAAATACGAATCGAATTTATAATTACATGCATTGTATGAACACAACAGAATTCCTGCATATAGCAAAAAAGCCACCCCATATGGGTGACTTTTTTGTTAATGCATCTTATTGAATTAGTTCTTAATCATTCTATTTCGAAATGAAATATATTTTACTGCAAATTGTAAAAATATAAGTGTATAAATACCTGTCAATACGCCATATACAATTGTCATAGCCGTATTATCCATATTCAAAACTCCATTTACAAGCAATGTTACAAAAATCAGCAGCAAAGGTATGATCCTTCCTCGGAATATTCTGTTCAGCATATCTAGTCTGGACTGATCATCACAAAAAATATTTTCTTCTTTTTTCATCAGTGCTGCTGGTTTACGGAAATATGTATATCCTGCAAAATCTTTCAGATATTCCCATCCGCAGTCCTCAAACATTTGGACATATTCTTCCTGATTCTTTACACCATCTGGATTGTAATCGAGCTGATAGATCACATCCTGCGGCTCACATTTTTCAAAGGTGTAGATACCTGGCATAGTCACATTTTTAAACTTCCAGCCGTCTTTGTGCCTGCGGCTCAGATATTCTGCTTCTTTTTCATATTCTGTGATAGAAAACCAACGAAACTCTTTTTTTACTTCTTCCATGGTATGACCTCCTGTGCATTACGGTACAGCCTGTTGATCCTTTTTAATTCCAGTTCCAGAACTTCTTCTCCAAGTTCAGTAATCTGATATATTTTTCTTTTTTCTTCTTCCCGTATAAATTCGATCAAACCGTCTTTTTCCATTTTTGAAAGACTTCCATACATGGTTCCTGGACCAAGAACCACTTCATTTCCAGTCAGTTCTTTTACTTTTTGAACGATCCCATATCCATGATTCGGTGTTCGAAGACATAACAAAATATAAAATCCTGTCTCAGTCATCGGAACATATACTTTCTTTATATGTACATCCATAAACGCTTACCTCGCTGTTTGATATATCGCACTTCGACACGTCAAGCATATCGCACTACGATGTATTTGTCAAGTATAAGATCCCACTTCTTATTTATTTTGGTCAGAATTCTTTCTCATCGTAACAATCCGCTCAAGTATTTCATGTCTGAATTTTTCTACGTCATTCGTCCGCTTGCGCACACCTGCTGCCGCAGCATGTCCACCTCCGCCAAACGCCTGCAGGAGTTCATTCACATTGATCCATTTTCCATCAGACCGGAAGGAACACCGCCAGCGGTTTTCTTCTTCCTCATACATGGTAAAACCAAGCTTAATGTCTTCACAATCTCTGAGAAATCCACTGATTGGATGGATATCCTCATAACTGATTCCTTCAGCCTCGCTCTCGGCACGATTGATACATACGCAGGCAACATTTCCATCCAGCAGACGTTCTGCCCGCTTCAACAGCTCTGATCTCTTCTGCAGACTTTCCAAAGTGTCATTATGCATGGTCTGCATCACATAACTATGATCTACGCCCATCTTGAGCAGTCCAGTCACCGCCTGCATGGTGCCCATCTTCGCCCTGGTAAAACAGCCTGTATCATGCAGAATCCCCATATAGATGTAATCCGCTGCAGTCGGATTCGCTTCACAATCGATAGTGTTCTTCAGCTTAGCTGCATCCAAAATGTAGTAGACATTCTCTGCACAGGCTTCCGAGATTTTTGTATAATTCACATCGCCGTAACCTTCATTGGACGCATGGTGGTCAATTACCATACTTGCCTCTGCTCCCTCATAGTATTCCCTGCCGATCATCCTTGCCAAAACTGCTGTATCACATACAATAACAGCATATTTTTCTTTTATATCCGGCTTTTCAAAAGGATCAAAGACCTTGTCCTGTTTTACCTGCTTCTTCGGTCCTTTGTCCAACGTGTCTGCCAGATATGGCATCACTTTGTACTGCGGATAGTTTACTTTAATATAGTGTGCAAGCCCCATCACCGATCCGGCAGCATCGCCATCCGGATTCAAGTGCCCCAGAAGAATTACTGTATTCAAGTCATGCGCTTGCATTAAAGATTGAAATTCCTGGTCAAAATTAAATGTCATTTGATTGCCTTTCGTATAAATATCATAGATTATTTGTACATACCATAATACCATGCAAATGCGTCTTGAAAAATATGTAAATTGAAAAATCAACTCAAAAATCACAAAAGCGAATGCAGGTTTACCCTACATCCGCTCTTTTTTATGTTGATTCTCGAATCACCAATTCTGCAGATTCACTCACTATCCTTCCCCGTCAGACTCCTGATGTAGCCGACAATTATTTGTTTAAGAACCTTGACTCCGATAAATGTAAGAAAAATGCCTGCTGGAATTCCTATACAAGCCAAAATGAATGTTATAGGGTCATCGTCGCCTTTCATTTTATATTTACCCCGTGACGTCAGATAGACTTCAATTTCTTTTTCGTCACCTATGCTGACTTCTCTGTAGTAAGTACGTTTCCCTGTGTATTTTTTTCCGTCCACTTCATATGAAAGCTTTGTCACATATCTAAAATCATCGTCATATTCGTCGCCCGAACTTTTTATGTCATAATCTACAACACGGGCTGTGATCGTTCGAACATCAGTTGATTTCTTATATTCTTTACTGGATACAAATCTATCAACACTTGATAGAATTAACCCTACAGTTGCAAACAGGAATACAAGTCCTATTAGCATCTCACCTATAAATTTTTTTGTTTTACTCAATTTACTTTCCATACACAAGCTCCTCGCAACTTACATGATCTTTTTTTGTAGTCCGTCATTATCTGTTATTATAATACTGTGAAAACAGATAAGTTACACTATCACTTGTGTTAGGATAACTGCTGTTGTCAGCCTTTCTGTTAGCTCTGATGGTCAATGCAAGACATCTGTTTTACGGAATCTCTATGCTGAAAAAATACGAACGTACAGGATGGAAAAAGTTTTATCTGATCTATGGAATGTGTGATGAATCCTTCAGTATAAACTGTACGGTCACTCCACCGGAAGATGTGGATCGGGGATGGTTCATGTTTTTCGTCACACTTTTAAATCATCTGCACTGATCGGACTGATAATTCCGACAATCTGCCTGTTCATATTTGGAAGCCAAAGCTTTATTATTCCGTCTATGGCACTGATTATTGTCTGTTTTATGGCATTGAAAAACATTTACAGCCGGAGGTAAACGAATCATGACAACTACACAGAGTATCATTACCATTATAGCCGTTGTGCTGGGAACTATGGTGACCAGATTTCTGCCATTTCTGATTTTTCCAGAAGGAAAGACACCACCTGTTTTTATTCAGCACATGAGAAAGGTGCTTCCTTATGCAGTAATCAGTCTGCTGATTATTTACTGCCTGAAAGATGTACCAGCAAGCACCACCCATGGTCTTCCAGAGGCTATTGCAATCCTTTTTATCATAGTACTGCATAAATGGAAGAAAAACACCTTGTTATCCATCGCCGGCGGAAACTATATTGTATATGATCCTTGTGCAAAGGATATTGTAATTCTGCAGATTCACTCACTATCCTTCCCCGCCAGACTCCTCGCAATCTGTCTTGCAACATATACTCCGCTTGCCGAGGCATGAGACAGCGAATGGGTAATACCACTGCCGTCGCCAATAATATACAGTCCTTCGTGACGAGTCATCAGGTTATGATCCAGTTCTACTTCCATATTGTAGAATTTCACCTCTACACCATACAGTAAAGTATCATCGCTGGCCGTTCCCGGTGCGATTTTGTCCAGAGCATAGATCATCTCAATAATGCCATCCAGCAGACGTTTTGGAAGAACAAGACTCAGATCACCTGCCGCCGCGTTTAAGGTTGGAACCGTAAAAGATTCGCTGATTCTTTCTTCTGTACTTCTGCGTCCTCTGATCAAATCTCCAAAACGCTGGACGATCACACCTCCACCCAGCATATTGCTTAATCTGGCAATGCTTTCTCCATATCCATTAGAATCTTTGAATGGCTCTGAAAAATGCTTTGCAACCAACAACGCAAAGTTTGTATTATTGGTCTGTTTCGCCGGATCCTCATAGCTGTGTCCGTTAACAGTAACAATACCATTCGTATTTTCGTTTACAACTTCACCCTTTGGATTCATGCAGAATGTACGCACCATATCTTCATATTTTGAAGTTCTGTATACAATCTTGCTTTCATATAATTCATCGGTCAGATGAGCAAAAATACCGGCTGGAAGTTCTACACGGACTCCAATATCCACGCGGTTTGAATTTGTATTAATATCCAGATCTCGACATACCTGCTCCATCCATTTACTTCCACTACGTCCTGCGGAAATCACACATTCTTTTCCATCATAATAAGAATCTCCATGATAGATCCGATATCCGCCATCCAGTTTTTCCACTTTATCAATGAAACAGTTGAAATGAAAAGCAACCTTATCTTTCAAGTGATCATACAAATGTTCCAAAACAATATAGTTGATATCTGTTCCCAGATGTCGAACAGAAGCATCCAATAAATGTAAGCCATTTTGCATGCAGCGTGTCTTCAGGCTTGATCCGGCAGTAGAATACAGTTTTGTTCCTTCTCCGCCAAAAGCAAGATTGATCTTATCTACATATTTCATAAGTTCTAATGCAGATTTTTTGCCGATATATTCATACAGCGTTCCACCAAAATCGTTGGTGATGTTATATTTACCATCTGAAAATGCACCAGCTCCGCCAAAACCGCTCATGATAGAACAGTTCTTACAATGAATACAAGATTTCACCTTGTCACCATCAATTGGACAATGGCGTTTTGTCAGTTCGTTTCCCATCTCAAAAACAGCAATACTCAGGTCTGGTCTTTTTTCCAATAATTCATATGCAGTAAAGATTCCTCCTGGTCCTGCACCTACAATCACTACATCATACATTTTGTTTTCCTCCAAAAATACATTTATCCACCGTTATTTTTAATTATAGCATCTTCGCAATTTCCTTGCATTATTAACTGCAAATATGTTGCTGCTGACAAAGAAAAAGAGACCGTAGTTAACGATGGGGGGCAACATCAGTCGGCCATGACCTTCTGAGAGCCACATAGGATATTAAGAAATTTGCAAGCCATCCAGCCGGTACAGCAAGCCATACAAATGCAATCCCAAAACGAGGTGCAAAAATCAAAGCAACAGAAAGACGAATCGCCAGATTCACCATATTTGCAATGAGAAACGGACGCATGATTCCGAGACCACGAAGGACTCCATCCGTTGCCATTTTGATTCCCATAAAGATAAAGAAATAACCGAGCCATCTCATATAATCCCCAGATACCTGATAGGCCAGGGCTGTTCCGTCTTTACCAAGAAACAGCGAGGAAATTTGCGTGTGGAGCGTTTCAATTATAATGAAGGCAAGGACTGCAAAACACACGTCCAATACTAATGCAGCCTGGTAGCCTTTTTTGATACGCCGTGGTTTGTTTGCACCGAGGTTCTGGGAAACATATGGTGAAACTGCATTACCGATGGATACAAAAATCAGAGAAAAAACATTCTCAACCCGCATTGTCGCCGAATACCCCGCAAGTGCCTGTGTACCGAAAGGATTTACAACTGCCTGTACGATCATCATGCCGATGGACACTGTAGACTGCTGAAGAACCGAAGGCACAGCAATTTGAAACATGGAAAGTAACTCCTGCCTGTCAAACCAGTCAAAGTGACTTTTATATCGCCGCATCCGATGGAAGAAAATTAAAAGTGAAAACACGGCCGAGATGCCTTGTGCAATCAAGGTTGCAAGCGCCGCACCGAACACGCCGAGATCAAGACCGGCTACCATCCAAAGGTCCATAAAGATATTTAAGATTGACGAAAATATCAGGAGTCCCAGTGGAATTTTTGATTCTCCTATAGAAGTAAACATCGTTGAAAGAATGTTATACATAAACAGAAACGGAAAGCCCACAAAATAGACCCGCAAATACAATACTGCGTCATCCAGTATATCGGCAGGGGTTTGCAGCGCACTCATCATCGAGCGGGAAAAGCAAAAGCCAAAAACACCAAGGACTATGCTTAGAATTAAAAAGCTAAGCAAGGACGTTGACACAATGGTTTTCATTTTTCCATACTCCCTGGCACCAAAGTAGCGGCTCACGAGTACCCCGGCGCCGACACCTGCCCCCAGCGCCACACAAATGAAAACATTGGTCAGTGCTGCACAGGCACCGACAGCTGCAAGTGCGGATGACCCCACAAACTGACCGACGATAATAGAATCTGCCATATTATATATTTGCTGAAAAAAGCTGCCTAGAATCATCGGCATTGCAAAAACCGTCAGCGCTTTAAGAGGCGCATCTGTAATCAAATACTCATCTTTTGACATTATCTTACTCTTTCCTCCATCCGAATCAATTTTATATCTTCTAAATGCAAGCTATAAGTTACGTTATGTAATAATTATAGGTAGCTATAACAGTCAAGTCAAGCTTCTGTTTACTTTTAGTAATATGAATGATATGATATTTAAGAAAAAATGATATCCAGCGAATATTATTTTACAGGAGGAATACTTATGTACCTGGACGGTTTAGATAAACTGGATCAGAAGATTATCCAGTTACTGATAGAAAATGCACGCATCTCTTACTCTGATATTGGTGAAGAAATCGGGATTTCCAGAGTCGCAGTAAAAGCCCGGATTCAGGCTTTGGAGAAAAAAGGCGTAATTGAAGAATATACAACGATAATAAATCCACAAAAAATCAGCGGTGCTGTGTCATGCTATTTTGAGATTGAAACAAAACCTGAGCATCTGCCACAGGTAACAAATCTATTATACCAAAATGATATAGTTACACAAATTTACCGTGTCACTGGAAGGGACAGGCTTCATGTACATGCCGTTGCTTCATCTAGTGATGAAATGGAGCTCTTTCTGCACAATGTCATTGATCCTCTGCCTGGTATTGTCAGCTGCAGCTGCAATACAATCTTATCACGTATTAAAGATATTAAAGGGTTACGGCTATAGAATATGTAAAAAAAGACACTCCCCGGCATACTGCGGACGTTTCCTTGAAGTAAAATCTATTGCAGTCACACGTCCTTGCTGTCCCTATTATAAGTCATGCCGGGGAGAATTGCCTATCTTAATTATTAAATTGTATGTCTTTTAAATACGGGCTACACCGGTTCTCTTTGCTGCCTCAGCAACCGCTTTGGCTACTGCCGGTCCTACTCTCTTATCAAATGCCTTCGGAATGATATATTCCGGAGAAAGTTCCTCATCTGTGATCAGATTAGCAAGTGCTTCAGACGCTGCCAGCTTCATCTCGTCATTGATCTCTTTTGCTCTCACATCAAATGCACCACGGAAGATTCCAGGGAAAGCAAGTACATTGTTAATCTGGTTCGGGAAATCACTTCTTCCTGTAGAAACAACTTTTGCTCCGCCTGCCTTTGCATCATCCGGGAAGATCTCCGGAGTCGGGTTTGCGCATGCAAAAACAACTGCATCTTTGTTCATAGTCTTAACCATCTCTGTTGTAACTGCTCCCGGTGCGGAAACACCGATAAATACATCTGCGCCGACCAGCATATCTGCAAGAGAACCGGATTTTTTAGCCAGGTTGGTAACTTTAGCCATTTCATCTTTGATCGGATTCATACCTTCCGGGCGTCCCTCATAGATTGCACCCTTTCTGTCGCAGAGGGTGATATTCTTAAATCCGGCTGTGAGAAGCAGACGAGCGATAGAGATTGCTGCTGCTCCTGCTCCGTTCATTACAACATGGAC
>NZ_CAKROJ010000008.1 GCF_934372025.1 uncultured Blautia sp.
GTTCTGGTCGATTTTTATTCCGATACCTGTATCCCATGCAAACAGATGGCAGGCATCCTCGGGGATATCGAAGACGAAAATGAAGATGTCCTCTACATCTACAAAGTTAACGTAAATTACGACAAAACACTGGCAGAAGAATATAAAGTCATGTCTGCTCCGACCGTTATCTGCTTTGTAAACGGAGAGCAGAAGGGAAAAGTCATCGGTCTGAAAGAACCAGAAGAAATTGAAGCATTATTTGAAGAATTTATCTGAAAGAATTACAATTTTTGAAATAAAAGGAGAAAAGAAGTATGTTTATCAAAGTGGCAGGAGAAAAGAAAGAATACCCGGAAGGACTTACCGTTAAGGAACTGATCGAGAAGGAAGATGTGGAGACACCACAGTATGTTACAGTGACCATTAACGACGAATTTATAGAAAGCGGAGCCTTTGATTCTACTGAAGTAAAAGATGGTGACGAAATTGAATTTCTGTACTTCATGGGAGGAGGAGCAAGATAATGTCATTTACAAATGAGCAGTTAGAGCGTTATTCACGCCATATTATTCTCAAAGAGGTTGGTGCCAAAGGTCAGAAGAAGCTTCTGAATGCAAAAGTGCTGGTTATCGGTGCAGGCGGGCTTGGTGCTCCGGTGTCTATGTATCTTGCGGCAGCCGGTGTTGGAACCATTGGAATTGCAGATGCAGATGATGTAGATCTTTCCAACCTCCAGAGACAGGTCATCCATACCACAGCAGATCTAGGAAAAGCCAAAGTGAAATCTGCAAAAGAAACTATGCAGGCAATTAATCCTGATGTCAAAGTTAATACATACCGCAAATTTATTACATCTGAAAATATCATGGATATCATCAAGGATTATGATTTTATCATTGATGGTACAGATAATTTCCCGGCAAAATTCCTGATCAATGATGCATGTGTAATGGCAGGAAAACCATTTTGCCATGCCGGTATCATTCGTTTCAAAGGCCAGCTGATGACATATGTTCCGGGAGAAGGGCCATGCTACAGATGTGTATTTAAGGATCCGCCGCCGAAGGATGCTGTACCGACCTGCAAACAGGCCGGAGTAATCGGAGCCATGGGCGGAGTGATCGGAAGCCTTCAGGCAATGGAAGCTATCAAATATATCATTGGAAAAGGGGAACTTCTTACAGGAAAACTTCTTACCTATGATGCACTGAGCATGACTTTCCGTACGATCAAGCTTCCAAAGAATCATGACTGTCCGGTTTGCGGTGACCACCCTACCATTACCAAGCTAATCGACTACGAACAGGCAGAATGTGATATGCATATGTAATATGAATTATGTATCGTATGTCTCCGAAGCAGAATTTTGGTAGCCATCAGCTGATAC
Organism: uncultured Blautia sp.; assembly: GCF_934372025.1. Lineage (GTDB taxonomy): Bacteria > Bacillota > Clostridia > Lachnospirales > Lachnospiraceae > Blautia_A. The sequence goes on from NZ_CAKROJ010000008.1 coordinate 1,370, forward strand.
ATTGAGCTGAAACTGGCGAAGCTGACCGTGTGGAGCTAAATTCAAGTGTACAGATAAACAAATTCATAAGAAGATGCTCTGAGATGGTCGGTACTTAGTGACCGTATTGTGGTCACTTATGTACCGCTACCAATCGAAGGCAGCGAGAGCGTATCTTCGGTGAATTGTTTATCATGTACACGCAGTTATTAGAGGAACTTTTATTATGAAATTATATTTAAAAAAATCACATTACCACACCATCCTGGAGCACTGTATCGCAGGTCTTCCAAATGAATCATGCGGTCTTCTTGCAGGAATAAAAGAAAATGAAGAAATTACTGTCACCAGAGTTTATCTACTTACAAATCTGGATGCCAGCAGAGAACATTTTTCCATGGATCCAAAAGAACAGTTTGCAGCAGTCAAGGATGCCAGAGCAAACGGATATAAAATCATCGGAAACTTTCATTCTCATCCGGAATCTCCTTCGCGTCCATCTGAAGAAGACAAACGTCTGGCATTTGATCCGACGATAGAATATCTGATACTTTCTCTTATGGAAGAAGGAAATCCGGTTCTGAAAGCATTCGGAATCGATAAAGAAAAGAATGTTGCGATCCACGAGATCGAAATTACAGAATAAAGTCAGGAAGAAAAAATATGAGCAAACACTTACAGGTAAAACACTTACATACCGATGTCCTGATCATAGGCGGTGGCACTGCAGGATGTTATGCCGCACTCACCATCAGCAGAAACTCTGGCGCTTCCGTTCTTGTTGCAGAAAAAGCGAATATTAAACGAAGCGGGTGTCTTGCAGCAGGTGTTAATGCGATCAATGCTTACATTGTTAAGGGTCATAAACCACAGGACTACGTAGATTATGCAACCAGGGATGCTGCCGGAATTGTAAGAAATGATCTTCTTCTGAGCGCAGCCAGAGAATTTAATGAAGTAACAGCAGATATGGAAAAGCTTGGCCTTGTGATCCTCAAGGACGAAAACGGAGACTATGTGGCAAGAGGAAATCGTAACATTAAGATCAATGGCGAAAATTTCAAGCCACTTCTGGCAGATGCCGTATACAAAAGTGAGCATGTAGAGGTCCTTAATTACGTAAACATCACAGATCTTCTTACAGAAAACGGAAGAGTTTACGGAGCTGTCGGATTTTCTATCATGGAAGAAACCGCCTATGTGATCCATGCAAAGGCAGTCCTGATCGCAACAGGTGGAGCAGCAGGACTTTATAAACCAAACAATCCGGGATTTTCCAGACATAAGATGTGGTATCCGCCATTCAATACAGGAGCCGGTTATGCAATGGGAATCCGTTCAGGTGCAGAGATGACAACCTTTGAGATGCGTTTTATCGCACTTCGCTGTAAAGATACGATTGCTCCGACAGGAACGATCGCACAGGGTGTGCAGGCAAAACAGGTAAACTCAAAAGGTGAAATTTATGAAAACATTTACGGCCTGACCACCAGTCAGAGAGTTTATGGCACAGTCAGAGAAAATCAGCTTGGACATGGCCCATGTTATCTCAGAACTTCCGGAATCACTCCTGAACAGGATCAGGACCTTCTCAAGGCATATCTTAATATGGCACCGAGCCAGACATTAAAATGGATTGAAAGCGGAAGGATGCCGAGTGAACAGGATGTAGAGATTCAGGGAACCGAGCCATATATCGTAGGAGGTCATACAGCCAGTGGTTTCTGGGTTGATACCAGAAGAGAAACTACTATTCATGGACTTTATGCAGCCGGTGATGTGGCAGGAGGTTGTCCACAGAAATATGTTACCGGTGCTCTGGCAGAGGGCAAGATCGCCTCTCTGGCAATCATCGAGCAGCTAAAAGAAAAACACAATGAAGAAACAGCCGAAATTGAAAAGCAGGCACAGATGATCATTGATGGTTACGAAAAGATCTGCAACGGAAAAAATGGTCTGTTTTGTATTGACGAACTGGAAGAGGCCATGCAGAAGGTAATGGATGAATATGCCGGTGGAATTACCAGCAGCTATCAGTTTAATGAGAAACAGCTGACACTTGCAAAAGAAAAGATTCTGCGTCTGAGTGAACTGGCAGATCAGGTTGGCGCGGAAGATATGCATGAGCTTTTATTTGCATATGAATTAAAAGAAAGACTGCTTGTCTGTCAGGTGCTCATCGAACATCTTAAGAATCGAAAAGAAACCAGATGGCATTCATTCAATGAAAATCTTGATCATCCTGAAACGGATCAGAATTTCGAAAAATATGTAAATTCCAGAATGGAAGACGGCAAGATCCATATTCTGTTCAGGGATCTGGTAAAGGGGGATACTTATGAGCATACGAATTCGTAAAGAACGCTGCGTCGGCTGCGGAAAATGTCAGGAAGTATGTCCTGGTACCCTGATTCAGATCATTGATAAAAAAGCAATCATGAAATATCCGAAAAACTGCTGGGGCTGTGTTTCCTGCGTAAAGGAATGCAAAGCAGGCGCTATTGAATTCTATCTTGGCGCAGACATCGGCGGCATGGGTGGAACCATGAACGTTACTCAGAAAGGGGATCTTCTTAACTGGAACATCACCAAATCTGACGGCAGTGAACTGGTCATCAGTGTTGATCGGAGAAATTCCAATAAATATTAGTACAGGAGAAGAATTATGAGCGGATTATCACATTTAGATGAACTCGAAGCAGAAGCAATATATATTATCCGGGAAGTGGCAGCAGAGTGCGAAAAACCTGTTATGCTTTATTCTATCGGAAAAGACAGCTCAGTGATGCTTCATCTCGCACTGAAAGCTTTTTATCCGGAAAAACCACCTTTCCCGTTTCTACACGTAAATACAACATGGAAATTCAGGGAAATGATTGAATTTCGTGACAAGACAGCCAAAGAGCTTGGAATCGAAATGCTGGAATATATCAATGAAGATGGTGTGAAGCAGGGAATCAATCCTTTTGACAACGGATCCGCTTATACTGATATTATGAAAACACAGGCTCTGAAACAGGCTCTCAATAAATACGGATTTACCGCTGCATTCGGCGGTGGGCGCCGTGATGAGGAAAAGAGTCGTGCCAAAGAAAGAATTTTCTCTTTCCGCAATGAAAATCATGCATGGGATCCTAAAAACCAGAGGCCGGAAATGTGGAAGCTTTATAATACAGAAATCAACAAAGGCGAGAGTATTCGTGTCTTCCCGATTTCCAACTGGACTGAAAAAGATATCTGGCAGTACATAAAAAGAGAAAATATTCCGATCGTGCCTCTTTATTTTGCAAAAGAACGTCCGATAGTATACCGTGACGGAAATATCATCATGGTGGATGATGAGCGTATGCGTCTGAATCCTGGTGAAAAACCGGAAATGAAAAAAGTACGTTTTCGTACTCTTGGATGCTATCCGCTGACCGGTGGTATTCTTTCTGATGCAGATACTCTTGATGCAATCATCGATGAGACATTAAGTTCTGTGGAATCTGAAAGAACCAGCCGAATCATTGATTCAGACGGCGGTGCAGCCAGCATGGAAAAGAGAAAGAGAGAGGGGTACTTCTAGATGAGCGGATTACTGAAATTTATTACCTGTGGAAGTGTGGATGATGGAAAATCCACACTGATCGGACATATCCTTTATGATTCAAAACTGCTTTATGCAGACCAGGAAAAGGCCCTGATCCTTGACAGTAAGGTGGGATCCAGAGGCGGCGCAATCGACTATTCACTTCTTCTGGATGGTCTGATGGCAGAGAGAGAACAGGGTATTACCATTGATGTTGCCTATCGTTATTTTACAACTGATAAGAGAAGCTTCATTGTTGCAGATACACCGGGACATGAAGAATATACAAGAAACATGGCTGTCGGTGCTTCATTTGCACAGCTTGCAATTATCCTTGTTGATGCGAAACAGGGAGTTCTGGTTCAGACAAGACGCCACAGTCGTATCTGTGCTCTGATGGGAATCCATCACTTTGTATTTGCTGTTAATAAGATGGACCTTGCAGGCTACAGCGAAGAAAGATTTAACGAGATCGTTAAAGACATCAATGAACTTTCCCAGAGCCTTGGGCTTCAGGATGTTGTGATTGTTCCAGTCAGCGCAACAGAAGGTGACAACGTGACTGTAAAATCTGAAAATATGCCATGGTATACAGGCAAAACTCTTCTGAATCATCTGGAAACAGTTGACGTAACAGAGACAGAGGATGAAGCAGGATTTTATATGCCGGTACAGAGAGTCTGCCGTCCAAACCATGAATTCCGTGGCTTTCAGGGACAGATTGAAAGTGGGAAGATCAAAGTCGGACAGACCATTACTACACTTCCAAGCAACGAGACTGCAACTGTAAAATCTCTTCTGAACGGAAGTACTTCCGTAGAAGAAGCTGTGACAGGTCAGGCAGTTACCATTCAGCTTGATAAGGAAGTAGATGTCAGCCGCGGCTGCGTTCTTACAGATCAGGCACAGCTTTCTGTGGCAAAAAGCTTTACGGCGACTCTGCTCTGGATGGATGACAGCAGGCTGACGATCGGAAAAGAATATTTGCTTAAACTCGGAACAAAGAGAATTCCCGGATTTATCCGCAGTATCAAATATAAGATCGATGTAAATACTGGAGAACATCTCAAAGCAGATTACATTGAGAAAAATGAAATCGCACTGTGCGAGATTGAACTGGCTGAGAAGATTGTTCTTGACGAATTCAAAAAACACAAAACTCTCGGCGAGATGATCCTGATCGATCGTGTGAGCCATATGACTTCTGCATGCGGTGTACTTGAGACTGTCGAAAATGAAGGAGAGAAACCATATTTCCAGAAAGATGATGTCAGAGTGGGTGGATATGTATTTGAAGAATTTTACTTCAACCTTGAAAATGCGATGATGTCCAAGGTCGGTTCCGAAAAGAAAACGTATCATGTTGGCGACGAAGTGCCGGTTGTCGGTGACAGCTTCAAATATCCGGAATATTTTGATATTCTTTCCGTTGAGGATGGAGCAGCAGTTCTGATCCGTGACGGAAAAGTAGAAGAAATCCAGAAGATTGAAGATTACCGTTACATGGGACTTCCGGTTGTGGATGAAAGAGGAATGGCATTGCTGGTGAAGAACAAAGCAGAACTCGACAGATTCCTGGAAGAAGCCGGCAAAGCAACCGCAGAAAACAGATCTGAATTACATAATAAATGGTTCCGATTTGAAACATACAGGAAAGTTGTATGCACAGATAACTTCTGGGTAATCTGAGGATATCTAAGGGTACTTCCTTAGGAATCTTCGATTTTTGAAAAATGAGAAACTGTCAGAATCAATTCAAGTCGAACATTACTTACCACCTGAAAGAGGTGGGAGTCTTCTCGACTGAGATAAATATTAAAACAGTATATACCGGATTTCCAGAAGGAGGTCCGGTATATTTTTTTGTATGGAAATCCAATGAATTTCATTGACATTATGAGCTCAAAAGACTATCATTAAAACAGTATGTTTTTTTGTAAGTACTTATCGGAAAGATGACAGATTCTACAAAAAAGACACAGGAGGAAATAAAGGAGTAAAGTATCATGACAATATCCATGATAGGAATAGATCACGACAAAGCACCCGTAGATATCCGGGCTTTGTTTGCGTTTACGAAGAAAAATGCCGGTGAAGCAATGGAACGACTGAAAGAAACAGCCGGGATACAGGGATGTATCATATTATCCACATGCAATCGCCTTGAAATATGGGCAAGCCATGAAGAGGAACAGGAGGTTTCTCTTTACCAGTGCCTTTGCCAGTTAAAAAATATACAGGATGATTCTTATGAATCTTATTTTATTTCAAGGACAGACCGCGAGGCAGTGGAACATCTTTTTTATCTGGCAGGAGGTCTCAAATCCCAGATTTTCGGGGAGGATCAGATCCTGACGCAGATTAAGGATGCACTGAATCTTGCAAGAGAACATTTTACAACAGATAATGTACTGGAAGTGCTTTTTCGGATGGCAGTTACAGCTGGCAAAAAGATCAAGACAGAGGCGCCACTGGCACACGGCAATCCTTCTGTTATTCATCAGGCAGTAAATCATCTGAAAGAACAGGGATATGATATGCGTGGGAAGACCTGCATGGTAATCGGAAATGGCGAAATGGGTAAAGTTGCAGCACAGACATTACGTGATGCAGGAGCTAATGTAACGGTGACTGTACGACAGTATCGAAGTGGGATTGTCAGCATTCCGATCGGATGCAGCCGCATTCATTATGGTGAACGCATGAACTTCCTGCCAAACTGTGATGTTGTGGTAAGTGCAACAGCCAGTCCTAACTTTACGCTGCGGGAAGAACTATTTCAGGATGTTACTGTTTCCAAACCACTGCTTCTTCTTGATCTCGCTGTGCCAAGAGATATTGAACCTTCTCTTGGTCAGAAAGATAATATTACTCTTTATGATATGGACAGCTTCCGTACTGAGAAATTATCACCGGAGGCAAATAAAAGTCTGATCAAAGCAGCAGCGATTGTAAATGATCAGATGGCTGAATTTTTTCAGTGGCTGGATGGCCGTGATGTGATCCCGAGGATTCAGGATATCAAAGCAGAGGCTGTACAGGATCTGAATCTGCGTATCGAAAAAATACTCAGAAAGACACCGATGCAGGAAGAAGACAGGATTAATCTTCTGGAAGCTGTAGATACAGCTGCCGGCAAAGTTGTCAACAAAATGATCTTCGGACTGAGGGACAGTCTGAATCAGGATGCTTTTCTGGAATGTGTTGCAGGATTGGAGAAAGTATATGAAGAATAAACGATATTTTCCGATGTTCATTGACCTGTCAGACAAAAAGATCATTGTGGTCGGTGGTGGCAAAATTGCGACCAGACGGGTCACTACATTATTACAGTTTACAAGAAATATTACTGTGATTGCTCCAAAATCCACCACAGAGCTGCAGGAACTTGGTAAGACCGGATATGTCAATCTGATCACGCGCCCGGTAAAACGATCTGATTTCAATATGGCGTATATGGTATTTGCAGTGACAAATGACCGGAAATTGAATGATGAGATTTATCGTGTCTGCAAAGAAGAAGGTATTTATGTCAATGTTGCAGATGATAAGAGTAAATGTGATTTTTATTTCCCGGGTGTTTATATGAAAGATGAAGTGGTTATCGGAATCACTGCCAGTGGACTGGATCACAGCAAGGCAAAAAAGGTCCGGCTGGCAATTCAGGAGGCAATGGAGGCGACAGATGACGAAAACAAGCAAGACAGATAAAGTGATCATTGGCAGCAGAGAAAGCCAGCTTGCAGTGCTGCAAAGTGAAATGGTACGTGATTACATAAAAAAACAGCATCCTGAGCTGGATGTTGAAATTCTTACAATGAAAACAACAGGCGATAAAATCCTTGACCGCACACTTGATAAAGTCGGCGGAAAAGGACTTTTCGTAAAAGAACTGGACAGGGCACTGCTGGATGGCAGAACGATGTTGTCTGTACACAGTCTGAAGGATATGCCAATGGAAGTACCTCAGGAGCTTCCTCTTCTTGCATTTTCGTTAAGAGAAGATCCGCGTGATGTTCTGGTCCTTCCAAAAGATGCAGACAGTCTTGATACATCAAAGCCGTTGGGATGTTCCAGTCTTCGACGTACCTTACAGCTGAAAGAGCTTTATCCTGAAATGGAGGTAAAAAGTATCCGTGGGAATCTTCAGACCAGACTGCGTAAACTTGATGCAGGAGAATATTCCGGACTGATCCTTGCGGCGGCAGGCCTCAGGCGACTTGGCCTGGAAAGCAGGATTCACCGTTATTTTTCAGAAGATGAGATTCTTCCGGCGGCAGGCCAGGGAATTCTTGCTGTACAGGGACGAAGAGATCTGGAATACGGATATCTTGATGGATACAGGGATGAAAATGCATGGATTGCCGGAACAGCAGAACGTGCTTTTGTAAAATATCTTAATGGAGGCTGTTCTTCACCTGTTGCTGCATTCGGTGTAGTAGAAGGAGAAGAACTGTTTCTCAGAGGACTTTATTACAGAGAAAGTGACGGCCGATATTTTAAAGACAGTATCCGCGGAGCAAAATCTGAGGCAGAACAGCTGGGAATTAAACTGGCAAAACAGATGATTGACAAATATGAAAAACACACAGGAGGAGAGTCTTTATGAAAACAGGAAAAGTATGGCTTGTAGGAGCCGGACCAGGTGATATCGGACTCTTCACGCTGAAAGGTATGGAAGTACTGCAGCAGGCAGATGTGGTTGTCTATGACAGTCTTGTTGGTCAGGGAGTTCTGGCAAAAGTTTCATCCGAAGCCAGACTGATCAATGTTGGTAAACGTGCAGATAATCATACAATGCCGCAGGAGCAGATCAATCAGGTCCTTCTTGAAGAAGCACTGAAAGGAAATCAGGTTGTCAGACTCAAAGGTGGAGATCCTTTTCTTTTCGGACGTGGCGGAGAAGAACTGGAACTTCTGACGGTGAACAATATTCCTTATGAAATTGTTCCGGGAGTGACTTCCTCAATTGCAGTGCCTGCATATAATGGAATTCCGGTGACACACAGAGATTTCTGTTCTTCTGTGCATATTATTACAGGTCACAGAAGAGCCGGCAAAGAATATGATATTGACTTTAATGCACTTGTCAGAACAAAAGGAACGCTTGTATTTCTGATGGGAATTGCAGCACTTGCCGATATTTGTATGGGGCTGCTTAACGCTGGAATAGATCCTGCGATGCCGGCAGCAGTTCTTCAAAAAGGAACGACCGCAGATCAGAAACGGGTAGTTGCCACTGTTGCCACTCTTAAAGAAGAAGTAGACCGTCAGGGAATTGAGACACCTGCGATCATTGTAGTTGGAAAAGTATGTCGTCTTGCAGATGAATTTGGCTGGTATGAACAGCTTCCGCTTGCAGGCTGGAAAGTACTTGTGACCCGTCCTAAGGAACGTAGTTCAAGAACAGCAGATGAACTTCGAAGAAAAGGTGCCGAGGTTCTGGAACTTCCTTCGATCAGAACGGTTGCGCTGGAAGACCAGTCAGAGCTTCAGAGTGCATTTGAACAGATTGATACGTATCAGTGGATCGTATTTACCAGTCCGACAGGCGCGGAAATATTTTTAAGTGAAATGAAAAAAGCACACAGGGATATCCGCAGTCTGGCAGGTGCACGAATTGCAGCAATTGGTCAGGGAACAGCCAAAATTCTTGAAGACAGAGGAATTCTTGTTGATCTGATTCCAGAAGTATATGATGGTGATTCTCTTGGCGCAGCACTTGCAGAACACCTGAAACCAAGCGAAAAAGTTCTTTTGCCCAGGGCAAGAAAAGGAAATCAGAATCTGGTAAAGATTCTGGAAGAACATGAAGGGCTGGTTACAGATATTCCAACGTATGATACTGTATATGAAAGCAGCAGTCTGATCCATGTTGACCAGGAAATACAGAATAATTCTATTGACTGTGTGGTATTCACAAGTGCTTCCACAGTAAAAGGATTTGTTGAGACCACCGGGCTCTCAGACTATTCCCATGTTACCGCAGCCTGTATCGGCAAACAGACAAAGGCGGCAGCAGATGTCTACAAGATGCAGACCTATATGGCTGAAAAAGCAACGATCGATTCTCTGATCGATCTTGTTGTTAAAATAAAAAACAGATAAAAATAAAAGGAAACAAATAAGGAAGAGGTGCAGAAACAATGGATCTGATTCAGAGACCAAGAAGACTTCGCGGAAGTGAGACACTCCGCAAAATGGTAAGAGAAACAAGAATTGATAAATCATCACTGATCTATCCACTTTTTGTTATGGAAGGAAGCGGGATTGAAGAAGAGATTCCTTCTATGGAAGGACAGTTTCGATATAGTGTAGACAGACTTCCTTATGAACTGGAACGTTTGCAGAAAGCAGGTGTCAGCAGCATTATGCTTTTTGGAATTCCGGATCACAAGGATGAAGTGGGAAGCGGCGCTTACGATAAAAATGGTATCGTTCAGAAAGCACTTCGTGAAGCAAAAAAACAGTTTCCGGATCTTTATTACATTACAGATGTATGCATGTGTGAATACACATCTCACGGTCACTGTGGTGTACTCTGCGGCCATGATGTTGAAAATGATGCAACACTGGAACTGCTTTCCAGAACAGCACTTTCCCATGTAGAAGCCGGAGCAGATATGGTAGCTCCTTCTGATATGATGGACGGTCGTGTACGTGCTATTCGTGAGTGCCTGGACAAAGCAGGACATAAAGAAACTCCGATCATGTCTTATGCTGTAAAATATGCATCTGCTTTTTATGGTCCATTCCGTGATGCCGCAGGTTCTGCTCCGTCATTTGGTGATCGTAAAAGCTATCAGATGGATTACCATAATCGTCGCGAAGGTATGAAAGAAGCATTGACAGATATTCAGGAAGGTGCAGATATCATTATGATCAAACCGGCAATGTCTTATCTTGATATGGTTTCAGAAGTTTCAAAAGCTACAAATGTACCGATCGCAGCCTACAGTGTCAGCGGCGAATATGCTATGGTTAAGGCAGCGGCAAAAATGGGATGGATCGATGAAGAAAAGATTGTCTGTGAAATGGCAGCAAGTGCTTACCGTGCAGGAGTTGATATTTATCTTACCTATTATGCAAAAGAACTTGCCCGTTTCATTGATGAAGGGAGAATTGGTTAATGGACAGATCAGAAGAATTATTTAAACGTGCAGTTAAGAGAATTCCTGGCGGTGTCAACAGTCCGGTAAGGGCTTATGGTGCGATCGGAATGGCACCGAGATTTATCAGCCGTGCCGACAAGTGTTATATTTATGATGTGGACGGCAACCGTTATGTGGATTATATTGACTCATGGGGTCCGATGATCCTCGGACATAACTTCCCTGAAATTCGTGAATCCGTCATTAAGGCATGTGAAAACGGCCTGAGCTTTGGATGTGCTACAGAGATTGAAGTGGAAATGGCTGAATTTATCTGCGAGCATCTTCCTCACGTTGAGATGGTGCGAATGGTGAATTCAGGTACAGAAGCTGTTATGAGTGCTATCCGTACAGCCAGAGGTTATACCGGAAGAGATAAGATCATCAAATTTGCCGGCTGCTATCATGGTCACAGTGATGCCCTGCTGGTTAGTGCCGGATCCGGTGTGATGACAAGTGGTGTTCCGGACAGCGCCGGTGTTCCGAAGGGATGCACACAGGATACTATGACAGCTACTTATAATGATCTTGACAGCGTCAGAACTCTTCTTGAGCAGGCTGAAGGACAGGTTGCAGCTGTAATCGTGGAGCCTGTTGCAGCCAATATGGGTGTCGTACCTCCGAAAAAGGGATTTCTTGAGGGACTTCGTACTCTCTGTGACCAGCATGGTACTTTACTGATCTTCGATGAGGTTATTACCGGATTCAGACTTGCATTTGGCGGAGCAGCAGAATATTTCGGTGTAACACCGGATATGGTTACATATGGTAAGATCATTGGAGCCGGTATGCCGGTTGGTGCATATGGTGGAAGAAAAGAAATCATGGAGATGGTTTCACCGGCGGGCCCGGTATATCAGGCAGGCACGTTGAGTGGTAATCCAATTGCCATGGCAGCAGGCCTCACACAGTTAAAATATCTGTATGCTCATCCGGAAGTATACAAAATTCTTGAAGAAAAAGGACAGAAACTGTACGGTGGAATTGAGACAATTCTGAAAGAAAGTGGTAGTGAATATCATATCAATCATGTTTCTTCTCTCGGAAGTCTTTTCTTTACAAAGGAAGAAGTCGTAGATTATACTTCAGCCAAGTCTTCTGACACAAAAGCATTTGCAGAGTATTTCCTTGCAATGCTGAAAGAGGGCGTTCATCTGGCGCCATCTCAGTATGAGGCAATGTTCCTTTCAACAGCACATTCAGATGAAGTGCTGGAGGAGACTCTGGATAAAATCCGCACTTATTTTACAGATAAATAATACAAATATCAGAAAAGAGACTTTTATTTAAGAAGGTCTCTTTTTTCTGAGTTATTCTAAAAAAATATTAAGTACGTAAGAAAATACACAATCTGGAGAGAAAGTCAACTTGTTCTTGTAAATGGATTGTGCTATAATTAGGACACCAAATGCGGATATAGATTTCGCACATATTCATCGAATTTTAGGAGGCAGTATAATGGGAGACAAGAAATATGTGGCCTATGTGGGAACATACACTCATGGAACCAGCAAGGGCATTCAGGTTTATGATGTAGACGTAGAAAATGGCAAACTGATCGAACGTAGTGAAGTAAAAGTCAGCAATGCGTCTCACACTGCAGTTTCCAAAAACGGCAAATATCTGTATTCCATCGAGGACGAGGGTGTTGCGGTATTCAAGCGTGACAGGAACGGAGACCTTGTTCGTATCAACAGTGTTGGAATTGATGGCATGAGAGGTTGTTTTCTCGCTACAGATGTAGACGGCCGTTATCTTTATGTGGCTGGATATCATGATGGCAAGGTTACGGTTGTACATACACACAGAGACGGAAGTCTGGGACGTATTATGGACGGTGTATTCCATAAGGGCCTTGGAAGCGTTGCAGAACGTAATTTCCGCCCACATGTTAACTGTGTGCGTCCGACACCGGATAATAAATATCTTTGTGCAGTTGATAATGGAATCGATCAGGTTAAGATTTATCGTATCAATAAAAGACGTCACAAACTGGAACTTGTAGATATTCTCCGTTGTCCGAGAGAGAGCGGACCGAGAATTATTCGTTTCAGTGCAGATGGAAAATATGCATATATTCTTTTTGAATTAAGTAACGAGATTAAGGTGTACAGCTATGACGGAAGTGGAAATAATCCGGAATTTGAACTTTTGCAGAGTGTTTCAACTCTGAGAAAAGAAAATGACAAAGATGCTTTCCATAATGCAGCTTCCGGTCTTGCACTTGCTCCGGATGGCAAGCATCTGTTCTGTACAACGGCCGGTGAGAACACGGTTTCCATGTATGAGATTGATGCAGATACAGGTCTTCTTGAGAAGAAATTTACTCTGCCGATCAGTGGAGACTATCCAAAGGATATTGTTATCTTCCCGGATAATCAGCATATCGCAGTTGCGAATCATGCAAGCAATTCAATTACAACATTCAAAGTAGATTATGAGAAGAATATCATTATGATGAATGATAAGCCTCATAAGATTGAAACTCCAAACAGTATTCATATCTGGCCAGTACCGGATGATACAGAAGTCTCTCAGCCGGTTTTAGATGAAGATGAAGACAACGCTGAGGATGAGGAATAAAATAATATAAACAAAAAATCCTGCTCATGGGGCAGGATTTTTTGTTCGTCAAAAATTCAATTATTTTTATAAAATTCCTGGATTTTATCAAGACGGGAAGTCATGTTTGCAAAAAGTGCATCGATAATAGTAAGCGCACACATAGATTCAACCACAACAACAGCTCTTGGAACAATCACGGGATCATGTCGGCCATGAATCTCAAGAGAGATGTTTTCGGCCTGATCTGTAACAGTGTTCTGAGCCTGACTGATAGAAGGGGTAGGCTTAATATAAGCTCTCAGGATAATTTCGTTTCCGTCACTGATTCCTCCCATGATTCCGCCGGCATGATTACTTGTTTTGGTGATCTGACCATTCATGGCATGAAACCCGTCATTGTCATCTGATCCTTTCATATAAGCAACCTGAGTACCATCCCCGATTTCTATGGCTTTGACGGAACCTATGGACATGACTGCCTGTGCAAGCATTGCATCGAGTTTTTCAAAAACCGGATTTCCAAGACCGGCAGGAACACCAGTGATCCTGCATTCCACCACGCCGCCGGCACTGTCCTGATTTTTCATACATTCTTCAAGGTATGCCCCTGCACGTTTTGCTGCTTCTGCATCAGGCATATAAAAAGCATTGTTATTAATTTCTTCCGGCACAAATTCTGTGACAGAAACCGGTCCTATGGATTTTGTATAGGTACAGAAGGTGATTCCCATTGAATCAAGAATTTTTGATGCAATTGCTCCGGCTGCCACACGACCAATAGTTTCACGTCCTGATGAACGTCCACCGCCACGATAATCACGGAAGCCATATTTTGCATCGAATGTATAATCTGCATGTCCTGGACGATAAGAATAAGCAATGTTACCATAGTCTCTGGAACGCTGATCGGTATTTCTTACCATCAGAGAAACAGGTGTCCCTGTTGTTTTTCCTTCAAAAACACCGGAAAGAATTTCAACCAGATCCCCTTCTTTACGTGCAGTAGTATAACGGCTTTGACCTGGCTTACGTCGGTCAAGAAATTTCTGAATATCTTCTTCACAGAGAGAAAGTCCTGCCGGGCAGCCATCTACAACAGCACCAAGCGCTTTTCCATGAGATTCTCCCCAGGTGGATACGGTAAAATGTGTACCAAAGCTGGATTTATTCATAATCTGAGTCCTCCCTTATTAACTGGAATTTATTTTAACACAATAAATATAGAAAGTCTACAATATGCACTCTGACACTTTAAAGTAAAAATCAGGTAAATTTTTTTTAAATACAATTCGGTTGGAATTGACAAAAATACAGTCACATTTTATAATTGAGCATATGGCCAAATTTGAGAGTGGAGGGGGAGTGTACTCGTGGTTAGAATGTTTCGCACATCAGACGGAGCTATTCATGAAATTCAGGAACCGCAGGATGGCTGTTGGATTGCTCTTACGAACCCGACGGCAACAGAGATATTTGAAGTATCCGAGCAGTTTCAGATAGAAGTCGATGATCTGAGAGCTCCTCTGGATGAAGAGGAACGGTCACGTATTGAGGTGGAAGATAATTACACTCTGATTCTGGTGGATGTTCCTATGATCGAGGAACGAAATGACAAAGACTGGTATGGTACAATTCCATTGGGAATTATAGTTACTGATAAGATGATCTTCACGATATGTCTGGAGGATACACAGGTACTTACCAGATTTATGGAAGGGCGTGTACGAAATTTCTTTACTTATATGAAGACGCGTTTTATTCTTCAGATACTGTACAGAAATTCCAGTATGTATCTGCGTTATCTGCGAATTATCGATAAGAAAAGTGAACAGGTAGAAGAAAAACTTCATTATTCACCGCGAAATCAGGAACTGATAGAGCTTCTTGAACTTGAAAAGTCACTGGTGTATTTTACAACATCTCTGAGGTCCAACGAAGCAGTGTTGGAGAAGCTGATCAAACTGGAAAGCATCAAAAAATATCCGGAGGATACAGAACTCCTTGAAGACGTCATCATTGAAAATACACAGGCTATTGAAATGGCGAATATTTACAGTGGGATTTTACAGAGTATGATGGATGCTTTTGCTTCAGTTATTTCAAATAATCTGAATGATGTTATGAAGATTCTTTCTGTGATCACGATCGTCATGAGTATTCCGACGATCATATTCAGTGCTTATGGTATGAACCTTGCACCATCCGGGATGCCATTTTCCAGCACCACCTGGGGATTTCTGGTAGTTATTCTGCTTTCAATCGCAGCCAGCATCGTTGCAGCGGCTTACCTTGCAAAGAAGAAATATTTCTGATGACAAAATATTCATCTTTCCGAACAGTAATGATTAACTGAAAAAGGAGAAGAAGTGATTTTATGAATTGGATTGATAAACTGGAACGTAAATTTGGAAGGCACGGAGGAATACCGAATCTGACAGTGTATGTCATTATCTGCTATGTGATCGGATATCTTCTTACTTATATGAATCCGTCTCTGCTCAGTATGATGAGCCTGGATGTTTCCAAAATCATGCAGGGACAGATCTGGCGTCTGGTCACCTGGGTGATCTATCCGCCCAGCACAGGGAATTTTCTGTTATTTGCTGTGTCTATTCTGTTTTTTTATTATCCGATCGGTACCTCTCTTGAACGTACCTGGGGAAGCTTCCGTTATACACTTTATATTTTTTCGGGACTTCTTTTTGTGCTGATCGCGGCATTTCTTACCTATTTTATTACAGGTGGATTTGTTGTGATCGATGGAATGACTTATATGATCGGTGGTGGAGTATTTACTACCTATTATGTCAGCCTTTCTGTATTCCTTGCTTATGCGGCATGCTACCCGGACATGCAGATTCTTCTGTGGTTTGTTATTCCGATCAAAATGAAATGGATGGCATGGGTGTATGGTGCAATTATTGTTTATAATATGATTTCATATGTAAGGGTTGGTCTGTGGGTTATGGCAGTTCCGATTCTGGCCTCTCTGCTGAATTTTGTTCTGTTCTTTTTCAGTAACAGAAACATGCATCGATATAACCCGAAGGAAGTACATCGACGGAGAGAGTTTAAGAAAGCAATGGCTCAGAGCAGAGTGAATCCTGCGACTGGTGGTATTACCAAGCATAAATGTGCAATCTGTGGCCGTACAGAGAAGGATGATCCAAACCTGGAATTCCGTTTCTGTTCTAAATGCAATGGTAATTATGAATATTGCCAGGATCATTTGTTTACACACCAGCATGTGAAATAAAATGCAACACGAGGAGATATAAAACAACGAGGAGAAAATTATTATGAAAAAAAAGCCTTTTGTAACACTGGAAAAACTTCAGGAAATCAATGAAAAATATCCAACTCCTTTTCATCTCTATGACGAGAAGGGAATTCGTGAAAATGCAAAAGCTTTAAAGGAAGCATTTGCATGGAATAAAGGATTTAAAGAATTTTTTGCGGTTAAAGCAACACCGAATCCGTATCTGATCCAGATTCTTCAGGAATATGGATGTGGCTGCGACTGTTCCTCTATGACTGAACTGATGCTTTCTAAAGCAATTGGCTGCAAAGAAGGTGATATCATGTTTTCTTCAAATGATACACCGGAAGCTGAGTTCCGTTATGCAAATGAAATCGGGGGAATTATCAACCTTGATGATATCACACACATCGAAGCAGTAGAAAATGCGGTGGGCTATATTCCGAAAACAATCAGCTGCCGTTATAATCCAGGCGGACTGTTTAAAATCAGCAATGATATTATGGATAATCCCGGAGATGCCAAGTATGGAATGACAACTGACCAGATTTTTGAAGCTTTCCGTACTCTGAAAGCAAAAGGCGCTGAAAACTTTGGTATTCATGCATTTCTTGCAAGCAATACAGTAACTAATGAATATTATCCGATGCTTGCCAAAGTAATGTTTGAACTTGCTGTAAAACTTCAGAAGGAAACAGGAGCTCATATCGGATTTATCAATCTTTCCGGTGGAATTGGAATTCCTTACAGACCAGATCAGACACCAAATGATATTCGTGTGATCGGAGAGGGTGTTCGTAAGGTTTACGAAGAAGTTCTTGTTCCGGCCGGAATGGGTGATGTATCTATTTATACAGAACTTGGTCGTTTTATGATGGGACCATATGGCTGTCTGGTTACAAAAGCAATTCATGAGAAACATACTCATAAAGAATACATCGGTGTAGATGCATGTGCTGTAAATCTTATGCGCCCGGCTATGTATGGTGCTTATCATCATATTACTGTTATGGGAAAAGAAGATCAGCCATGTGATCACCTTTATGATGTAACAGGTTCTCTTTGTGAAAATAATGATAAATTTGCAATTGACCGTTATCTTCCAAAGATTGATAAAGGTGATTTCCTTGTGATTCATGATACCGGGGCGCATGGATTTGCCATGGGCTATAACTATAATGGTAAACTGAAATCAGCAGAGATTCTTCTTCGTGAGGATGGAAGCTTTGATATGATTCGTCGTGCAGAGACTCCAAGAGATTATTTTGCTACATTCGACTGCTTCCCAATCTATGAAAAAATACTTGAAGACGAGGATAAACTCTGCAAATAATTCGCTTTACCTAAAGTATATAAAAATTGATATTTTTCTATAAAAAGCTTGCAATGAATCGGAAATTATGTTATTATAATTTTCGGTTCATTTGCCGCTGTGGCGGAATTGGCAGACGCACTTGACTCAAAATCAAGCGGGAAACCGTGCCGGTTCGAGTCCGGCCAGCGGCATACCAAAAGTCCTGAATTTTCAGGACTTTTTTCTTTTTTATGAAAAGTTTATAAAATTTCATAGAATCAACATTGAATAAATGTCGCAAAAATGTTATGGTACTTGTCAAATGATATCGAAAAATCCGGAAATACTAATTAGAGCGGATTTTACGAAGATATGGAGGACATAAGATAAATGAAGCTTGGTAACAAAAAACCAGAAAAAATACCGATGTATGTATATTACATCATTGCTGGTGTTATCATTGTCATTCTGAATATGCTGGTTGTTCCGGCTGTTCAGGAACGAAGTATCCAGAAGACGGATTACTCTACTTTTATTGAAAATGTAGAGGATGGCAATGTAACCAAAGCAACGGTAGAAGAGAATTATATCTATTATGAAATGAAAGACAGCAATTCAGACAGTACCATCCTCTGCAAGACAGTCAAAATGGATGATGCAGATCTTGTAAACCGTCTTTTAGATGCCGGAGTCACTATGGATGAGGTACTTCCGGAAAGCCCATCAATTCTTATGACATTGATTCTCAGTTATGTGATTCCGATTGTGATTTTTATCTTTATCGGACGTTGGCTGAGTAAAAAGATGATGTCATCCATGGGCGGCGGTCCTGGTGGTGCAATGTCATTTGGAAAAAGCAATGCCAAAGTATATGTCAAATCTTCCACAGGAATTAAATTTTCAGATGTAGCAGGAGAAGATGAGGCCAAAGAACTTCTGACAGAGATTGTTGATTATCTGCATAATCCACATAAATATACAGAAATTGGTGCATCCATGCCAAAGGGTGCCCTTCTTGTAGGGCCTCCAGGAACAGGTAAAACACTGCTTGCAAAGGCAGTTGCCGGAGAAGCGGAAGTACCTTTCTTTTCAATTTCAGGTTCTGAATTCGTTGAAATGTTTGTTGGTATGGGTGCGGCAAAAGTTCGCGACCTTTTCAAACAGGCAAATGAAAAAGCTCCATGTATCGTATTTATCGATGAGATTGATACAATAGGTAAGAAACGTGATGGAGCCGGATTTACAGGTGGAAATGATGAACGCGAGCAGACATTGAATCAGCTGCTTACGGAAATGGATGGATTTGACGGTTCCAAGGGTGTTGTCATTCTTGCAGCGACTAACCGTCCGGATTCTCTCGATCCGGCGCTTTTACGTCCGGGACGTTTTGACAGAAGAATTCCTGTAGAGCTTCCTGACCTTCAGGGGCGTGAAGAAATACTCAAGGTACATGCAAAGAAAATCAAGATCGCGGATACAGTTCGTTTTGATGATATTGCAAAAGCTGCTGCAGGTGCTTCCGGTGCCGAGCTTGCAAATATTGTTAATGAGGCAGCTCTTCGTGCAGTTCGTGACGGACGTAAGTTTGCCACACAGGCAGATTTTGAAGAAAGTATTGAAGTAGTCATTGCAGGTTATCAGAAAAAAAATCGTGTTCTTTCCAACAAAGAAAAACTGATTGTTTCCTACCACGAGATCGGGCATGCTCTTGTAGCTGCGAAGCAGACAGAATCTGCACCGGTACACAAGATTACAATCATTCCAAGAACTTCCGGTGCACTTGGTTATACCATGCAGGTTGATGACGGAGAACATTATCTGATGTCAAAGGAAGAACTTGAAAATAAGATTGCAACCTTTACCGGTGGACGTGCCGCTGAAGAGCTGATTTTTCACTCAATAACAACCGGTGCTTCCAATGATATTGAACAGGCAACCAAAATTGCAAGAGCCATGATTTCACGTTACGGAATGAGTAAGGATTTTGATATGGTAGCCATGGAGACTGTCAGCAATCAGTATCTTGGTGGAGATTCCAGCCTTGCCTGCTCTTTCGAAACACAGACACTGCTTGATAAGAAGGTTGTTGAACTTGTTCGCAGACAGCATGAAAAGGCACTGAAAATCCTTGAAGATAACATCGGCAAGCTTCATGAACTGGCACAGTATCTGTATGAACATGAGACAATTACAGGCGAAGAATTTATGAAGATACTTGAAGCGCCTGCACCAGCTGCAAATGATAGAACAGAGCAGAATACGGAAGATTTATAATTGGTTACAGTGACATTATAACACTGGTTTTTCAAAGAGGTGATTTTCTTTCATTGAGAATCACCTCTTTTTGTGTTATACTACAAGACAGTGAAATAATCTTTGTAATAACTTGGAAATAACAGAGGAGGAAGAACATTGGCAGATATCGACTGCAGGCAGGCTGAAGCAATGGTTACAAAGTATATTAATCATACATTGTCAACGGATGAACTCGAAGAATTTCTGGACCATATAGAGCACTGTACCTCCTGTTATGATGAACTGGAAACATACTTTATCGTTCACAAAGCAATTCAGCAGCTGGATGAAAAGGAGGACGGAACGGTATACAATTTCAGAGAACTTCTGGAACAGGATATCCATCGGGCCCACAGACATATCCGTCAGAAAAGAGGATTACATTTTTTATCGTTGCTTCTTTTCAGTGCCGTATTATTTTCAGTAGCTTTATTTGCGTTAGTTCTGCTGATGAAATAACGCATTTCATATAGAACAGTGCAGGAGGATGTTAGTTTGAGTGATAAGATTTTGTTAATAGATGGACATAGTATTTTAAACCGTGCTTTTTATGGCCTACCAGATCTGACAAATGCAGATGGCAGACATACAGGTGCGGTTTACGGTTTTCTGAACATTCTTTTTCGTATTCTGGAAGAAGAAAAACCGCAGTACCTGACAGTAGCTTTTGATCTTCATGAACCGACCTTTCGTCACAAAATGTTTGAAGCATATAAAGGAACACGTAAACCAATGCCGGAAGAACTCAGAGAGCAGGTTCCTCTGATCAGGGAAATGCTTGCTGCAATGGGAATAAAAATTGTTTCAAAGGCAGGTTATGAAGCAGATGATCTGCTTGGTACTCTGGCTGTGAGAAGTGAGAAAGAGGGAATGGATGTTACAATTCTTTCCGGTGACAGAGATCTTCTTCAGCTTGCAACAGAGAAGGTCATGATTCGGCTTCCAAAAACATCAAGAGGAAAAACAACTATTGAAAATTTTCATGCAGAAGAAGTTATTGAGAAATATCAGGTAACACCACCTCAGATCATTGAACTGAAAGCACTTATGGGTGATTCGGCAGATAATATTCCCGGAATACCCGGTGTTGGCGAAAAGACAGCGACCAAGCTTATTGTTGAATTTGGTTCTATTGAGAATGCGCATGCACACCTGGAAGAGATAAAACCAAACAAGGCACGCGAATCTCTGCGAGAACATTATGATATGGCAGAACTGAGCAAAAAGCTTGCAACAATCAATACAGACAGTCCGCTGGAATACGATTATGAAGAAGCCCGGATAAAAAATCTGTATACGGCGGAAGCTTATCAGCTCTGCAAGGAACTTGAATTTAAGAATCTCCTTGGAAGATTTGACGTATCTGCAGTTCCTGAGAACAGCGTAGAGCAAAATTTCTTTTTCTGCAGTGATATTTCAGGCGTGGATGCATTATTTCAAAAAGCATCTGCGGCAGAATATGCCGGCGTGGCATTTCTGGCAGATAAAACAAGTGTCTATGGTATCGCGATTGCTCTCTCAGAAGAAGAAATTTACTATGTCCCTGTTGAAGGCCTTATTACCGGAGAATATCTGTGCAGTGCGCTGGAAGATCTTGCTGAAAAAACGATAATCTGTTCTATGGATATAAAAACAATGCTCAAGCATGTTTCTCTGAACAATGCAGAACAGGTCTTTGATATTGGCGTCGGTGCCTATCTTCTGAATCCACTTAAATCCTCGTATACTTTCGACGAGGTTGCCCGGGAATACCTGAATGGTGCGTTATTTCCGACGCGACAGGAACTCCTTGGCAAAGAGTCTCTGAAAGATGCCTGGGAAAAATCATCTGACGGACTGATGTCTTATGCCTGCTATGTGGCATATACTGCATACAAATCTCACATTGCCATTGAAAAAGCTCTGAAGGACACAAATATGTGGGATGTATATCAAAAAATAGAAGTTCCGCTGATCTTTACACTGGATTCTATGGAAAAATGGGGAATACGGGTAAAAGGTGAAGAACTTAAAGCTTATGGAGAAAAACTGAGAATCCGAATTGCAGAGCTTGAGAAAAAGATATATGAACAGGCTGGAGAAGAATTTAATATCAACTCTCCTAAACAGCTTGGTGTTATCCTGTTTGAAAAAATGGGAATTCCAGGAGGAAGAAAAACTAAGACGGGATATTCCACAGCAGCTGATATACTGGAAAAGCTTGCACCAGAACAGCCGATCATAAATGATATTCTGGAATACAGACAGCTTACCAAGCTGAAATCCACTTATGCAGATGGACTCAGTGCAGTGATCGAGGAAGACGGAAGAATTCATTCAACCTTCAATCAGACCATTACCGCAACTGGTCGAATCAGCAGTACCGAGCCAAATCTTCAGAATATTCCTGTCAGAATGGAACTGGGAAGACTGATCCGAAAGGTATTTGTACCAGAGGATGGTTTTGTTTTTCTGGATGCAGATTATTCGCAGATCGAACTTCGTGTTCTGGCTCATATGTCCGGTGACGAAAAACTGATCCAGGCTTATCGTGAAGCAGAAGACATTCACAGACTGACTGCATCTGAAGTGTTCCATGTACCATTTGATGAAGTAACAGATCTGCAGCGACGAAATGCCAAAGCTGTTAATTTTGGAATCGTATATGGAATCAGTTCCTTTGGACTCAGTCAGGATCTGAGCATTTCCAGAAAAGAGGCAGCAGAATATATCGAAAAATATTTTGAAACTTATCCAAAGATCAAGGGCTTCCTGGATGGCCTGGTCGAAGCAGGCAAAGAAAATGGTTATGTTTCCACGATGTTTGGACGTCGTCGCCCAATCCCGGAACTGAAATCCGGAAACTTTATGCAGAGGTCTTTTGGCGAACGTGTAGCCATGAATTCTCCAATTCAGGGTACTGCAGCAGATATCATTAAGATTGCAATGAATCGTGTATATCAGCGTCTGAAGCAGGAAGGACTCCAGTCCAGACTTGTACTGCAGGTGCACGATGAGCTTCTGATTGAGACCAGAAAAGAAGAGCTGGAGATTGTCTCACGTATTCTGGAAGAGGAGATGAAAGGAGCAGCAGATCTTTCTGTAGAACTGGATGTAGACATGCATGAAGGAAAAAGCTGGTATGAAGCAAAATAATACAGAGGCAAAAGAGATGAAAATCATAGGGATTACCGGTGGTGTAGGCGCCGGCAAAAGTACCGTTCTGGAATATCTGGAGCAAAAGCATAATGCATATGTGATCCAGGCAGATAAAGCAGGACATCTGGTTATGGAACCGGGCGGGCTGTGTTATGAACAGGTAATTGCATTATTTGGCAGACAAATCATAAAATGTGATAAAACTATTGACCGCAGGCAGGTTTCTGATATAGTATTTGGTAATGAGTTAATGCGTCAAAGTCTTGATGATATTATTCATCCTGCTGTCAGGAGGTATATATTAGAAGAAATCAGGAAGCAAAAACAGTCAGGCTGTAGTTTACTGGTTGTAGAAGCAGCTCTTTTTCTGGAAGAGCATTACGAAGAATTCTGCGACAGGGTCTGGTATATCCATACAGATACAGAAATCCGTATCCAACGTCTGATGAAAAACCGCGGATATTCCAGAGAAAAAGCAGAGAGTATTATTGCCAGACAGGCTTCCGAAAAATTTTTCAGGGAACACACAGATTATGTTATTACAAACAATGGTGATCTGGCGCTGACCTGGAAGCAGATAGAAGAGGGGATCAGTTTATTATGAGATTTTGCAGTATTGCCAGTGGAAGCAGCGGAAACTGCATCTATGTGGGCTCTGACAATACACATGTACTTGTAGATATAGGAATCAGTGGTAAAAAAATGGAGACCGGACTGAACAGCCTGGAGCTTACCGGACGTGATCTGGATGGGATTCTCATCACACATGAACATTCCGACCATATCAAAGGTCTTGGAGTGATTTCCAGAAAATATGGAATACCGATTTATGCAACGGGTGGGACTGTAGATGCTATGATGCGTACAAATGCACTTGGCAAAATTCCTGAGGGAATCTTTCATGAAATCAGAGAAGATGAATCCTTTATGATCAATGATCTGAAGGTGAATCCTTTTACAATTCCGCATGATGCGGCTCAGCCTGTCGGATACAGACTGGAACATGATGGACATTCCGTTGGGATTGCGACAGACCTTGGAAAGTATAATGATTACATAATAGAGAATCTGCAGGGACTGGATGCACTTCTTCTCGAAGCAAATCATGATATTCGGATGCTTCAGGTAGGAAAATATCCGTATTATCTGAAACAGAGAATTCTGGGTGACAGAGGGCATCTGTCCAATGAAAACGCAGGCAGACTGTTGTGCAGACTTCTTCATGATAATCTCAAGGCAATTTTTCTGGGTCATTTAAGCAGGGAAAACAACTACGAAGAACTTGCATATGAGACAGTATGTTCAGAGGTAACACTGGGAGACAACCCTTATAAATCAAAAGATTTCAGAATTCAGGTAGCAAACCGGGATCTTGTTTCGGATGTAGTTACCGTATAACAGAAAGGAAAAAAGTCATGAAAAAAACAATCATTACAGTAGTAGGAAATGATACCGTAGGCATCATTGCAAAGGTATGTACATACCTTGCAGAAAATAATGTTAATATCCTGGATATTAGCCAGACTATCGTACAGGGTTATTTCAACATGATGATGGTTACCGATACCAGCAAATCTGCGAAAGATGCAGCAGCTCTTTCTGAGGAACTTTCTGAACTTGGTAATAAGATTGGCGTTGTGATCCGTTGTCAGCACGAAGATATTTTCAATGTAATGCATCGTATTTAATCATAGCGTATTGAAAAGGAGAGTTGACATGATCAATATTTTTGAGGTTAATGAGACAAACAAAATGATCGAACAGGAAAATCTGGATGTGCGTACCATTACCATGGGAATCAGTCTTCTGGATTGCATTGACAGTGACCTGGACATCATGAATGAAAAAATTTACAACAAAATCACAACCAAGGCTAAAGATCTGGTTGAAACAGGCGATAAGATTGCAGCCGAGTTTGGTATTCCTGTTGTAAATAAACGAGTATCGGTTACGCCGATCGCTCTTGTTGGTGGAGTGGCATGCCATTCTACAGAAGATTTTGTATCTGTAGCAAAAACTCTGGATAAAGCAGCCAAAACAATCGGTGTAAACTTTATCGGTGGTTATTCTGCACTGGTAAGCAAAGGAATGACACCGGCAGAAGAACTTCTTATCCGTTCCATTCCACAGGCACTTGCTGTAACAGAGCGCGTATGCAGCTCTGTAAATGTCGGTTCTACCAAAACCGGAATCAACATGGATGCAGTCAAACTGATGGGAGAAATCGTTCTTGAAACAGCTGAAGCATCCAAAGATCAGGATTCTCTGGGCTGTGCAAAACTTGTTGTATTCTGTAATGCACCTGATGACAATCCGTTTATGGCAGGTGCCTTCCATGGTGTTACAGAAGCAGACTGCATCATCAATGTGGGCGTCAGCGGTCCGGGAGTTGTCAAAACAGCTCTGGAGTCTGTTCGTGGAGCTGATTTCCAGACTCTGTGCGAAATGATCAAACGTACTGCATTTAAGGTTACACGAGTTGGACAGCTGGTTGCACAGGAAGCGTCAAGACGTCTTGGTGTTCCATTTGGAATTGTCGATCTTTCTCTTGCACCGACACCGGCTATTGGAGACAGTGTAGCAGAGATTCTTCAGGAAATCGGACTTGAAAGAGTTGGTGCACCTGGTACAACAGCAGCACTTGCTCTTTTGAATGATCAGGTCAAAAAGGGCGGTGTTATGGCAGCACAGGCAGTTGGCGGTTTGAGCGGAGCATTTATTCCTGTCAGCGAAGACCAGGGTATGATTGATTCTGTAAATCTGGGTGCACTGACACTTGAAAAACTGGAAGCAATGACCTGTGTATGTTCCGTAGGACTTGATATGATTGCAATTCCAGGAGATACAAAAGCATCAACAATTGCAGGTATTATTGCAGATGAATCAGCAATTGGAATGATCAATCAGAAAACAACCGCAGTCAGAGTAATTCCGGTAATCGGCAAGGGTGTGGGAGAAACCGTAGAATTTGGCGGACTTCTTGGATATGCACCGATCATGCCGGTGAATTCATTCTCCTGTGACGCTTTTGTTGAGCGCGGTGGACGTATTCCTGCTCCAATCCACAGCTTTAAGAACTAGTACATCGAATATTAAGAAATCAGATACTGTCAGGAACCCTGGAAGAGATATTTTACAGGGTTCCTGCTATTTTTATGTATCTCATTCCCCTGAATATAAGAAAAAGCCTGCCAAACAGCAAAATAGCTTTATTTAACATAATAATTGTGATATAACATTGATAATGATAGAAATAAAATATTTTGTTATAATTGCAGAGGAGGCACTGCATGAGAGAAAATGAGAAAACCTATATAGAAAAAGTACTGGGAGTTTCTGTTGAGTATCATCGCTGGAAAGGTGAAGTCAACCTGCCATATTACATCACAGAGCGATATGATATGCGGCTGGTTCAAATGGATACGTTACAATGTATTTTTGTCTGGCCAAAAGAGAAACTGAATCAGATCAGTTCTCTCAAAAAACAGATTCGTCGTATTCAGATGGAAGAAGTGCTCCCGGTTGTTTTTATTTTGGAACGTATGGACAGGTATCACAGAGATGCTTTTATTTCCTCACATATTCCATTTGTTGTTGCAGAAAACCAGCTGTACCTGCCGTTTATGGCACTGTATTTACAGGAAAAGTATTTGCGTGAAATAAAAGCTTCTGACAGTTTTCTGCCTTTTACACAACTACTGCTCTTCTACTGGTATTATCATAAAAAAAATACTGTTTATATGAGTGATATGATCCAGATATTGGAGTGCTCCGCAATGACTGTGACCCGTGCGTTCCGGCAGCTGGAAGAAAGTGGCATGTTTGAATGTGGCAAAACCGGTGTACAAAAAATGCTGACAGGAAAGCAATCGGCAGAGACAATTCTGGTTGAACTGGAGGACAGTTTGATTAACCCGATTGCCGCTGTTCTGTACGTAGACAAAAAAGAACTGGCTGAACAGATTTCTTCCGATAAGCTATTCCTTTCAGAAAACTCTGCACTCAAAGCATTGGGAATTAATGTAAACGCAGAGCTGCCATGTTATGCTGTTTACAAAAAGAACATCTGTCTTAAGGGCAGCAGAGAATTACTTAATGCAGAAACTCAGATAAAGCTCGAATTATGGAAGTATGATCCATCTATACTTGGAAAAGAACAAGTCGTGGATCCATTATCACTGGCATTAAGTATGAACAAGCCAGTTGACAGTTTTTTAAAAAACAGTTGACATCAACGGTTTCCTGTGGTAAAGTAAAAAACAACAAAACCGATGAGGAAGAAGAGTAAATAATTTTTAATCATTCCAGAGAGCAGGCATTGGTGGAAGCCTGTATGAGACAGATTATTGAATGGCCTTCCGAGGGCAGCCCGAAATTTTAATCTGAAGAGTAGGCGCTGACGGGAACCGAACCCGTTATCAATCAGGAGTGTATGTTTGTACATGAGAAAGTGGACGATACGTCAATTTGAGTGGTACCGCGATAATAAGAAATTATTACCGTCTCAAGCATAGCTTGGGACGGTTCTTTTTTTCTCATGGAACATGAAATGTAGAAACACATAAAATGCAGAAAAGAGAGGAAAAAGACTATGAAAAAAAGAATGTTAACAATCGCAGCAGCAGTAACAGCAACTATGATGATGGCTTCCCCGGTTATGGCAGAGGATTTTAAAATAGGCATCTGCAACTATGTGGATGATGCATCCTTGAACCAGATCGTAGATAATATTCATAATCGTTTAGTGGAAATTGGTGAAGAAAAAGGTATTACTTTTGACATATCTTATGATAACTGTAATGCAGATGCAAGCGTAATGGAACAGATCATTTCTGATTTCCAGGCTGATAACGTAGATCTGATGGTAGGTGTGGCAACACCGGTAGCTATGCGTATGCAGTCAGCTACAGAAGGAACCGAAACACCGGTTGTTTTCTCAGCTGTTTCTGATCCGGTCGGTTCAGGACTGGTAGATTCTCTTGAAGCTCCGGGGGCTAACATCACCGGAACAAGTGATTACCTCGATACTGCTTCAATTATGAAATTGATCCAGGCTCAGATTCCGGATGTAAAGAAAATCGGTCTTCTTTATGATGTAGGACAGGATTCCTCAACAACTGCAATCCAGGAAGCAAAAGATTATCTGGATGAGCAGGGCATCGAATATGTAGAACGTACCGGAACCACAACAGATGAGGTTCAGCTTGCTGCGGAAGCACTGATCGCTGACGGTGTAGATGCAGTATTCACACCAACTGATAATACCATCATGACTGCTGAACTTTCAATTTACGAAAAATTCATTGATGCAGGAATTCCACATTATACAGGAGCTGATTCATTTGCACTTAACGGAGCATTCGTAGGTTATGGCGTTGATTATTCGAATCTCGGACAGAAGACTGCAGATATGATCGCAGATATTCTGATCGACGGTGCAAAACCATCTGAGACAGCTGTTGAAACTTTTGACAATGGTACTGCAACTGTAAATACCGAAACCTGCGAAGCACTTGGACTTGATTTTGATACAGTAAAAAAGGCTTTTGAACCTCTTTGCACACAGGTAAATGAGATTACAACTGCTGAAAGCTTCGACGATGTAGAAGCTAAATAATAAGTTAACTGGAGGATTTCACTGTGACGATTGCAACAATGCTCTCCCTGGGAGAGACTGCTCTGAAGCTTGGACTGATCTGTTCACTGACAGTTCTTGCATTATTTCTTAGTTATTCTATGTTAAATGTCTGCGATCTTTCCACTGACGGCTGCTTTACTTTTGGGGCAGCCGTAGGTGCTGTCGTAGCCGTAAGCGGACATCCGTTCTTATCTATTATAGCTGCAATGGCGGCCGGTATTATTTCAGGATTTGTAACTGCGATTCTGCAGACAAAACTCGGGGTAGACAGTCTGCTTGCCGGTATTATTGTTAACACCGGTTTGTATTCTGTAAACATTGCAGTTATGGGTGGTTCGTCTCTGATTAATATGAATCGTACAGATACCGTATTTACCATGATGAAAGAGGCGCTTGCAGGAACACCGTTAAAGGGCAGAGAGGATATCCTTGTTGCAGCTATCGCAGTAATCCTTGTTATTCTGTTTCTTGTGTTTTTCCTGAAAACCAGACTTGGTCTTGCGATTCGGGCTACCGGCAATAATGCAGATATGGTAAAATCATCCTCAATCAATCCTGTATTTACAACTGTGATCGGTCTCTGTGTTGCAAATGCGTTTACCGCGCTTTCCGGATGTCTGCTGTCTCAGTCTCAGAAATCTGTGGATATCAATATCGGACAGGGAATGGTTACGATCGCGCTGGCATCTCTTCTGATAGGAGGAACGATCCTGGGACGAGGAGGAATTTTTGTAAGAGCTGTCGGAATGGTTCTTGGATCTTTTATATTCCGTCTGGTTTATACCATTGCACTGCGTTTCAATATGCCGGCGTTTATGCTGAAACTTGTATCATCTGTGATCGTTATTCTTGCAATTTCCGGTCCTTATCTTAAGAAGCAGTGGCCGCAGATTAAAAGAAGGATGACACATACAAAAGGAGGCAGATGATCTATGTTAAAAATCAGCCATATATCAAAAACCTTTAATCCGGGAACGGTAAATGAGAAAAAAGCAATCGAAGATCTTTCTCTTGAGTTGAAAAAAGGTGACTTTGCTACCATCATCGGTTCGAATGGTGCCGGAAAATCCACTCTTTTTAATGCAATCTGTGGTGATTTTCTGACAGACACCGGAGCAATTGAACTTGATGGTAAAGATATTACCTTTATGCCACAGCATGTACGTGCCAGAAATATCGGACGTCTTTATCAGGATCCAATGCGTGGAACTGCACCGGGTATGACAATTGAAGAGAATCTGGCACTTGCAGCCGGTAAGGGCGGATGGCTTTCTCATACAACACGTCAGGAAAAAGAACGATTTCGTGAAGAATTAAAAAAACTTGACATTGGTCTGGAAGACCGTATGAGTCATCCGGTCGGACTTCTTTCCGGAGGTCAGAGACAGGCACTGTCCCTTCTGATGTCAACTATGAATCCACCGAAGCTTCTGCTTCTGGATGAGCATACTGCAGCATTGGATCCGAGAACTGCGGAAAAGGTTCTGGATCTGACAAAACATATCGTAGAAGAACACCAGCTGACATGCCTGATGATCACGCACAACATGCAGTCCGCGATTGACCTTGGCAACAGAATTCTTATGATGGACTCTGGTAATGTTGTACTGGACATCGGAGAAGAAGAAAAGAAAAACATGACTGTGGAGGGACTTCTGGAGAAATTCAGAACAGGAGCCGGAAAGGCTCTTGATAATGACCGTATCCTTCTGTCAGAGTAAAAACAAAGAACCATTACTGTTAAATCCTGTATTAATATCGGATTTTATTATCAGTAATGGTTCTTTTTGTAATGATCCGAAAATTACACAGCAATGTTCCTGTTCTGTCAGAACTCACAAAATAACAAGTTGCTTCTGATATTCGTGAATAAATCCGTTTTCGCATTTCTGACAGAGAAGTTTTTCGTAGAGATTAGATGCAAAGGTAGTTTCTTCAAGAAGCTGTCTGCCGGATATGTCCAGCATCTTGTCTGCATCGGCAAGCTTGGTAATGAGTGGAATGGACGTATGGGCTTTGATTTCTTTCAGTAACGGGCTGCTTTCCCGACGAAAACCAAGGACACGTGCGTAAGGAACTGATGAAGGGGTGTTTTTGATGCCCAGGATGATATGCAGCAGTGCACGCTGGATCCGAGTCTGGGTAAGCTCTTTGGTTTTAAGCAGGGAAGCTGTCTGAGAAAAACCGGAAATTTCATTTATACGATTTGTAATACGCTCGGCAAGGTCATCTGAAACATCCTGATACGAAGAAAGACTAAAATCTTTTTTTGCAGATATACCTGTTTGCGTCAATAAACAATATACCAGAACTGAATCCAGCGCATCCTCCGTCAGAAATTGTTTTTCAGTCAGTACATCTTCTAATAAAGAACTGATTTCTTCCGGTACCTGACAGATAATCTGTTGAAGTGCAGAAGAAGTAAGTGGCGTTTTCAAAAGATCACGAATTGCAGTGGCAGAAGCGAAACTGTTCTTTTCCATATAGGCGTTAATTTGTACAGCACTGGAAAGGGTGTCATGGTATCCCATTCCCTGTCGCTTCAGTGTGACCGGTTTCATAGTGCTCTGCAGACGGATCAGTGCTTTGCAGTATTCAATTCCCAGAATATTATTGGGCGATTTCAGAATCTCCATGATCTGATTCAGAAGAGGAGCAAGTACCCCGTCAAAATCATCTCCTTCAAAATTATAAGGATTCTTGAAATATTCCGTCAGTGCCTGGCATCTTGCTGCCGGAAAGGACATTCCACTGCTCAGAAAATCTTTCAGAAGCAGGCGATATGCTTCTGGTTCCTCTACGAGAATTTCTGCCAGTTCCATAAGTGCAGAAACTTCTCCGTACTCACTCCCAAAACAGAGGCTGTCCACAATATGCAGTCCGTCCAACATGGAAATACCGCCCATGGCAAAGGTTTCCGCACTGGCAGTGCTTACGGACACCGGCATCTCAAGTACGAGATCCGCACCACACCGAAGTGCCATTTCTGCCCGTATATGCTTTGGAAGAAGTGCCGGTGTGCCCCTTTGTACATAATCTCCGCTCATAGCGACGATCACATAATCTGTCCCCAGTTCTTTTTTGCAGTAATCTATCTGATATTTATGTCCTTTATGAAACGGATTATACTCCGCAATGATCCCGGTTACTTTCATTTAAAAATCTCCTCAGTCATAATTGATAGTCAGATCTTTAGCATTCTGTTTTCAAATTTTACCACAGGAAAAAAAACGAGGCAATTAAAATCTTCCGTTATTTTGCCCGGATTGCACTTCAAAAAATACCTCTCTTTGGAAGAATCTCCCTGTCAGACACTTGAAAAGCATCAGAACTGGGGGTATAATAAAATTAGCTGTGAGGTCATGTTTCAGGCACTCACATGGTCGTAAGACCGAAATAATGAAAGGAGCCATTTTAATCATGGGATTTGTTGATTTACTCAAAGAAAGAGCAAAAAAAAGCATCAAAACTATCGTTCTGCCAGAAACAGAGGATATGAGAACTATCGAGGCAACAGATAAGATTCTGAAAGAGGGAGTTGCCAAGATCATTCTGATCGGAAACGAAGAAGAAATCAATAAGAAAGCTGCAGAAGGCGGATTTGATATCTCCGGAGCAACTATCGTTGATCCAGAGACATCTGACAGAACTCAGGCATACATTGACAAATTTGTAGAACTGAGAGCTAAGAAAGGTATGACACCTGAAAAAGCAAAAGAAATCCTTCATACTCAGTACCCATACTATGGTGTAATGATGGTAAAAATGGGTGATGCAGACGGTATGGTATCCGGTGCATGCCACTCTACAGCAGACACACTTCGTCCATGTCTGCAGATTCTGAAAACAAAACCGGGAACAAAGCTTGTATCCGCTTTCTTCCTGATCGTAGTTCCGGATTGCGAATACGGTGCAAACGGAGCATTTGTATTTGCTGATTCCGGTCTTAACCAGAACCCGACTCCAGAAGAACTTTCTGCAATCGCAGCATCTTCCGCAGAATCCTTCAAGCTTCTTGTTCAGGAAGAGCCAATGGTTGCAATGCTTTCACATTCCACAAAGGGAAGTGCAAAACATCCTGACGTAGACAAGATGGTAGAAGCTACAAGAATCGCAAAAGAAGAACATCCGGAACTCAAACTGGACGGAGAATTCCAGCTTGACGCAGCAATCGTACCAAGCGTTGGTGCATCCAAAGCTCCGGGAAGCGAAGTTGCAGGTAAAGCAAACGTTCTTGTATTCCCTGACCTTGATGCAGGAAACATCGGATACAAACTTGCTCAGCGTCTTGGTAAAGCAGAAGCATACGGACCTGTTA
Source organism: uncultured Blautia sp. (assembly GCF_934372025.1). Taxonomy (GTDB): domain Bacteria; phylum Bacillota; class Clostridia; order Lachnospirales; family Lachnospiraceae; genus Blautia_A. The sequence goes on from NZ_CAKROJ010000008.1 coordinate 34,578, forward strand.
CACAGGGTATCGCTAAACCGGTCAACGACCTGTCCAGAGGATGCTCCGCAGATGACATCGTTGGTGTTGTTGCGATCACAGCTGTACAGTGCCAGGCTGAAGACAAATAAGAAATATCGTAACTCTATCAGACTAAAAAGTTACGAAATACATATTTGAATAAATAGGAGAATATTAAAATGAATGTATTGGTAATTAACTGCGGAAGTTCCTCTCTGAAATATCAGCTGATCAACTCTGAAACAGAGGATGTTCTGGCAAAGGGTCTTTGCGAAAGAATCGGAATCGACGGAAGACTGGTTTATCAGAAAGCCGGATGTGACAAGGAAATCACAGAATGTGCAATGCCTACACATAAAGAAGCAATCCAGTTCGTACTGAATGCTCTCACAAATGACAAAACAGGTGCTATCAAGAGCCTGAAAGAAGTAGATGCAATCGGACATCGTGTTGTACACGGCGGCGAGAAATTTGCCTGCTCTGCAGTGATCACTGATGAAATGATCGCAGCAGTAAAAGAGTGCAACGATCTTGCACCTCTGCACAACCCGGCAAACCTGATCGGTATCGATGTTTGTACAGAACTTATGCCAGGTGTACCGCAGGTTGGTGTATTTGATACAGCTTTCCATCAGACAATGCCAGCAAAAGCATATCTGTACGGACTTCCGATCGAATACTATAAAAACTACAAAGTAAGAAGATATGGTTTCCACGGAACATCTCACAGCTTCGTATCCAAACGCGCTGTTGAATTCCTTGGCCTTGACAAAGACAACTCCAAAGTTATCGTCTGCCATCTTGGAAACGGATCTTCCATCAGTGCTGTACAGAACGGCAAATGTGTTGACACAACAATGGGTCTTACACCACTTGAAGGTGTTGTTATGGGAACTCGTTCCGGTAACATTGATCCGGCTATCATTGAGTATATTGCCAAGAAAGAAAACCTTGAACTTGGTGATGTGATGAACATCCTCAACAAGAAATCCGGTCTTCAGGGTATGTCCGGAGTTGGAAGCGATATGCGTGACATCAGAGCAGCAATTGCAGATGGAAATGAAGACGCAAAGAATGCTTATGACGTACTTTGCTACGGCATCGCTAAATTCGTTGGTGGATATGTAGCGGCTATGAATGGTGTAGATGCAATCGTATTTACAGCTGGTATCGGCGAGAACGTAGGACAGCTTCGTAAAGATGTATGCAGCTATTTCGGATATCTCGGTGTTGAGATCGATGACAAAGCAAATGATACATTCAGCGAAGAGATCGTTATCTCTACTCCAGCTTCCAAAGTTAAAGTTGCAGTTATTCCTACAAACGAAGAACTTGCAATCTGCAGAGATACAGTAGCACTGGTTAAATAATCAGCTATATTTGAATTATAAGGGCCTGCCTGATGGCAGGCTCTTTTTTTGCTTATATGACGTAAGTTTAAGACTTATTGCATAAAAATATTGTGTATTATTTGCAAATAATTACCAAATATCAGAGAAAGTTATGCAATATGCACCAACCATATTGACAGAACAAAAAATAAAATGTATAATTGCCATATTGAAACGTTTCAAAAGTGGCTTCGAATAGGGGAAATGACGAATGGATAAATCCACGAAAAAAAGAGCCACGATCACACAAGTGGCTAAATATGCTGGTGTATCTGTTGGGACGGTTTCGAATTATCTGAATGGTACAGCAAGTGTCTCAAATGACAGAGCGAAGAGAATACAGCAGGCTATCGATGAGCTTGATTATATTCCTGATACTCTGGCAAGTTCTCTCAGAAGAAAAGACAGTACTGCTATACATGTGTTGACACCTCATCTGGACAGCACTTTCTATACAAGCACAATCAGTACTCTGATGCATTGTGCATATAAGGCTGGCTATACCGTTCATATTTCCAGTTATGAATACTCGGCTGATATTGAAAAGCAGCAGCTGAGGGCATTGGAAAGCAGCAAACCTGGTACATCTGTCATTGTCTTTAATGGATTTGATGATCTTGGCGAGATTAAACGACTTGCAAAAAAACAGATCCATGTAATACTGGCGGATCGTCATGAGATTCCAGGATACACTTCAAGTGTTATTTTTGACAATCGCAGAGCACCTTTTGAAATCGTGTGCCTGCTGAAAAACAGAAACTACAAACGAATAGGACTTTTTACAGAACCTACAAAACTGCAAAATATCCGTGAAAGAGGAGAAGGTTTTCTTGAGGCAATGAGATTTTTTGGATTTCAAAATCCCGAATGCGATGTCTATTCTCGCCCAGATCTTTCATTGGATAAATTAAAAAACGGTTATCTTTATATGATGGAAATTCTTGAATCGCACAAGCGTGAAGAATTACCGGATGCCTGGATTGCAACTTCTGATTATCTGGCATTTGGAATGATGAGAGCGATTAACGAGAAAGGATATTCCATACCTGAAGATTTTGGAATTGTCGGTTATGACAATATTGAAATTTCAGGCTATGTCAACCCAAGACTCACCACAGTTGAACAAAATCAGAAATTATTTGGTAAAACATTATGGTCTGTGATCACTGATTATAATAAGACTGGGAAATATCAGAATATTGAGTTACCACAGAAAATAAAGATGCGAGGATCTTGCTAAAATTAATAATTGTGTACTGAAACAGGTATACAATTATTTTTAAAAAATATTGAAACGTTTCAAACGGTATTAAATTTAAAATGGGGTACAAATATCTGAACGTGAGAAGGGAGGCGAACGGTGTTCGGATCATATGGGATAAAAGCAAAATGCCGTATGGAAGTTTCATAAGCTAATTAAAAGGAGGATTTTTACAATGAAAAAAACAATCGTTATGACTTTATGTGCTGCTATGGCAGTTGGAATGATCGGATCAGTTTCTACTGTATATGCTGCAGAACCAGATATCACAGCAGATGAAGCTATCAAAAAAGCAGCTGAAGAAGAATGGGAAATCGCAGTTGTACCGAAAGATTCTACAAATCCATGGTTTGTTCGTATGGACACTGGTGTTAAAGAAGTAGCTGATGAAGCTGGTGTTAACTGCTATCAGATTGACACAGGTACAATCGATGCAACAAAACAGGCACAGTTAGTAGAAGACCTTATTGCTCAGGGTGTAGATGCCATTTGTGTTGTTCCAGTTGATATGGAATCTATGGATTCAACATTGAAGAAAGCAAAAGACGCTGGTATCGTTGTTATCACTCATGAGGGCGCTGATCTTAAAAATGTAGATTATGATATTGAAGCATTCTCAAACGAAGGATACGGTGCGTTTATTATGCAGAACCTTGCTGAAGCTATGGGAGAAGAAGGAGTTTATACTACTATGGTAGCTTCTCTTACAAATGGTTCTCATAATGAATGGGCTGATGCAGCTGTTGAATATCAGAAAGAGCATTATCCAAACATGACTCTTCTTGAGGATAATCCGCGTGTTGAATCTGATGACAATGGTGATACAGCTTATAACGTAGCAAAAGAGCTGATTAAAACTTATCCAGATCTGAAAGGTATCATGGGAACATCCTCCTTTGACGCGCCTGGTGTTGCACGTGCAATTCAGGAACTTGGTCTTGTTGATAAATTCTTCACATCCGGAACAGGAATGCCGGCAGACAATGCTGAACTGTTAAAATCTGGCGTTATCAAATCCCTTACATTATGGGATCCTGCTAAATCTGGAGCAGCTATGGTTGACCTTGCATGTAAAGTACTTGCAGGTGAAGAAATCGGCGCACCTGTAAACCTCAATGTAGATGGTTACACAGAAATGACATTCCGTGAAGGAACAGAAACAGTTCTTGAAGGACAGGGCTGGATCACAATCGATGCAGACAACGTTGATGATTTTGGATTCTAAATTATACTAAAATATTATATGCTTACACGATCAATCCGTCGGTTTTACCGGCGGATTGATTTCCAAAATACCTGATTATCTCAGGTGTCGAATGACAGAGAGGAGGAAGTTATGTCTCAGAGTTTGCTGAAAGCGGAGCATATCAAGATTTCCTTTGGAAATGTACATGCCCTTAAAGACGTTTCTTTGGAAATCCTTCCAGGTGAGATACACTGTCTCGCAGGAGAGAACGGTTGTGGTAAATCTACCATTATTAAAATTATATCTGGTGTATATCAGAGAGATGGCGGAACAATTGAATTTAATGGTCAAAAACTTGATAAAATATCCCCGATTGATGCAATCAATCTCGGAATTCAGGTAATTTATCAGGATTTTGCTCTTTTTCCAAATCTTACAGTTGCTGAAAATCTGGCACTTAACACCGAACTTGCATCTGGAAAGAAAACAGTCAGCTGGAAGAATGTAAGAAAAATTGCAGAAGACGCAGTATCAAAAATTAATTTCCAGGTTGATCTGGATCAGAAAGTACAGGAACTTACAGTAGCTCAGAAACAGATGGTTGCGATCAGCCGTGCATTAATGTCAAATGCGAAGCTGATCATTATGGACGAGCCTACAACAGCATTGACCAAAAAAGAAGTTAGTGCTTTGTTTAAGATTATTTTGAAATTAAAGGAACAGGGAATCGCAATCCTGTTTATTAGTCATAAATTGGATGAAGTATTTGAGATTTCTGATCGATTTACGATTTTCCGAGATGGAGAGCTTGTTGCAACAGGAAGTACCAAAGAACTTGATGATAAGAAATTTACTTATTATATGACAGGAAGAGAATTTTCAGATAAAGTATTTGTTCCTGAAAATATCTCCGAGAAACCTGTTCTGGAATTAAAGAATCTTACACTTGATGGTGCATTTTCAGATATCAGTTTTAGCCTGAGAAGAGGAGAAATCCTTGGCATAACAGGCCTTCTGGATTCTGGACGTACAGAGCTTGCACTTTCCATGTTTGGACTCAAACCAGCTGATTCTGGACAGATTCTTAAAGACGGTAAAGAAATTAAGATTACCAATCCACGTGAAGCTATTTCAAATAGTATTGGATATGTTCCTGAAGACAGACTTTCAGAAGGCTTATTCCTTACGCAGTCCATTGGTGATAATATTATTATCTCTGAAATCGATAAACTGAAAAAGAAAAATGGACAGTTTGACCTGAAAAAAAGAGATGAAGAAATTGAAAAATGGGTAAAAGAGCTTGAGATCAAGACCAAGAATCCTAATAATGCTGCTACAACTCTTTCCGGTGGTAACCAGCAGAGAATTGTACTTGCAAAATGGCTTGCTTGTAATCTGGATGTGATTATTCTGAATGGACCAACTGTAGGTGTTGATATTGGCTCCAAGCATGATATTCATATGGTTCTGCAGCGACTTGCTAATCAGGGCCTAGGCGTTATTATCATCTCTGATGATCTTCCGGAAGTTATCCAGAACTGTTCAAGAGTTCTTGTAATCAAAGACGGTAAGATCAAATCCGAACATGATACCCAAAAAGTCAGTGAACAGATGATCATTGACGATATGATGTAGGAGGCGGTCATATGAATAAAAAGATAAAAAAAATGTTTCAATCAAATGAACCGTATATTTTTCTTATCATAATTCTTCTTGGAATTGTGGTACAGATTCGATCCGGTCAGTTTTTTACAGCTAATAATATAGTTGACTTGTTAAGTGCCATGATAGTACCTGGGCTTTTCGCTATTGCTGAATTTATGGCTTTGATTGCAGGAGGAATTGATGTTTCCTTCCCTGCTTTAGCTTCACTTTCAGCTTACGCAACAACCAAATTATTATTAGACAAGAATTATGAAGGAAATGTTTTTCTTGCATTTCTTATCGCCATTGCAATTGGAGCAGTACTTGGTGCCGTTAATGGCTATTTTATTGGTTATCTTAATCTTAATGCAATGATCGTTACACTTGGTTCTGCAAGTATTTTCCAGGGTATTATGCAAGGTACATTAAGAGCAAATCAGCTTTCGGTGATTCCTCCTGGAATGAAAAGTTTTGGAACAGCAGCATTTATTACAGCAACTAATAAATCCAACGGATTGACATCCGTTCTGCCATACACTTTTATCATTCTGGTAATCGTCTGTGCATTAATGCATTTTGTGTTACAGTATACCATTTTCGGTCGTGGAATCTATGCAATCGGTGGAAATCCGCAGAGTGCACATACTGCTGGATTTAACGTTAAGAGAACAAAATTCATCATGTACATTATTATTGGTATGATCGCATCAGCCAGTGGTATCTGTCGTGTATGTATGATGCAGCAGATGCATCCAACCAATATGCTTGGAATGGAAATGAATATTATCGCTGGTGTTGTTCTCGGTGGAGTAGCGCTTACTGGTGGTGCTGGTACCTTAACAGGATGTATGCTTGGTACATTTTTGATCATCCTTGTACAGAATTCTATGATTCTTCTTGGAATCCCAACTACCTGGAGTGCTGTTTTTGTAGGCCTTGTAATCGTGATCGGCGTATCTCTGACTGCATGGCAGTCAAACCGAACCTCTAAAAGCCAAAAGAAAGCAGTAAAGGAGGGCGCGTGATGAACAAGATTAAAAGCTTATATAAGAAAAATGAAGAAGTGACCCGTCTGTTAGTCATCATGGTATTCTGGCTCATATTTATGGCGCTGACTCAGTCCAAAAAGTTTTATACTGGAATGAATTTCCTTACCATGGCAGGACAGTTCCCTGAATATGGTTTGATGGCCCTGGGTGGTATGTTATGTATGATTACTGGCGGCATCGATCTTTCTGTTGTTGGTGCAGCCAATATGACTTCTATCCTTACAGTATTTACATTGACCAGGTTTTTTGGAACTGATGGAACTATGCCACTTGCATTTTCCGTAGTGATCTTCCTGATCGCAATTGTTACCGGCGTTGTTGTAGGAGGCGTAAATGCTTTCCTCATATCCAAACTCGGTGTTCCACCAATCCTTGCAACTCTCGGTGTGAATGAACTCCTCACAGGTCTGTGTGTGGTAATGACAAATGGTTCTGCTGTTTCTTCATTCCCGAAACAGTATTGTGATTTCTTCTCTGGAAATATGTTTGGATTTATTCCAAGAAGACTTCTGGTATTTGTCGTAGTTGCAATTATTATCTGGTTTATGCTGGAACATTGCACTTATGGTACTAAACTTCGTCTCTATGGTACAAATGCACATGTAGCTAAATTTTCAGGAATTAATACCACAGCGCTGTTGTTCAGAACACATATCACTTCATCTATCTGCGCAGCACTTGGTGGATTGATGATGCTTGCTACTTATTCCTCTGCAAGAGCAGATTATGGTTCGAACTATACGATGCAGTCAATCCTTTTGGTTGTTCTTGGTGGAGTCAGCCCGAACGGCGGTAAAGGAAAGATTTCTGGTGTAATAACAGCGATTGTTCTGCTGAAGATGATTGAATCTGGTATCAACCGTTTCAGAAGTGTTTCTACATATTATGTTACATTGATCTGGGGTGCTGTTCTGATTCTTGCACTTGTGATTGATTATATCAGCCAGAAACCAAAACGTGCTAAATAATAAGAAAGGAAATAATCCTATGAGTAAAAAAGTTCTTTTTGTCGGAGAATCCTGGAGTGCCACGTTAATGGAGGTAAAAGGATTTAACAGTTTCTTTTCTTCAAAATATGAAACTGGATTGGGTTGGATTGATAAAGCAATCGAAAAGGCCGGATATGAATTTGAATATATGCCTAATCATATTGCAAATGATCATTTTCCATTTACACTGGAAGAACTTAACGAATATTCGTGTATCATCCTTTCTGATGTTGGCGCAGATACATTACTGATTCCATCTGCCACATTTGGAATGAGTAAAATTCTTCCAAACCGCTGTCAGCTGCTTAAGGAATATGTTCTCGGTGGTGGTGGACTTCTGATGTTTGGCGGTTATATGACTTTTAATGGAGTTGGCGGACAGGGAAAATGGTGGGCAACGCCTGTACAGGATGTGCTTCCTGTACAATTGCTTCCATATGATGACCGTATGGAACATTGTGAAGGTGTATGTGCCGAAGTAATTCTTCCGGAGCATCCGATATTTGAAGGAATAGAAGGTGAGTGGCCGCCAGTACTTGGTTACAATAAAAGTACGATTAAACCAGAAGCAGAGCTTGCTGCAACTGTCTGTGGAGATCCTTTTATCGCTTTTGGAAATTATGGTAAAGGAAAAACTGCAATTTTTTCAAGTGACTGCTCCCCTCACTGGGCACCGCCGGAGTTCTGCAACTGGAAATATTATAATGTATTGTTTAAAAACATCATCAATTACATAGCTAAATAAAAATCAAAGAGTTATAACAAGGAGGTAATGACATGAAGACAATTAAAGACAAACAGATTCTTGTTGGTGCTGATTTTGCAGGATTTCCGCTTAAAGAAGCAGTAGTGGCTCATCTGAAAGAGTATGGATGGACAGTAACTGATGTCGGTGTCAGATCACCTGAAGATACGGATACGGACCTGATGTTCCATCGAATCGGACTTCGTGTTGGATCTATGATTTCTGAAGGAGAGTTTGAACGTGCGCTGATCTTCTGCGGAACCGGCATGGGAATACATATTGCAGCAAGTAAGTGCCCAGGTGTTTCGGCTGGTGTAGTAGAAAGTGTTCCGGCAGCTCTTCGTGCAATTACCGGAAATGGTGTCAATGTTCTTGCAATGGGTGCTTTTTATGTTGCACCTAAGATGGGCTGTGATATTGCCGATGCATACCTGAGCCATAATCTTGGAGATGGTTACGAATATTGGCCTAATTTTTATGAGTTCCATAAACTTGCATGCGATGAATTAGATGCCTTTAATTATGAAGAATATAAAGCAAATGGATTTAAGCTGAAACATTTAGGAGATTATCCGCTTGATCTTGTAGATGATCCTACTCTTTTCGGAGGAAAAAAATAATATGAAAGTATTGAATTTTGGTTCTCTGAATCTGGACTATGTATACCAGGTGGAATCAATCCTGATTCCGGGAGAGACGCAGGCATCAAAAGACCGACAGATCTTTTGTGGCGGAAAAGGGCTGAATCAGTCTATTGCACTTGCTAAAGCCGGAATTCCTGTTTATCATGCCGGCCTGATTGGAGAGGGTGGGGAACCACTTCTTGAAGTATGCAAAGAGAATGGTGTGAATACTGAGTTCATCCGACAAATACCAGGGCCAAGTGGACATACCGTTATACAGGTTGACAAGAATGGACAGAACTGTATTCTTCTTTTTGGCGGCTCCAACCGAAGTATGACCAGAGAATTTGTAGATGAAGTTCTTGATTCTTTTGAAGAAGGAGATATTATTCTTTTACAGAATGAAATTAATGAACTGGATTATATCATTGACCGTGCATATGCCAGACATATGATGATCATTTTAAATCCATCTCCATTTGACCAGGCACTGGAACACTGTGATCTTACAAAAATTAGTCTTTTCCTGATGAATGAAATTGAAGGATTTCAGATCACCGGTGAAAAGGAGCCTGACAAAATCCTTCAAAAAGTAAAGGAGCTTTATCCAAATGCAAAAGTTGTGCTGACCCTTGGAAGCGATGGTTCTGTTTATCAGGATGATACAGAAATCTACAGACAGGGTATTTATAAAGTAAAAGCAGTCGACACTACAGCTGCAGGAGATACCTTTACCGGTTACTTTATTTCGTCAATAATAGATGGGCTTCCTGTGCAGGAAGGTCTGAAACTTGCAGCAAGAGCATCAGCCATTGCCGTTTCCAGACCTGGCGCAACAGCATCGATTCCATTACGCAGTGAAGTGATAAACGAATAATGTGCCGGAAAAATATAGAAATAAAAACAAAAATTTCGTTGACAAATGGGTGCCTCCTATGTATAATTGGTTAAGTGTGAATAGGAGAGAATTATGCAGATTCATTTATCAGATATTACAGACAGTGAAGGAAAAATCATACAGATCAGTTCTGAAGTGGAATTAGAGAAAATTGCATTTCAGATGGGAGAATTTCCGGTTTTGGATAAGACTCCTGCTGAACTTAAAATTTCCAATACAGGAAATAAGGTTCTTGAACTGACAGGCAAAGGCAGTATTACTGTAGGAATTCCATGTGATCGTTGTCTGGAACAGGTATCCGTTTCAATTCCATATGAGATTGACCGCAAGCTGGATATGAAACAGTCTGATAAAGACAGAGTAGAAAATCTGGATGAAAATGACTATCTCACTGGCATGGACCTGGATGTGGACCGGTTGGTCTATCTTGAGGTACTGATGAGCTGGCCTTTGAAAGTTCTTTGTAAAGAGGACTGCAAAGGAATATGCAGCCAGTGTGGGAAGAATCTGAATGAGGGTCCCTGCGGATGTGCAGAGGAGCCGAAGGATCCCCGTATGGCAGCCATCAGTGATATATTTAGTAAATTTAAGGAGGTGTAACCTATGTCCATATGTCCAAAGAACAAATCATCTAAAGCTAGACGTGATAAAAGACGTGCAAACTGGAAAATGAGTGCTCCGAATCTGGTAAAATGCAGCAAATGCGGCGCCCTGATGATGCCTCACAGAGTTTGTAAAGAATGCGGAAGCTACAATAAGAAAGAAATCGTGAAAGTTGAAGACTAATCACAAAGAATGAAGCAGAATCCTTTTCAGGATTCTGTTTTTTTCAATCAAAATCTATGTTTTGGAGGGAAAATGGAACAAAAGAATCAGATTACAGAAGGGGTAATCTGGAAACAGCTATTAATATTCTTTTTTCCGATAGTAATCGGTACTTTTTTTCAGCAAGTATATAATACGGCCGACAGTATTGTTGTCGGTCGTTTTGTAGGTAAAGAGGCGCTTGCAGCCGTGGGTGGTTCTGTTAATCAGATCGTAACTCTGATTGTGGAAGTTTTTGTCGGACTGACATCCGGTGCCTCTGTGATCATGGCCCAGTTTTACGGAGCACGCGACCACAAGAACCTGAATAAAACGTTACATACCGCCTATGCTTTCGCAATAGTGATCGGAGCAGTGGTTGGTATTATCGGATTTCTGATCTCAGAAAATGTTCTTACTGCCATGAAGACCCAACCGGAACTAATGGAAGACTCTATTATATATCTTCACATATATTTCTGCGGAATGATTTTTAATATCATTTATAATATGGGGGCCTCTGTCCTCAGAGCTGTAGGAGATTCCAAAAGACCATTATATGTGCTGATCATGACATGTGTTCTGAATATCATACTGGACATTCTGCTGGTCGTGATCTTTCAGCTTGGAGTCCGGGGCGTTGCTCTGGCAACCGTCACCTGCCAGGGAATCAGTGCCATTATGGTTACGTTGATTCTGATGAAGGGAAATCCTCTGTTTCAGCTCAGACTGCGTGAAATCCGTTTTTATGCAGTATCGCTTAAGTCTGTACTCAGAATCGGTATTCCGGCAGCTATGGAAGCCGCAATGTATACGGTTGCAAATCTGATCATTCAGGTTTTTGTAAATGGCCTGGGAACAGATACGGTTGCAGCATGGGGAACATTTGCCAAAATTGATGCAATTTACTGGATGGTCGTAAATGCTTTTGGAATTGCGATTACAACCTTTGTCGGACAGAACTATGGTGCCGGCAAAATAAAGCGTATGCGAAAGAGCGTCCGGGTATGTCTTCTCATGTCTTACACAGGTGCAATTCTTGTCAGTGCAACGCTCTATATGCTGGCAGAACCGCTGTACAGACTTTTTACGACAGACGCAAATGTAGTTCATATAGGTGTGGAAATGATGCACTTTTTGCTGCCGTCTTATTTTATTTATGTAGCAATCGGCATATTATCCGGTGCATTACGAGGTGCAGGAAGAGTCCTCGTTCCAATGCTGCTGACATGTGGCGGTGTCTGTCTGTTTCGAATAATCTGGATGTTTGGTGTCTTTCCGATTTATTCCGGAATCAGAACAATCATGCTGAGTTATCCTGTATCATGGGGAATTACAGCGGTTTTATTTATCATATATTATTTTAAAAAATTTCCAAAAGAAAAACATAGTTTACAGTAAGGAGTATCTGAATGAATGTATTAAATCTGGAGCATATCAGTAAAACCTACGGTGAAAAAGTGATTTTTGATGATATATCCTGTGGTATCCACCAGGGAGATAAAATTGGTATCATAGGTATCAATGGAACAGGAAAGACAACGTTTCTGCGTATTCTGGCAGGATTGGAAGAAGCAGATGAAGGTCAGGTTATAACCCAGAATGGCCTTCGTATCACATATCTTTCCCAGCACCCGGAATTTCCGGATGGTGCAACGATCCTTTCTTATGTGACACAGGGACAGCGAGAGCAGAGCTGGAACCCGGAAACAGAAGCGCATATGGTACTGAATAAACTCGGGATTGAGGATCACGAAGAAGAGATTGCGCATCTTTCCGGTGGACAGAAGAAACGTGTGGCTCTGGCTGCTGTTCTTGTTAATCCGACAGATGTGCTGATTCTGGACGAGCCTACAAACCATCTGGATAATGAAATGGCGTCCTGGCTTGAAGATTATCTGAATCGCTTTAAGGGAGTTGTCATCATGGTTACACATGACCGATATTTTCTTGACCGGGTAACAAATAAAATTCTGGAGATCAGTCATGGAAAAATATACAGCTACGAAGCAAAATATTCTGATTTTCTGGAAATGAAGGCACAACGTGAGGAGATGGAAATGGCATCTGAACGCAAGAAACAGAGCATTCTCCGCATGGAAATCGAATGGGCAAAAAGAGGCTGCCGTGCAAGGAGTACCAAACAGAGAGCCCGTCTTGACCGTCTTGAGGATATGAAGAACACAACAGCACCTGTCCGCGATCAGAGTGTCGAAATTGATTCTGTCGAGACAAGAATGGGTAAAAAGACGATCGAACTGCATCACATTGCCAAACGCTTCGGAGACAGGATCTGCATTCGGGATTTTGACTATATCGTTCTGAAAAATCAGAGACTCGGTATCATCGGTCCGAACGGCTGTGGAAAATCCACCCTTCTGAAGATCATTGCCGGGATCATCCAGCCGGACAGTGGAACCGTAGAAATTGGTGAGACTATTAGGATCGGCTATTTTTCACAGGAAATCGAAGATATGAATTCCTCTCAGAGAGTCATTGATTATATTAAAGATGTAGCTGAATTTATTCCGACAAAGGATGGTCTGATCAGTGCTTCCAAACTGCTGGAACAGTTTCTTTTCGATCCGGCCATGCAATATGCGCCGATTGAAAAACTTTCCGGAGGTGAAAAGAAGCGCCTCTATCTTCTGAAGGTTCTTGCGGCTGCTCCAAATGTACTTCTTCTCGATGAGATTACAAACGATATTGATATCCCGACTCTGACGATCCTGGAAGATTATCTGGATTCCTTTGCCGGAATCGTAATTGCCGTATCACATGACCGATATTTCCTGGATAATCTGGCAGATCGTATTTTTGAATTTGACAGAGAAGGAAATCTGACTCAGTATGAAGGTGGTTATACCGATTATCTGGAGGCAAAAAAGCGTAAGGAAGGTGCTGTTTCCGAGGAAAACGAAAACAGCAGAAATAGTTCTGCCGGAAAATCGGTTTCCGATGAACCAAAAGAAGAAAAAGCTTCTGTAAAAACCTGGAAACAGAACAAAACTTCAAAATTAAAGTTCAGTTATAAAGAACAACGAGAATACGAGACCATTGATGAAGATATTGCATCACTGGAAAGTAAAATTGCAAAATTGGATGCAGATATTATGGCGAATGCCACAAATTCCGGTAAACTGAACGAACTGACACAGGAAAAAGAAGCTGCAGAAGCACAGCTTGAAGAAAAGATGGATCGCTGGGTATATCTGAATGATCTGGCAGAACAGATAGCAGCACAAAAGTAAAGGTGAACAATAGCATCATTTCACATCTGATACAATAATCGCAGATGATATGCGAACAGACTTGATTTTCCAAAGATTCTTTAGTATGATAAAGTTTGAGAATTTTTCAGATAAATCACGTTTTAATACAGATATACAGGAGGAAAAATATGGCAGAATTAGTAAAAGTAGTTGTAGATGCCATGGGTGGAGATTTTGCACCGGTGGAACCTGTAAAAGCTGCTGTTGAGGCAGTAAAAGAGAATAAAAATATTCTGGTCATTCTTACCGGCCAGGAAGAAGTGATACATTCAGAGCTTAAAAAATATCAGGATTATCCGACAGACAGGATTCAGGTAGTAAACGCAACAGAAGTGATAGAAACTGCGGAACCACCTGTATTTGCAATTCGTAAAAAAAAGGATTCTTCTATTGTTGTCGGTCTTAAAATGGTAAAAGAGCAAAAGGCAGATGCTTTTGTATCTTCCGGAAGTACCGGTGCAGTTCTGGTCGGTGGTCAGGTACTGGTTGGCCGAAGCAAAGGCGTAGAACGTCCGCCGCTCGCTCCATTGATTCCGACAGCAAAAGGTGTTTCTCTTCTGATCGATTGTGGCGCAAATGTTGATGCAAGACCTTCTCATCTGGTACAGTTTGCCAAAATGGGATCCATCTATATGGAACACGTAGTAGGTATCAAAAATCCACGTGTTGCTATCGTAAATAATGGAGCAGAAGAGGAAAAAGGAAATGCCCTGGTCAAAGAAACGTTTCCTCTTCTCAAAGAAGTTGAAGGCATCAATTTCATCGGAAGTATTGAAGCAAGAGATATTCCGGCCGGTTACGCAGATGTCATTGTCTGTGAGGCCTTTGTCGGAAACGTTATCCTCAAACTTTATGAAGGTGTCAGTTCCGAGCTGATCCACAAGATCAAAGATGGAATGATGAGCTCATTAAAGAGTAAAATAGGAGCTCTCCTTGTCAAACCGGCACTGAAACAGACTCTTAAAAGCTTTGATGCGACAGAGTATGGCGGAGCACCACTGCTTGGTCTTAAAGGTCTTGTTGTAAAAACGCATGGAAGCGCAAAATCTGTAGAGATTAAAAATGCTATTTTCCAGTGTATGCAGTTTAAACAGCAGAAGATTAACGAAAAAATAGCAGAACGGATCCAGCCGGCACGCTTTGAAGCTCCGGATAAGGAATAACAGAAAAGAAGGCAGATAAAATGGAACAATTGGAACAGATCATAGGATATACATTTCAAAACAAAAAATTACTGAAACAGGCACTGACACACAGTTCCTATGCAAACGAAAAAAAACTTGGCAAGCTTGGCTGTAATGAGCGGCTGGAATTTCTCGGAGACGCTGTGCTCGAACTGATCAGCAGCGATTTCCTTTATGCAAAATTCCCGCAGATCCCGGAAGGCGAGCTGACCAAAAAACGTGCAAGTCTTGTATGTGAGCCAAGCCTTGCGTACTGTGCAAGACAGTTTGACCTGCCGCAGTATCTTCTTCTTGGAAAAGGAGAAAACATGACTGGCGGACGTAATCGTGATTCCATTGTCTCAGATGCAACGGAAGCTCTTCTGGGCGCCATTTATCTGGACGGTGGTTTTGAACATGCAAAGAAATTTGTCCTGAAATTTATATTAAATGATATCGAACGAAAACAGCTCTTTTATGACAGCAAGACAATCCTGCAGGAGATGGTGCAGGAAAAAGGTCTTCAGCCTGTAGAATATATTCTGACTGATGAGACAGGACCGGATCATGACAAACAGTTTACGGTCTGTGTTCAGGTGAATGGCCAGGTTGTAGGAAATGGAAGCGGCCATACCAAAAAAGCAGCGGAACAGGCTGCCGCATATCAGGCAATTCAGGAAAAGAAATTCTGATTTTATGCGTGATACATCCGTAAAAGAAAAACTGGCAGGTGAACTATGTATTTAAAGAATATTGAAGTATATGGCTTCAAATCCTTTGCACAGAAAATCAACTTTGAATTTCATAATGGAATTACCGGTATTGTAGGACCAAATGGCAGTGGCAAAAGTAATGTTGGAGATGCTGTTCGCTGGGTTCTCGGAGAGCAGAGCGCCAAACAGCTTCGTGGCGGTAATATGCAGGACGTTATTTTTTCCGGAACAGAAAACAGAAAACCGCTCAGTTTTGCTTCTGTATCAATAACTCTGGATAATGGCGATCACAAGCTTCCGGTAGATTATAACGAAGTAACAGTAACGCGCCGGCTTTACCGTTCCGGTGAAAGTGAATATCTGATCAATGGAAGTGGATGTCGACTGAAAGACATTCAGGAAATGTTTTATGATACAGGTATTGGTAAAGAAGGATATTCTATTATCGGTCAGGGACAGATTGACAAGATCCTGAGCGGAAAACCGGAGGAACGACGTGAGCTTTTTGATGAAGCGGCAGGAATCGTGAAATTTAAGCGAAGAAAAGCCACCACTTTAAAAAAGCTGGATGAGGAACGCCAGAATCTTGTCCGTGTGACAGATATCCTTAGTGAGCTGACCAAACAGCTGGAACCACTGGAGAAACAGTCTGAAACTGCCCGCATTTATTTATCCAAAAGAGAAGAACTCAAAGAACTGGATGTAAATCTTTTTCTTCTGGAACATCAGCAGACAGGAGAACTTCTCAGAGAACTGGAAGCAAAGCTGGCTCAGGCACAAAAAGAATTAGACGAAGCTCAGAAGGCCTATGAAAGAACCAGACTGGAATATGACCGCCTGGAAAAGGAACTGGAAGAACTGAATCAGAAGCTGGATACACTCAAAGAAGAACAGCAGCAGAATGCACTTCTGAAACAGCAGTATGAAGGCCAGGTACAGGTTCTTGAGGAGCAGATTTCTTCCGGTCGTCAGAACAGTGAACATTACAAAAACCGACTGAATTCTTTAAAAGAAGATCTGGAACGCAGAACACAGGAAAAAAACAGATTACTTGAAGAAAAGCAGACACTGCAGAGCAAACTGAAAGATATAAAGAACAGACTTTCCAGAGAGACAGAAACACTTGAGAACATTGTTTTTAATGTAAATGAATGTACACAGGCTGTTGAAGATGGTAAGAATGAGATTATCGAGATCCTGAACAGCCGTGCAACGACCAAAGGTAAAGTACAGCGTTTCGATGCAATGCTGGAACAGTTAAATATCCGTAAGGCAGAAATCAGTCAGAGAATTCTCCGCCTCAAGAGTGAAGAAGAAGTTCTTGAAAAGGATCGCACAACAGCACAGAAACAATATGATACAGTAACTGCGCTGATCGCTTCAACCAATCAGGAATGCGTACGTCTTGACGGAGAGGTACAGAAACTGCAGGAAACACTCAAAAAACAAAATTCACAGATGGAAATCGGCCAGACTGCTTATCACAGAGAAGCATCCCGTCTGGAATCTCTTAAAAATATCACAGAACGCTATGACGGATATGGAAACAGTATCCGCCGCGTTATGGAACAGAAAAAGAACGAGCCTGGAATCAAGGGTGTTGTAGCAGATATCATACACGTACAAAAAGACTACGAAGTTGCTATCGAGACAGCTCTCGGAGGAAGTATCCAGAACATTGTTACAGACAACGAACAGACTGCCAAGCGTATGATCGGATTTCTGAAGAAAAACAGATACGGACGTGCAACGTTTCTTCCGCTTTCCAATATCAGTGGAAGAGGCGGGCTGAATCAGCGAGATGTATTACAGGAGCCTGGTGTTATCGGAACTGCCAACACACTTGTAAAGGCAGACAGTGAGTACAGTGAGCTGGTCATGTACCTTCTGGGCCGTGTTCTTGTAGTCGATGATATTGATCATGCAATTGCTATCGGAAAGAAATACCGTCACAGTCTGCGTATGGTTACGATCGAAGGTGAATCTTTAAGCCCGGGAGGTTCCATGACAGGTGGTGCTTTCAAAAACAACAGCAATCTGCTTGGACGACGTCGTGAAATCGAAGAACTGGAACGCAGTGTTGGAATCCTGAAGAAAGAACTGGAAGAGACACAGAAGGCAATTGGTGAAAATCGCAGCAAACGAAATGTACTTCGCGATGCGATCGCAGATTTTCAGCAGAAGCTCCGTCAGCAATACGTTGAACAGAATACTGCCAAGATGAACCTTTCTCAGCTGCAGGAAAAAGAAAATGAGATCCAGAACAGCTATCGCCAGATTGAACGAGAACAGGATGAACTGCGTCATCAGGCAGGTGAGATCCGACAAGATCACAACAACATCACCAGAGAGCTGGAAGACTCTCAGAAAGATGAGAAGGAACTCGAAATCTTTATTGAGACCAAACAGAAAGAACTGGAAGAGTGGAAATCAGAAGAAACAGCAAAATCCCATGAACTGGAACAGATCCGACTGGAACTTTCCACTCTGGAACAGCAGAATCAGTTCCTTCTGGAAAATCTGAACCGACTGAATTCTGAAATAGATGCTTCTGAAACAGAGTCCAGAGAAATTACCGATAACATTGTTCAAAGTAATGAAGAAATCCAGAGCAAAGAAAAGGGAATTCTGGAACTGAAAAATGCCGCACAGACATGTCTGGAAAAAGAAAATCACTTTAATGAACAGAGAATACAGTGGCAGGAAGAAAAAGAAAAACGAAGCAACAGTCACAAATCATTTTTTGAAAAAAGAGACCATCTTTCAGAAAAGACTTCTCTCCTGGATAAAGAATGTTTCCGACTGCGCAGCCAGACTGAAAAAATCGAAGAACAGCGTGAGTCTCAGATATCTTATATGTGGGAAGAGTATGAGATCACTCCAAACAATGCGCTTCAATAT
This sequence comes from uncultured Blautia sp., assembly GCF_934372025.1. Classification (GTDB taxonomy): domain Bacteria; phylum Bacillota; class Clostridia; order Lachnospirales; family Lachnospiraceae; genus Blautia_A. Next base: position 53,217 of record NZ_CAKROJ010000008.1, read on the forward strand.
CGCAGGGAAGAACTCAGTGACAGTCAGTCTATCAAAAAAGATGTCCTGCGAATTAAGGATGAAATCCGTAAACTTGGTTCTGTCAATGTAAATGCGATCGAGGATTACAAAAATCTTCTGGAACGTCATACCTTTCTCTCCGGTCAGTACGAGGATATCGTCAAGGCAGAAGAGACACTGGAAGGCATTATCCTGGAACTGGATGAGGGAATGCGCAGACAGTTTACTGAGAAATTCCGAGACATTCAGCGGGAATTTGACAAAGCTTTCAAAGAACTGTTCGGCGGTGGAAAAGGTACCCTTGAACTTTCTGAGGATGAAGATATTCTCGAGGCCGGCATCCGGATCATTTCTCAGCCGCCAGGTAAGAAGCTGCAGAATATGATGCAGCTCTCCGGTGGTGAAAAGGCTCTGACCGCAATCGCACTCCTTTTTGCGATCCAGAATCTGAAGCCATCTCCGTTCTGTCTGCTTGATGAGATTGAGGCGGCACTGGATGATTCAAATGTCGGACGTTTCGCATCATATTTACAGAAGTTGACGAAAAACACACAGTTTATTATAATAACGCATAGACGTGGTACAATGAATGCTGCGGATCGCCTGTATGGTATTACCATGCAGGAAAAGGGTGTCTCAACTCTTGTATCCGTAGACCTGGTAGAAAATCAGTTGAGCAAATAATGAGGAGGACAGAGTATGGCAGAAGAAAAGAAAGGCTTTTTTAAACGTCTTGTCAGCGGTCTGACCAAGACAAGAGATAATATTGTAGCCGGGTTTGATTCTATTTTCAGTGGCTACTCCAGTATTGACGAGGATTTTTATGAAGAACTGGAAGAGATTCTGATCATGGGAGATATCGGAATCAATGCAACATCTGCAATTCTGGAACATCTGAAACAACAGGTGGCAGAAAAACATATCAAAAATCCGATGGAATGTAAACAGCTTTTGATCAACAGTATCAAAGAACAGATGCGTGTAGACAGCACAGAATATGAATTTGAAAACCGTAAATCAGTTATTCTTGTGATCGGAGTAAACGGAGTCGGCAAAACCACTTCTGTCGGCAAACTTGCCGGCAAGTTAAAGGATCAGGGGAAAAAGGTTATTCTCGCAGCAGCAGATACTTTCCGTGCAGCAGCAGGAGAACAGCTTGCCCAGTGGGCAACCCGTGCAGGTGTCGACCTGATCGGTGGACAGGCAGGTGCCGATCCGGCATCCATCGTATATGATGCAGTTGCAGCAGCAAAAGCAAGAAATGCAGATGTACTGATCTGTGATACAGCCGGACGTCTTCACAACAAAAAGAACCTTATGGAAGAGCTCCGCAAGATTTATCGTATACTGGAAAGAGAATATCCGGAAGCCTATCTGGAAACACTGGTCGTTCTGGATGGTACAACCGGACAGAATGCACTGGCTCAGGCCAAACAGTTTGCAGAAGTTGCAAATGTAAATGGTATTATCCTGACCAAGCTGGACGGAACCGCAAAAGGCGGTATTGCAGTTGCAATCCAGTCTGAGCTGGATATCCCGGTAAAATATATCGGAGTCGGAGAAACCATTGATGATTTACAGAAATTTGATGCCGATGCCTTTGTAAATGCACTGTTTGACATCGACGAAAAAGACTTACACGCAGAAGAATAAACAGGAGGACACAGCATGCTTACATTAGAGAGCTTTGAACAGGCAGCAGAAATCGTAAAACAGGTAACCCAGGAAACCAAACTGATCAAGAGCAGTTATTTTTCAGATCTTACCGGAAACAAGGTATTTCTGAAACCGGAAAATATGCAGCGAACAGGTGCGTACAAGGTACGTGGTGCTTATTACAAAATCAGCACTCTTACTGAAGAAGAACGCGCCAAGGGTCTGATTGCAGCATCAGCAGGAAATCATGCACAGGGAGTTGCTTATGCCGCTCACAAATTTGGTGCAAAAGCTGTTATCGTTATGCCGACAACCACACCTCTGATCAAGGTGGAACGTACCAAGAGCTATGGTGCAGAAGTAATTCTTAAGGGTGATGTATACGATGAGGCATGTGCCTATGCACTGGAACTTGCTGAAAAAGAAGGATATACTTTTATCCATCCGTTTGATGATCCGGCAGTGGCAACCGGTCAGGGTACCATTGCAATGGAAATTGTACAGGAGCTTCCTCTTGTAGATTATATCCTTGTTCCAATCGGCGGAGGCGGTCTTGCAACAGGAGTTTCCACTCTTGCCAAATTGCTGAACCCGCATATCAAAGTAATCGGTGTAGAACCATCCGGTGCTGCATGTATGAAGGCTTCTCTTGAAAAAGGTGAAGTTGTTACACTGCCGCATGTAAATACAATTGCCGATGGTACTGCTGTTCAGACTCCTGGAGAACATATCTTTCCATATTTGCAGGAAAACCTGGACGAAGTGATCACTATTGATGATGACGAACTGATCGTTGCATTCCTCGATATGGTAGAAAACCACAAAATGATCGTTGAAAACTCCGGTCTTCTGACTGTAGCAGCACTTCGTCATCTGAACTTTACCGGAAAGAAAGTTGTTTCTATCTTAAGCGGCGGAAACATGGATGTGATCACCATGTCTTCTGTTGTTCAGCACGGACTGATTCAGCGAGACCGTATCTTTACAGTATCTGTTCTGATTCCGGACAAGCCGGGTGAACTTGTGCGTGTTGCTTCCATCATTGCAGAGAATCAGGGTAATGTTATCAAACTGGATCACAATCAGTTTGTAAGTACAAACCGTTATGCAGCAGTGGAGCTTAAGGTAACTCTGGAAGCATATGGAACTGAACATAAGCAGAAAATCGTAAATGCACTTGAAAAAGCCGGATGCAGACCAAAGGTGATCCGTGCAAATCTGTAATATAACATTCTGTTAAAACACTGGGGGATTCAGACCGGAACAGGTCCGGATCCCCTGTTCTGTAAAAGAATAATGAACCACGAAAAGGGGGATTTTTTATGGCATATGTATCAGAAGATTATATGAAAGCCTACAAATCAGGAAAAAAAGATTATCAGGCAAGGATGATGAAGGGCGAGGTTCCGACGTTGAAAGTTCTGGATGATATTCTTCCGTCCAGAGGAAATTATTCAGAAGTTCCGCTTGGTCTGGTACAGATTCCAATTGACCAGATCGTAGGAACAAAAACAAGTGGACGCAGCAGTGCCTTTTCCGGAAATTTTATGCCGATTCTCCGTGAAAATACGGAGTTTGCTTACAAATGGAGTGTTCTAAGTGACAGTCATCTCAAAGAGGGTATCCGTGACCCGATCAAGGCATATGAGTATATGAATCAGTTCTATATAGAAGAAGGAAACAAACGAGTCAGCGTTCTGAAATATTACGATGCTGTTTCTGTGCCGGGATATGTAACAAGGATCCTGCCTCCCAGAACCAAACAGAAAGCAAATATAATATATTATGAGTTTGTAGATTTCTACGCACTTTCTCAGATCAATTATATCTGGTTTTCAAAAATCGGAGGTTTTGCAAAGCTTCAGGCAGCAGTAGGAAAAGGACCGAAAGATCTGTGGACAGACGATGACAAACTGAATTTCAGTTCGATCTATTCCCGCTTTGCAGCTGAATTTGAAGCTGCCGGAGGAAAGAAGCTTTCCATTACTACAGGAGATGCTTTTCTGGCATTTATGACAATTTACGGCTATGAAGAACTTGGTGAAAAGACCGTAAGCGAGATCAAAGCACTGGTGGCAAAAAGCTGGGAGGAATTCAAGCTTCTTGAACACGATAATGAGATCGACCTGAAAATGGATCCGAATACGGAGAAAAAATCGCTCCTGAACCGTCTGCTCCCGTTAAGTGCACCAAAACTGAAAATTGCTTTTCTTTATGCAAAAACACCTGGAACCTCCGCATGGACCTATGCACATGAACTTGGAAGACTTCATCTGGAACAGACTTTCCCAGAAGAAGTTACAACAGAATGTTATGAAAATCTGACTCCGGAACTTGCAGAAAAAGCAATTTCAGATGCGATCCAGAAGGGATGCAATCTTATTTTTACAACAACACCGGAATTTGTCAAAGCCAGTGTACAGGCGGCAATTGCAAATCCGGAGATCAGAATCCTGAACTGCTCGCTGAATACCTCACATCGTTATATCCGTACCTATTATGCACGTATGCATGAAGCAAAATTCCTGATGGGAGCGATAGCCGGAGCAATGGCAGAAAATGGTCAGCTTGCTTATATTGCGGATTATCCGATCTTCGGAACAATTGCAAATATAAATGCATTTGCACTTGGTGCCAAGATGGTGAACCCAAGAGCAAAGATTTATCTGGAATGGTCTACTTTGAAGGACGTAGATCTTGGACGTGCCATGGAAAATATCCGAAAAAAGGGTGTAACAGTAGTCTCCGGTAAGGATATGGTGATTCCAGAGGAGACTTCCAGATATTTTGGGCTGTATCATCTGGAAAACGGGGAACCACATAATATTGCAATGCCTCTGTGGCACTGGGGCAAATTTTATGAGCAGCTGATCCGCACGATCATGGATGGAACATGGAAGTACGATGACAATGCCGAGATTAAAGCTATCAATTACTGGTGGGGACTTTCCGCAGGCGTAGTAGATGTCATTCATTCTCAGAATCTGCCGATTGGAACCAAAAGACTGGTACAGCTTCTGAAAGATAATATAACCAGAGGAGAGTTTAATCCGTTTTCCGGAATTTTGTATTCTCAGGACGGAATGGTTCAGGCAGATCCGGACCGAACGCTTTCTCCGGAGGAAATTATTCGGATGGACTGGCTGGCAGAGAACGTTATCGGCTCAATTCCGACACAGAAAGAACTGACAGAACAGGCCAAACCAGTGACACAGCAGTCCGGCCTTAAGAACTAGAAGGGATGAGCAATAGATGAAAATACTTGCCATAGCAGATGAAGAGTCCAAATTCCTGTGGGATTATTTTGAAAAAAGCAAACTGGAAGGAATCGATCTTATCATTTCCTGTGGGGATCTGGATCCACGTTACCTTTCTTTCCTTGCCACATTTACATCAGCTCCGGTGTTTTACGTACACGGAAATCATGATGATAAATACGAAAAAATCCCACCGGAGGGCTGCATCTGTATTGAGGACAAACTTGTTGTTTACGAAGGAGTACGAATTCTTGGGCTTGGTGGTTCTATGCGTTACAAACCAGGTACCCATCAGTATACCGAATGGGAAATGCAAAAAAGAGTATTTAAGCTTTTTCCGAAAATCTGGTTTCGCAGGGGCTTTGACATTCTTGTGACGCATGCTCCCGCTTATCAGCTGAATGATGGACGAGACCTTCCACATCAGGGGTTTAAGATTTTTCGTAAACTGATGGAAAAATATCATCCCAGATACTTTCTTCACGGACATGTTCATATGTCCTACGGAAAACAGCACAAACGCTACGACAAATACGAAGAAACCGATGTGATCAATGCATTTGACCGCTGTATATTTGAATTTGAGACCAGTGAGGCAAAAAAAGACTGATTGTCAAGAAAAAGTACTTGACACTTGCTTGGAAATACGATATGATAGCCGAGGTGGTTACAAATGGAAAAATTTGTTGAACAGACATTACTGTATGATTTTTATGGAGAACTGCTCACAGAGCGACAGCAGCAGGTATATGAGAGCGTTGTTCTGGAAGATTATTCTCTGAGTGAAGTTGCAGAGGAGCTGGGCATCAGTCGTCAGGGTGTACACGATATGATCAAACGTTGCAATCACACACTTGCGGAATATGAAGCAAAACTTCATCTGGTAGAAAGATTTCTTAGTATCAGAGAGCAGGTTCGCCGGATCAAACAGATAGCAGCCGATTATCAGGCTCAGGAAATTACAGAAATTTCTAATGAAATATTAGAGGAGTTATAACACATGGCATTTGAAAGCTTGACTGATAAATTACAGAATGTATTCAAAAAGCTGAGAGGCAAAGGCCGACTGACCGAAGAGGATGTCAAAATTGCTCTGAAGGAAGTCAAAATGGCACTTCTGGAGGCAGATGTCAACTTCCGGGTTGTTAAGCAATTTACCAAATCTGTACAGGAACGTGCAGTAGGACAGGATGTCATGAATGGTCTGAATCCTGGTCAAATGGTAATCAAGATTGTTAATGAAGAGCTTGTCAATCTGATGGGAAGTGAGACCACAGAGCTTCCGCTGAAACCTGGCAATGATATCACAGTACTGATGATGGCCGGTCTTCAGGGTGCAGGTAAGACAACAACTGTTGCCAAACTTGCCGGTAAGCTTAAATCCAAAGGAAAAAGACCTCTTCTTGTTGCCTGTGATGTATACCGTCCGGCTGCGATCACTCAGCTGCAGGTTAATGGTGAAAAACAGGGTGTTGAAGTTTTCTCCATGGGAGACAAGCAGAGTCCTGTAGATATCGCCAAAGCTGCGATCGAACATGCAAAAGCCAACCAGCAGAATGTTGTTCTTCTGGATACGGCGGGACGTCTTCATGTTGATGAAGATATGATGCAGGAGCTTGCAGATATCAAAGCAAACGTAAATGTTGACTGTACGATTCTGACAGTTGATGCAATGACCGGTCAGGATGCAGTAAATGTTGCCAAAACCTTTGCCGAAAAAGTAGGCATTGACGGTGTCATTCTTACCAAGATGGATGGTGATACCCGAGGCGGTGCAGCGCTTTCTATCAAAGCAGTCACAGGAAAACCGATTCTCTATGTCGGAATGGGTGAGAAGCTTTCTGATCTTGAACAGTTCTATCCTGAGCGAATGGCTTCCAGAATTCTTGGAATGGGAGATGTTATGAGTCTTATTGAAAAGGCTGAAGCAGCTCTTGACCAGGATCAGGCAGCGGAGATGCAGAAAAAACTCAAAAAAATGGACTTTGATTTCAACGATTATCTGACCAGTATGGAACAGATGAACAAAATGGGAGGCATCGGCAGTATCCTGAACATGCTCCCAGGTGTTGGAAACAAGGCCAAAGAGCTGGAAGATATGATTGATGAAAAAGCTCTTGACCGCACAAAAGCAATTATTCTTTCCATGACCCCGAAGGAACGCAGTAATCCGGGAATTCTGAATATTTCTCGCAAAAACCGAATTGCCAGAGGTGCCGGTGTAGATATTGCTGAAGTCAATCGTCTTGTCAAACAGTTCGAACAGAGCAAAAAGCTTATGAAACAGATGCCTGGAATGATGGGCGGAAAAATGGGTAAAAGAGGCGGCTTCAAGCTTCCTTTTTAAATAAAAAACAATACAACTAAAAGATAGTATAATGGAGGAAAACAAAAATGGCAGTTAAAATCAGATTAAGAAGAATGGGACAGAAGAAAGCACCTTTTTATAGAATCGTAGTTGCAGATTCCCGTTGCAAACGTGATGGAAAATGCATCGCTGAAATCGGAACATATGATCCGAACATCGAGCCAAGCGCTTACAAAGTAAACGAAGAAGAAGCTAAAAAATGGCTTGCTGCTGGTGCTCAGCCAACAGACGTTGTTGCAAGAATCTTCAAAGAAGCCGGAATCGAGAAATAAGAATACTTTATGGAAAGTATTACAGGGTAAACGCATCCTGTAATACTGCCGTTCTCCACGTGAGCAGGGAGGTATGTAATGAAAGAATTAGTTGAAGTAATTGCAAAATCTCTTGTTGAACATCCGGATGAGGTGATTGTCACCGAAAACGAAAAAGAAGATGCAGTTATCATTGAACTGAAAGTAGGACCTTCCGACATGGGAAAGGTCATCGGAAGACAGGGACGAATTGCAAAAGCAATCCGTACTGTAGTTAAAGCCGCTTCTTCAAAGAGCAGCAAAAAGGTAATTGTGGATATTCTGCAATAATAAAGGAATGGAGCTGTGGAGACATAGCTCCTTTTTTACAGGGAGTTTTTTATGGAAGATTTATTAAAAGTTGGTGTGATCACCACAACGCACGGTGTACGTGGCGAAGTCAAAGTCTACCCTACTACCGATGAACCGGAGCGATTCCTTGATCTGGACTATGTATTGCTTGATACCGGCAGAGAGCTCCGCAGACTGGATATAAAAAATGTCCGCTTTTTTAAGAATCTTGCAATTCTGAAATTTGACGGAATTGATAATATAAATGATATTGAAAAATACAAAGGACGAGATCTGTGGATTCCGAGAGAAGAAGCACAGGAACTGGATGAAGATGAATACTATATTGCAGATCTTCTCGGCATGAAAGTACTTCTTGAAGATGGAAGTGAATTCGGAACATTAAGAGATGTAATGGAAACAGGGGCGAATGATGTTTACATTGTCGATTCTGTCAAGCATGGTGAAGTTCTTCTTCCTGCAATCAAAGAGTGTATTCTTGATGTTGATATTGAGGCAAACACAATGACGGTACATTTGATGAAGGGACTCTTATAATGAATTTTCATATTTTGACACTTTTTCCGGAAATGATCGAACAGGGAATGAATACCAGTATCATCGGACGTGCCATAGCAGGTGGGTATCTTTCTGTCAATGCGGTCAATATTCGCGATTATGCATTCAATAAACATCAGAAAGTAGATGATTATCCGTATGGCGGTGGTGCCGGAATGCTGATGCAGGCAGAGCCTGTCTATCTTGCATATGAATCCATTCAGCAAAAGCTGGGATATCGTCCTAGAGTAGTTTATCTGACACCGCAGGGCAATGTTTTTCATCAGGGAATGGCCAGAGAAATGGCACAGGAAAAAGATCTTGTTTTTCTGTGCGGTCATTATGAAGGTATCGATGAACGTGTTCTTGATGAAATCGTTACAGATTACGTTTCGATCGGGGATTATGTTCTCACTGGTGGCGAATTGCCGGCTATGGTCATGATGGATTCTATTTCCAGAATGGTTCCCGGAGTTCTCAGCAACCACGAATCCGGTGAAACCGAATCCTTTGCCGGCAATCTGCTGGAATATCCTCAGTACAGCAGACCGGAAGAGTGGCATGGTCAGAAAGTACCACCGGTACTTTTATCCGGTCATCACGCAAATATAGAAGCATGGAGACGGGAACAGTCAATTTTGCGTACAGCCCAAAGACGCCCGGATCTTTTGAAAAAAGCAGATCTGACAAACAAAGAGTGGAGTCAGATCCGTCAATGGAAAAAAGAATGGAAAGCCGCAGAAAATAAGGCTTCCGAGGAATAAAGGAGCAGTTTATGAGAACATCAGATTTTTATTACGATCTGCCGAAAGAACTGATTGCTCAGGATCCGCTGGAAGACAGAAGTTCTTCCAGACTTCTTCACCTTTCTATGAAAGACGGATCTTTTGAACACAGACACTTTACAGATATTCTGGACTATCTTCACGAAGGAGACTGTCTGGTCATAAATGATACAAGAGTTATACCGGCCCGTTTATACGGTCACAAAGAAGAAACAGGTGCACTGATTGAAATCCTTCTTCTCAAACGAAGAGAAAATGACATCTGGGAATGTCTCGTCAAACCTGGCAAAAAGGCACGTCCGGGTGCAAAGATCACTTTTGGTGACGGGATCCTTAAGGGCGAGATCATCGATGTTGTTGATGAAGGAAATCGTCTGATCAAGTTTCATTATGACGGTATTTTTGAAGAAATTCTTGATCAGCTTGGAGAAATGCCGCTTCCACCTTATATTACCCACAAGCTGCAGGACAAAAATCGTTATCAGACGGTATATGCCAAGAATGACGGTTCTGCGGCAGCACCGACAGCCGGGCTTCATTTTACAAAAGAACTGATGAAACAGGTAGAAGATATGGGCGTCAAAATTGCTCATGTAACTCTTCATGTCGGACTTGGAACTTTCCGTCCGGTAAAAGTGGATGATGTGGAACAGCATCATATGCATTCCGAATTCTATATGGTAGAGGAAGATCAGGCAAAGCTGATCAACGATACGAAAAAAAACGGGGGCAGAGTTATATCTGTAGGAACCACAAGCTGTCGTACACTGGAATCAGCCACGGACGATAATGGAATCCTTCATGCCGGAAGCGGATGGACAGAAATCTTTATTTATCCGGGATATAAATTTAAAATGATTGATGGACTTATCACGAATTTCCATCTTCCGGAATCAACGCTTCTTATGCTTGTGTCTGCACTGGCGGGCAAGGAGCACATTATGGCTGCGTACGAAGAAGCTGTAAAAGAACGCTATCGTTTCTTCTCCTTCGGAGATGCCATGCTGATCCTCTAAAGAAAACAGGACTACCCTTTTTCTCTTTGATTTGCTATAATAGGCATATTGAAAGAAAAAGGGTTTTTTGTTTATTTTTCAAATAAGATTATACACCAGAAGGAGAAAGATATATGGACACACCGATCATCGCTCAGTATTACCGGGAAACAGAACCTGAAAAGCGTAAAGAACTGCTTGAGCAGGCAATTGCATCAGGAGAAGAACCGGAAGCAAATGAAATCCGTAAAGAAATCTGGGAAGCACGCTATAAAGGACTGACAAACGACGGCAGTCTGGCAGATGGCTATCTGAAGTTTTGGATGGCTCTGGAATTTAACCGTAATGCGGGCCACAAGGTATTCGGTTCCGGAAGAGCACAGAAAGAAATCTGTCAGGAGCTGGATGACGTTAAATTCCGTGAAATCTGCGGAAAAAGCGAGCTGCACAAAGAGCTTCTTTACAGAGAGTGCCTGCATCTTGTTAAATTTTATATGGATCTCTGCGCGAAAGACAAAAACTACAACAGCATCCTCTGTGGACTTGTCACAATCAAAAAAGACAGTGCCATTTCCAAACTGAAAAGAGACATTTACGAGACAGCAATCCGCCTTCCTCAGGAAATTGGTCTCGAAAAGGATCTGAAACTTGTATCAGATGCAGCCCGCGAAATGTATGCACAGCAGTTTCCGGGTGAAGCTCTTCCAGAATAATTGTATGTTTTAACAGCAAAAAGAAATACTATATGTAAAAACGGAGGCAGCAATGAATTTAGACAGCTTAACTGCATATAAACTAGTCCGAAAAGAGACCTTACAGGATATTCGTTCCACAGGCTATCTCCTTCGGCACATCAAAACAGGTGCCAGAATCATGGCAATCGAAAATGACGATGAAAACAAGGTTTTCAATATCGCTTTTCGTACTCCGCCCAGCAACAGTACCGGAGTTGCACATATTCTGGAACACAGTGTACTCTGCGGATCAAGAGATTTTCCTCTGAAGGATCCTTTTGTAGAACTTGTCAAAGGTTCTCTGAATACTTTTTTAAATGCCATGACATATCCGGATAAAACCTGTTATCCGGTAGCCAGCTGCAATGATCAGGATTTTCAGAATCTGATGCATGTTTATCTGGATGCAGTATTTTATCCGAATATTTATAAAAAAGAAGAAATCTTCCGTCAGGAAGGCTGGAACTATCATCTGGAAAAACCAGAGGGACCGCTGACTTACAACGGTGTCGTATACAATGAGATGAAGGGCGCTTTTTCTTCTCCGGATGATGTCCTGGAAAGGGAAATCATGAACTCTTTATTCCCGGATATTACTTATGGATGTGAATCCGGTGGTGATCCGGATAATATTCCGGATTTATCCTATGAAGAATTTCTTGATTTTCACAGAACTTATTACCATCCGTCCAACAGTTATATTTATCTGTATGGCAACATGGACATGGTTGAAAAACTGGATTTTATCGACAAAAAATATCTTTCCGCTTTTGACAGCCTGCATGTGGATTCTGAAATCCACGAACAGCCTGCGTTTGACAAAATGCATGATCTGGTAATGGAATATCCGGTTGCCGAAAGTGAGAGCGAGGAAAACAATTCCTATCTGGCATACAGCGTTGTAACGGGTACAGCCATGGACAGCCTTCGCTGTACCGCGTTTGATGTCCTTGATTATGCACTTTTAAGTACTCCCGGTGCGCCTCTTAAGAAGGCTCTGCTGGATGCAGGGATTGGATCGGATGTGTATGGCTCCTATGAGGATGGTATCCGCCAGACTTATTTTGATGTAGTTGCCAAAGGTGCTGATGCCGGAAGAAAAGAAGAATTTGTTTCCATCATTCGCCAGGTGCTGACAGAAACTGTACAGAATGGGATTGATCCAAAAGCCCTGGAAGCCGGAATCAATTACATGGAATTCCGTTACAGGGAAGCTGATTTTTCCTCTTTTCCAAAAGGACTCATCTATGGTCTGGATATTCTGGATAACTGGCTTTATGATGATGAACATCCTTTTGCACAGGTACAGCTCATTCCGGTATTCGAGAAATTAAAAGAACTGAAAAACCAGGGCTATTTTGAGGAACTGATTCAGAAATACCTGCTTGATAATCCGCATGGTTCTGTTCTCACCCTGAACCCGTCCAGAGGCCTGACAGCCAAGAAAGCCAAAGTTCTCGAAGAAAAACTTGCTGAGCATCTGGCCTCTCTTTCGGAGGAAGAAAAAGCTGAGATGGTGCAGAAAACCGCTGATCTGGAACAGTATCAGGAGACTCCTGAGGATCCGGACGCTGCCAAATGCATCCCGATGCTGAAAAGAGACGACATCCGTAAGGAAATTAATCCATTCACCAATGAAGCACTGGATGTGGACGGAAGCCTTTTTCTGTATCATGAAGTTCCGACTAACGGAATCGGCTATCTTGATCTGATGTTTGATCTGAAAGATCTTTCCGATACTAAAATTTCATATCTTGGTCTCCTGAAGTCTGTTCTCGGTTATGTAGACACAGCTCATTATACTTATGGCGAACTGACCAATGAGATCAATGCTGAGACCGGCGGTATCATGTGCGGTGTGGAAGTCTTTGATCGTGCAGATTCTACAGATGAATTCTCTGCATTCTTTTCCGTCAGAGGAAAAGTCATGTATCCAAAGACAGACGTACTGTTTAAAATGATCCGTGAGATCCTCAATACTTCCAGCCTGGAAAATACAAAACGACTTCATGAGATCATTTCTCAGGTTAAATCAAGAGCGCAGTCTGCTCTTGTCAGTGCCGGGCACTCTACAGCAGTACTTCGTGCAGCATCCTATACTTCACCGATGGCTGCCTTCCAGGACAAAATGGCCGGAATTGCTTATTATCAGTTTATCGAGAAGCTTGACAGAGACTTTGATACATGCAAAGAGGAGCTTGTCCGTGAACTTTCAGAACTTATGAAAGAAATTCTTCGTCCGGAATATCTGTGTGTCAGCTATACCGCAGAAAGAGAATCTCTCGAAGATGTCCGTAAACAGGTTCGGGCTCTGAAGCAGACATTGCATCAGGAACCTGTAACGCTGCATCATCAGGATATTCTCTGCAAAAAAGAAAACGAGGGCTTTACTACTTCCGGACAGGTTCAGTATGTAGCTCAGACAGGAAACTTCCGCAAAAAAGGTTATGACTATACAGGTGCTCTGAATATTCTGAAGGTTGCACTGAGTTATGATTACCTCTGGACAAACATCCGTGTCAAAGGCGGTGCATACGGCTGCATGAGCGGATTTAAGCGCAGCGGAGAAAGTTTCTTTGTATCCTACCGCGATCCGCATCTGAAACGTACACTGAACGTGTTCCGTGGTATTCCGGAATATGTTCGCAGTTTTACAGCGGATGAAAGAGAAATGACAAAATATATCATTGGAACCATCAGCGGCAAGGATGTTCCCCGCACACCAAAGATGCAGGGAGCAATTTCAACAACTGCATGGTTCTGTGGAATTACAGAAGAAATGGCGCAGAAAGAACGTGACGAGATTCTCAATGCAACGGAAAAAGATATTCAGAAGCTTGCTCCGCTGATCGAAGCAGTTCTTTCTAATGATGCAATCTGTGTTGTCGGAAGCGAACCTGCCATCGAAAAAGAAAAAGAACTTTTTGATACGGTTCTTCCACTGATCAGCTGCTGATAACCCGGATAAATATACAGGAGTATAATGTAAATGAAAGAAAATTTTAAATCAGGCTTTACTGCGATCATCGGTCGCCCAAATGTTGGAAAATCAACACTGATGAACCATCTGATCGGACAGAAGATCGCAATTACTTCCAAAAAGCCACAGACGACCCGCAACCGTATCCAGACGGTCTACACCTGTGAAGACGGACAGATTGTCTTTCTGGATACCCCTGGTATTCACAAAGCCAAGAACAAGCTTGGCGAGTACATGGTACAGGTAGCAGAGCGTACCTTAAAAGATGTTGATGTGATTCTCTGGCTGGTAGAACCAACCACTTTTATCGGAGCAGGAGAACGCCACATTGCAGAACAGCTTAAGGGGCTTCATCTTCCGGTCATCCTTGTGATCAACAAGGTGGACACCGTTGATAAAGATGAGATTCTGAAGTCAATCGATACGTATCGCAGACTTTACGATTTTGATGAGATCATTCCATGCTCGGCACTCAGAAACCAGAACACCGAGGATATCATTCCATGTATCCTGAAATATCTGCCTTATGGTCCTATGTTTTATGATGAAGACACCGTGACTGATCAGCCTCAGAGACAGATTGCAGCTGAGATCATCCGTGAAAAAGCGCTCCATGCGCTGGATGCTGAAATTCCTCATGGAATTGCCGTTGCGATCGATATAATGAAAGAACGTCCGGGAAAACGTCACCTGGTAGATATTGAGGCAACGATCATCTGTGAGCGTGATTCTCACAAAGGAATCATCATCGGCAAACAGGGTGCAATGCTCAAAAAAATCGGCAGCAATGCACGCTATGAGCTGGAACAGATGCTGGATGCCAAAGTAAATCTGAAGCTGTGGGTAAAGGTGCGTAAGGACTGGCGTGACAGTGATTTTATGATCAAAAACTTTGGATATGACAAAAAAGAGATCTAACAAAAAAGGAAATCTGTTGCATGAGTGATCTGATCACCGTACAGGGCGTTGTGATATCTGCAATGCCCGTAGGAGAATATGACAAACGGATCGTCCTCCTTACAAGAGAACGCGGTAAAATTTCCGCCTTCGCAAAGGGGGCCCGACGACTGAACAGTCCTTTTATGGCTGCGGCAGATCCGTTTGTATTTGGCAGTTTTACATTATACGAAGGGCGCACAAGCTACAATCTGAATCAGGTATCTGTTACTCATCATTTTGTAGAGCTTGCAACCATGCAGCCAGGTGTATATTACGGATATTATTTTCTGGAACTGGCTGATTATTTCGGACAGGAAGGTACCGATGAAAAAGAGATGATGAATCTTCTCTATGTAACCGTAAAAGCTCTTATGAATTCTCATATGGAGGATCGTCTGATCCGTTGTATCTATGAACTTCGTACAATGACCGAGCAGGGGTTATGTCCGCAGCTTTTTCAGTGTTCCTGCTGTGAAAAAGAACTTGCTGAGACAGATGAATGCTATTTTTCACAGGAACTGCATGGTATTCTCTGCCAGTCCTGTGCCATTGGAAAGAGAGATGCCCGAAAAATTTCACCCTCTGCCCTGTATGCCATGCGATACATAGTGACAGCTCCAATGGGAAAGCTTTACACCTTCCGTGTAGAGGCAGATGTTCTTCTGGAACTGGAGCAGATCATTCATCTTTATACAGCCAGAAATACCGACAGAAAATTTAAAAGTCTGCAGATACTTGAAGTAATGAAATAAAAAAGTTGAAATATCTTAAAAATAGGGTATAATGTTGAGATAACGCAATGAATTAAAAATGAAGAGGAGAATTATCATGGAAAAGACAATGGAAAAAATTGTTGCCCTGGCAAAAGCCAGAGGATTTGTATATCCGGGTTCCGAAATTTATGGTGGACTGGCAAATACCTGGGATTATGGTAATCTTGGTGTCGAACTGAAAAACAATGTTAAACGTGCATGGTGGCAGAAATTTATTCAGGAATCTCCGTACAATGTCGGTGTTGACTGTGCGATCCTGATGAACCCACAGACATGGATCGCATCCGGTCATCTTGGCGGATTCTCTGATCCACTGATGGACTGCAAAGAATGTCACGAGCGTTTTCGTGCTGACAAGCTGATCGAAGATTTCTGTGCAGAACATGATATTGAAATCGAGGGAAGCGTAGATGCATGGTCTCAGGAAAAAATGATGGAATTCATCAAAGAGCATGAAGTTCCATGTCCGTCCTGTGGTAAACATAATTTCACAGATATCCGTCAGTTCAACCTGATGTTCAAAACCTTCCAGGGTGTAACAGAAGATGCTAAAAATACCGTTTACTTAAGACCGGAAACAGCACAGGGTATTTTTGTAAACTTCAAAAATGTACAGAGAACTTCCCGTAAGAAGATTCCATTTGGTATCGGCCAGATTGGTAAATCATTCCGTAACGAGATCACACCTGGTAACTTTACATTCCGTACACGTGAATTTGAACAGATGGAACTTGAATTCTTCTGCGAGCCTGATACTGACCTTGAATGGTTTGCATACTGGAAGAAATTCTGTCTTGACTGGTTGAGTTCTCTTGGTCTGAAAGATGAAGAAGTTCGTTACCGTGATCATGATAAAGAAGAACTGAGCTTCTACAGCAAGGCTACAACAGACGTAGAATTCCTGTTCCCATTCGGATGGGGCGAGCTGTGGGGTATTGCTGACAGAACAGATTATGACCTGACACAGCATCAGAATGTATCCGGTCAGGATCTGACATATTTTGATGATGAGAAGAAACAGAAATATGTTCCGTATGTTATTGAGCCTTCACTTGGTGCTGACCGTATGGTTCTTGCATTCCTCTGCAGCGCATATGATGAAGAAGTTCTGGATGCAGAAAAGAACGATGTTCGTACTGTTCTTCATTTCCATCCGGTACTTGCACCGGTTAAGATCGGTGTGCTTCCTCTGTCCAAGAAGCTGAATGAAGGTGCTGAGAAGATTTTCCAGCAGCTCAGCAAGAAGTACAACTGTGAATACGATGACCGTGGAAACATCGGAAAACGTTACAGAAGACAGGATGAGATCGGTACTCCGTTCTGTATTACTTATGACTTTGAATCTGAGAATGATGGTGCTGTAACAGTTCGTGACCGCGATACTATGGAGCAGGTTCGAGTTAAAATTGATGAGCTTGAGGCATATTTCGCTGATAAGTTTACATTCTAAGTAATAATTACTTATAAATTAATTATGCTCATGTAATATCATATAACACAGGCAAACGGGCTTCGAAAATTGACATTTCTAAGATATGAGTTTCACTGCTAAATACGCTACTCAAAATCGAGAACTCGCTGCGCTCAAACAGCACGATTTTGAGCAGCAACGCAGCTTATTCATATCTAAGAACTGTCTGATTTTCTGCAGGAAGTTTGCTGTGTTATACGATATACATGGGCATTTTACGTTTTTCCTGTAATTACTTAGAGATGATAATCTTTTCAGCGAAACTATGCTGGTGGGGCCGTGTTCGCGGCGGGCGAAGCCGCCGCTAATCCTCCCCGTCAAGAAACTGTTTGTGCAGAAGCATATAAAAAGTTTAATTGAAAGCAGTTATCTAGTCTCTTGTGAATTATGTAATCTCAGAAACAGCATGCTGTATGTGTTGAGGATTAGGCGAGCCTGAGATACTTCGTCAATATACTTAACAGCTGGAAATATACGTTGCCCAATGAAATGACATTGTCTGAGCGTAAGCGAGTTATGTCATTTCACTGGGCGTTTTTAGTATATTTAAAGCTGTTGTAGTATATTAGAAGTCTCTCACATGAGCATAATCACAACACATACACACGCTGTTTCGTGAATATTCAACCATTTTCACAACAACATCAAACTGCTTTCATTATATATTTATTACATACTGCACAAAAAAACTTGACTATTCCTACAACTCTTGGTAATATTATACATTATATGTGATGCATAAATGTACAAAAGGAGATGACACCATGGCAAAAAAACGTAATATCATCGTAGGACAGTCAGGAGGCCCTACATCCGTAATCAATTCCAGTCTTGCAGGAGTATACAAAAATGCTATCGAACGTGGCTTTGATAAAGTATACGGAATGCTGCATGGAATCCAGGGACTTCTGGATGAACAATATATTGATCTTTCTACTCAGATTCATTCCGAACTTGATATTGAATTACTGAAACGTACTCCATCCGCATTCCTCGGATCCTGTCGTTTCAAACTGCCTGAAATTCATGAAGACAAAACAATCTATGAGAAAATCTTTGAAATACTGAACCGTCTTGATATCGATGCTTTTATCTATATCGGTGGTAACGATTCCATGGATACGATCAAAAAGCTTTCTGACTATGCGATCCTCACAGGACAGACCCAGAAATTCCTCGGAGTTCCAAAAACAATCGACAATGACCTTGCTCTGACAGATCATACACCTGGGTTTGGAAGTGCCGCAAAATACATCGGAGCTTCCACTAAAGAGGTTATCCGTGATGCACAGGGACTGACCTACAAAAAGAGCATGATCACGATCATGGAGATCATGGGACGTAACGCAGGATGGCTGACAGGTGCTACCGCACTCGCCAAAACAGAAGACTGTGATGGACCGGATCTGATTTACCTTCCGGAAGTATCATTTGATATTGATAAATTCCTTGTGAAAGTTAAAGATCTTCTCGAGAAAAAATCTTCTGTTGTCATTGCTGTATCTGAGGGAATCCGCCTTGCAGACGGACGTTATGTATGTGAACTCGGAAGCTCAGGCGATTATGTTGATGCATTCGGCCACAAACAGCTTGCCGGAACAGCAACCTATCTGGCAAATTTCCTTGCAGCAGAATGTGGATGTAAGACAAGAGCTGTAGAACTCTCTACTTTACAGAGAAGTGCCTCTCATATGGCATCCAGAGTTGATATTGATGAAGCCTTTATGGTTGGCGGAGCAGCAGTAAAGGCTGCCGATGAAGGAGACACAGGTAAGATGGTTGTAATCGATCGTGTTTCTGACGATCCTTATATGGCCAGAACCGGTATTTATGATGTACACCGCATCGCAAATGAAGAGAAAGTTGTACCGCGCAACTGGATGAACAAAGATGCAACATATGTAACAAAAGACTTTATTGAT
This sequence comes from uncultured Blautia sp., assembly GCF_934372025.1. Taxonomy (GTDB): domain Bacteria; phylum Bacillota; class Clostridia; order Lachnospirales; family Lachnospiraceae; genus Blautia_A. The sequence continues at coordinate 72,236 of NZ_CAKROJ010000008.1, forward strand.
TATATCAGTCCTCTGATCCAGGGTGATTACCAGCCGATCATGGTCAATGGTCTTCCAAGACATCTTGTACTCAATTTAAAAAAGAAACGATAAGTTTATAGGAAAAGGGGGAGTTTTTTGTAATATAATACAAAAACTTTCCCCTTTTTTTGACAGAATAACCTTGACTAATTGTATAGAAACCGATACAATAATTATGTGCGTATAAAACATAGGTTTTTATGTGAAAAGAACTAAAAATTAGGAGGAAAATGTAAAATGGCAAAATGGGTTTACATGTTTACAGAAGGTAACGCTACAATGAGAAACCTTCTGGGTGGTAAAGGTGCCAACCTTGCTGAAATGACTAACCTTGGTCTTCCTGTACCGCAGGGCTTCACAATCACAACAGAAGCTTGTACTCAGTACTATGAAGACGGAAGACAGATCAATGATGAGATCATGGCTCAGATCATGGAAGCAATCACTAAAATGGAAGGAGTTACCGGTAAGAAATTCGGTGACAAAGAAAATCCTCTGCTTGTTTCCGTTCGTTCTGGTGCCAGAGCTTCCATGCCTGGTATGATGGATACTATCCTGAACCTTGGTTTAAATGAAGAAGTAGTTAATACTCTTGCAGAAAAATCCAACAACCCACGTTGGGCTTGGGACTGCTACAGAAGATTCATCCAGATGTACTCTGACGTAGTTATGGAAGTTGGTAAAAAATACTTCGAAGAACTGATCGACGCTATGAAAGCTGACAGAGGTGTTAAACTTGACGTTGAGCTTACAGCTGACGATCTTAAAGAACTGGCAGAACAGTTCAAAGCTGAATATAAAGAAAAAATCGGTGCTGATTTCCCAACTGACCCGAAGGAACAGTTAATGGGTGCTATCAAAGCCGTATTCCGTTCTTGGGACAACCCGCGTGCAAACGTATATCGTCGTGACAACGATATTCCGTATTCCTGGGGAACAGCTGTTAACGTACAGATGATGGCATTCGGTAACATGGGTGATGACTGTGGTACAGGTGTTGCCTTCACACGTGACCCTGCTACAGGTGCAAATGGTCTGTTCGGTGAATTCCTGACAAACGCTCAGGGTGAAGACGTTGTTGCCGGTGTTCGTACACCTATGCACATCACCGAAATGGAACAGAAATTCCCGGAAGCATTCGTACAGTT
>NZ_CAKROJ010000009.1 GCF_934372025.1 uncultured Blautia sp.
GATTCCGATTATTCTGATGACTCTGACTACAGCGATGACTCCGATTACTCGGATGATTCCGATTATTCCGACGACTCCGGCGACTACGATGACTCTGGTGATTACGACTATTCTGACGACTCCAGTGACTACACCGACGACTCCGAATACTAATCAACTAACTGAAAACTCCGTGGAGATTTCAATTGTATCGCACCTGTTGTTACAGGTAGTTCGAAAATTCAGAAGTACTAGCAATAAAAATACTACTAAAAACGCCCCGGAAAATGATGAACTCGCTACGCTCAGACAGCATCATTTTTCGGGGCAACGTATTATTTTTTATTTAAGTACTTCTACAAATTTTCTCAGGCCTGTAGAACAGGTGCGATACTTTGAAACTCTCGCGGAGCTTTTGTAATTATTATATTCGGATCTTCAAGAATACCTCGGCATTCTCACTTCCGCAACAAAAGCTGCTTCGCATTCTCCTCCGTAACTGCAATCACTTCTTCCTTCGAAACTCCTTTGAGTTCCGCGATCATCTCAGCCACGTACGGCAAATTCAGCGAACTGTTCCTCTTACCACGATTCGGTTCCGGACTCAGATAAGGACTGTCCGTTTCCAACACAAGCTGCTCAAGTGGAGCATACTCCACAACCTCCTTCAGCTTCTTTGCATTCTTGAACGTGACAACTCCGCCAATCCCAAGATAAAGCCCCATATTCAGGTATTCCCGGGCCATTTCCTTACCATAGGAAAAGCAATGGATAATTCCTCCATACATGCCAGCACTCATACAATCCTTAACAATATCCAGTGTATCCTTTGCCGCATCTCTGCTGTGTATCATAAACGGCATCTTTTCTTCCCTTGCAATCTCCATCTGTGCAAGAAACATTTTCTTCTGAACCGCATGCTCCTGTTCTTCTTTATGCCAGTAATAATCCAGTCCGATCTCGCCGATTGCAACTGCCTTAGGCAGACGAACCAGACGACGGATTTCCTGCAATGTATCCTCTGTCATCTTTTCTGCATCATCCGGATGAATTCCAAAAGCACCATACACGAACGGATATTTTTCTGTCAGCTCTTCTGTTTCCTTCAGACTCTCGAGCGATGCACATGCATTTACGATATATCCAATTCCATTCTCATTCATAGAATCCAGAAGTAGCTCTCTGTCTTCGTTAAAAGCATCATCATCATAATGTGCATGCGTTTCAAAAATCATATGTGTCTCCATCAGTCTTTCTGCTCCTCAATCACAAATTCGTCTCCTTTATGGATAATTCCTCCATGAAGAACTCTTGTAAAAACGCCCTCACGCGGCATAATGCAATCCCCCATTTTCTGGAAGATCACGCATCCCTGATGACATTCTTTGCCAATCTGTGTCATTTCAAGCAATACATCACCACATCGGAATTTTGTTCCAACTGGAAGAACTGCAAAATCAAACCCCTGCACTACAAGATTTTCTCCAAAAGCACCATCTTCCACTTCTGCGCCTCTCGCACGAAAAGCTTCAATTTTGTCATAAGACAAAAGACTTACCTGGCGATGCCATTTACCTGCATGTGCATCATTTTTGATTCCCCATTCCTCTATAAATTCCGCTTCCTGCACGGAATGCTTCTGTGTTCCCTTTTTTTCACTGATACAAATTGCAATTACTTTACCCATAATCAAATTCTCTCCTATATTACAATTGACCAGTCTTTGACTGGCCAGCTGCACTCCTGTTCCTGTTATTTTCGTGCACAGTTTCCTGCTTCGCCTGTCAGGATTTCAATTCCATGTCCCAGCGCACCTATAATATATTCCAGGCTCTCTCTGACTGCCTTAGGACTTCCCGGAAGATTGATAATCAGCGTCTTTCCCCGAATTCCTGCTGTTGCACGGCTCAACATGGCACGCTTCGTGATCGTCATGCTGTACGCACGCATCGCTTCCGGAATTCCCGGCACCTTACGTTCGATGACTTCTTCTGTCGCTTCCGGTGTCACATCTCTTTCTGAAAATCCGGTTCCTCCTGTTGTCAGAATCAGCTCCGCTTTCTCTGAATCTGCTATTTCCTGCAGTTTTCCTGCAATCATTACCTGATCATCTGGGATAATATCCATGGAAATTACCGCATATCCTTCTTTTTCAAGGATTTCTTTGATAACAGGCCCACTTAAATCCTCCCGCTCTCCTCTGTATCCTGAATCACTTACTGTTATAATTGCTGCGCGTTTCATTCTCATCCTCCTATCTGTGACATGCATAAACTTTCTGTATCGTCCTTTTTTGTTTTCTCTGTAAAATGATGCCCATCCGGCTTCTCTGCCAGTGCAGCTCTGATCACATCTTTCAATTCATCATCTGTTCCACCATTTCTCAGTACAGCTCTCAGATCACGTCCTGCAGTATATTGCAGACAGGTCTTCAGATATCCCTGAGATGTCAGGCGTATACGATTACACTGATTGCAGAACTTATGGCTGATCGCACTGATAAAACCAATCTTTCCTGCGAACCCGTCAACACTATGATACCTGCATGGTCCATTTCCAAGAGGTTTCCCTTCATATGGTACCAGTTTTCCGAATTTCTGCTCCAGTAAAACAACAATTTTCTCCTGCGACATTCCCTCAAAAGAACTTCCATATCCGATCGGCATCATCTCAATAAATCGCACATGTACCGGATATTTCTGTGCAAATTCAACGATTTCACACAGATTTTGCTCCTGTATTCCTAATGGAACACAGTTGAGTTTTAGCTGTACCTGAGAATATTTCATAGCCTCTTCAATTCCCGCAAGAGTCTCATCCAGCAGATCTCTTCTGGTGATTTCACGGAAACATTCACGATCTCTCGTATCCAGACTGACATTCAGACTGTCCAGTCCGGCATCTGCAAGTGCCCGCATCTGTTCTTTCAGGAGAATCCCATTCGTCGTTAATGTAACTTTCTCAATACCAGGAATTTCTTTTATCTGACGGACAAGCTCAGGAACACCCCGACGGACCAGAGGTTCACCCCCCGTAATTTTTATCCTGGTAATCCCAAGTTCTGCCATAACCCTGCATATCCGAAGGATCTCATAATCCCGCAGGATCATTTCATATCCTGTCAAACGTATTCCTTCCTCCGGCATACAATAGATACAGCGAAGATTACAGCGATCTGTAACAGAAATTCTGAGATAATCTATCTTTCTTCCACAACGATCGATCATTTTCTCTCCTCGAAACGGAAATCACCGCTCTTTCCTCCTGTTTTTTCTGTCAGATGAATCTCTGACATCACCATGTGTTTATCAATCGCCTTACACATATCATAAATCGTCAGAAGTGTGATCTGTACACCGGTCAGGGCTTCCATTTCCACACCGGTTTTTCCTTCTGTTTTTACTGTACAGAAAACATGGATCCGATTCTGTTCCTGGTCCAGTTCATAATCAATAGAACACTTCTGGATTGGAAGCGGATGGCACATCGGAACCAGTTCAGAAGTCTTTTTTACTCCCATGATACCGGCTACACGCGCCACACCAAGAACATCACCTTTTTTGACATTTCCTTCTGTAACACACGCCATAATCTCTGGTCCTACCGCGATATATCCGGTTGCCAGCGCTGTCCGGTAAGTTACTTTCTTGCCGGAAACATCCACCATCACTGCATTTCCTTCTTTGTCAAAATGTGTAAGTCCATTCTCCATGGCCGTTCCTCCTGATATCTTCTGCAGATTTTTAAGAATGTCATCTGCATTCCTGCTGCACATCTCTGCAATAATTATCTACAGTATACTCGTAAAACACACCTCTCCGCAATAGTAAGGCAAAAACTTTTAGCATTATTGATTTTTTTTGTATTAAAACATTTTTCATCCTATAAAAATCCCCTGTGCTCATAACTATGATACACTCATAATCACGATACACAGGGGATTCCAGCTTTCCTCTATAACATTTTTAGTCTCATCAGCTGCAAAAATCTATCGTCTTCTGCAGCACATCAGCAAATTTCTGCTCCTGCCGGCATCTCTTTCTCTGGTACCATCAGAGAAAGTTTTCCTTCTGCATCTTCCGCACAGAGGATCATACCTTCACTGAGAATTCCTGCAAGTTTGGCAGGTTTCAGGTTGGTAACAACCATAACTTTCTTTCCTACCATTTCCTCTGCACTGTAATCCGATTTGATTCCGGATACGATCTGGCGCACCTTGCTTCCGATCTTAACCTGAGAACAGAGAAGCTTACGGGATTTTTTCACTTCTTCACAGGCAATGATCTCTCCAACCTGGAACTGAAGTTTTTCAAAATCATCAAATGTGATCTCTGGTTTTGCTTCAATATCAACTACATTTTCGTCTTCCGCTTCTGCTGCAGGCTCTTCCTGTTTTGGATGAAGCTCTTCTACCTTTGCAAGAACTTCTTTAAGATCAAGACGTGCAAACAGGATTTCCGGTTTTTCTGTTACCTTGTTTCCTGACGGATACAGACCAAATGTTTTAAGATCTTCCAGAGTACGTTTTTCTGCATTTAACTGTGCAAGGATACGCTCTGTTGTCTCCGGCATAAAGGATTCCAGAAGAGTTGCTCCAATTGTGATTCCCTCAACCAGGTTGTAAAGAACTGTTGCAAGACGATCCTGTTTTGCTTCATCTTTTGCAAGTGCCCATGGCATAGTCTCATCGATATATTTGTTCAGACGTTTGAACAGAGTAAATACTTCTGTCATTGCATCTGCAACACGCAGTTTATCCATCTTCTCAGCAACTTTGCCCGGAACAGCCAGTACAAATGATTTAAGATCATCATCAACCGGTTCAACAACACCTTTATTCTCTACAAGTCCGCCGAAATATTTATTTGACATGGAAATTGTACGGTTTACCAGGTTTCCAAGTGTGTTTGCAAGTTCAGAGTTCAGTCTTTCTACCATCAGTTCCCATGTGATAACGCCATCGTTTTCGAATGGCATTTCATGAAGTACGAAATAACGTACAGCATCTACACCAAAGAAATCTACGAGTTCATCTGCATAGATTACGTTTCCTTTGGATTTACTCATCTTACCATCACCCTGGAGCAGCCACGGATGTCCGAATACCTGTTTCGGAAGCGGCAGGTCAAGTGACATCAGGAAGATTGGCCAGTAAATAGTATGGAAACGAATGATGTCTTTACCGATCAGATGAAGGTCTGCCGGCCACAGTTTGTTGAACTGTTCAGAGCTTTCGCCATCGCAGTCATAACCGATTCCTGTGATATAGTTTGTCAGGGCATCCAGCCATACATAAACAACATGTTTTGGATCGAAATCTACCGGAATTCCCCATTTGAAGGATGTTCTGGATACGCAGAGATCCTGAAGACCCGGAAGAAGGAAGTTGTTCATCATCTCGTTCTTACGTGATTCCGGCTGAATGAAATCCGGATGTGTTTTGATGTGCTCGATCAGACGGTCTGCATATTTGCTCATTTTGAAGAAATATGCTTCTTCTTTTGCAGGAACGCACGGACGTCCACAGTCCGGACATTTACCATCTACAAGCTGTGATTCTGTAAAGAAGGATTCGCAAGGTGTACAGTACATTCCTTCGTAATGTCCCTTGTAGATATCTCCTTTTGCGTACATTTTCTTGAAGATCTTCTGAACCTGTTTCTCATGGTCAGCATCTGTTGTACGGATGAACTTGTCATAGGATGTGTTCATCAGATCCCAGATTCTCTTAATCTCGCCGGATACGTTATCAACGAATTCCTTTGGTGTAATTCCTGCTTCTTCTGCCTTGAGTTCGATCTTCTGACCATGTTCGTCAGTTCCTGTCTGGAAAAATACATCGTAGCCTTCCTGTCTTTTGTAACGTGCAATTGCATCTGCCAGTACGATCTCATAGGTATTACCAATATGTGGTTTACCGGATGTGTAAGCGATCGCGGTTGTAATATAATACTTCTGCTTGTCCATTTTATCTCCTCCTGAATATATATTTCATAGTGATACCCTACGGATTGCTGCGCAGCACGCTGCTCCCAGAGTATAAAAAAACGCCCTCTCTATTCTATATAGAGAAGACGAGTCCTGCCCGTGTTACCACTTCTGTTCGTTCCTGCCTCGCGGTCAGAAACCTTATCGGGTACGATTTCATTCCGACATTCCAAACACATCTGTAACGTTCTGTCGCTGTCCTGATACCCTTCCGCTATAACAGGCGGTCCTGTTGCAGTCTGAATAGTAAATGAACCTTCGATGTCAGTATGCCACAGTATCTTCTCACCGGCATTAATACTCATCTCGACTGCACCTCTCCCAAGCCATCTTCCATCTGTACCTGCACTTCCCTCTCAGCCATGGGAAATCTGAAATTTCCTCCGGGGAATTCTCTGTAATGTGGTCAGCAAATGTACTCTCTTGTTCTTTGAGTTTGCTTATATTTTGCGAAAACTATGATTTCGCTTCTTTCAAAATAGTAGCATATTTGTGGAAGTTTGTAAATGAGAAAACAATAGAAAATTAAAACCTCTGTATGTATCATCTCAGCTGAATGAATATATATCCGTGGCAACAGGGCTTCGGATTCGGTAAGTTCTAAAATGCTTTGTCACTGCTAGAAACATAAATAAAAATTGTGAACTCGCTGACGCTCACACAGCACAATTTTTATTTATAACGCAGTTCCAAACCATCAAGAACTTGCACAAATCCTGCAGAGAGTTGCCACGGATATATATTCACCAGCTGCTTGATATTTACAGAAGTTTCCATAAAATCTATTGTTTTGAATCATTAGAGTGATGACGCGGCCCGGATCTTGACGGGCCGTGGCCGCATAACGGCGGCTACGCCGCCGCTTTTCTACTACTGATAAAATCAACATGAATTAATGTGTGTATGAAAGTAGAATATTGGTGATTATTTTTTTATCCTATGATACAACAATGTCTGGATATTGAAATAACCCTCCCAGACTTCCTGCAGGAGTTCTGGAAGTTCTTAGATATGATGCACATATCTCTAGAACTTCCGAACGACGAAGCCTGTCTGGAGGGTTGTTTCATATATCACAGACATGTAAATCTTACTATAATAATTTCAGATATTATATCTTTCTATACATTTAATTCACGTTATTTTATTTCCTATTTCACCTCAAATTCAATTGTTACTTTGAAGAGATCTCCATCAAGATACAATTTGAACTCTCCGCCCTGGAGCTGCACCAGATCCTTCGCGATTGACAATCCCAGTCCGCTTCCTTCGGTATTTCTTGATACATCGCCACGAATAAATCTTTCTGTGAGTTCGTCTGCTGAGATATTGAGTGGCTGTGCAGAGATGTTTTTGAGGGAAAGCTGCACGTTTGGACGGTTTATTTTTACGTCTACATAGACTCTTGTATTTTCCATCGCATACTTTGATACATTGCCAAAAACATTCTCTAATACTCTCCAGAGTCTGCGTCCATCCGCGCAGATCATTGCTTCTTCTTCATCAAAATGAACCACCATCTTCAGGTTTCTTTCTTCGAATTTTTCTTCGAATTCTCCGATTACCTGATTCACTAATTCGATGAAATTGAGTTCTGTCATCTCCAATGCAATGTTTCCGGTGCTGGCTTTGGATGCCTCTACAACGTCCTCTGTCAATACTTTAAGACGCTGCGCTTTGTTCTCCAGAACCTCCAGATATCCTCTGATCTTAGGATCTTCGGGGTTCTCTCGTTTAAGGAGATCGATGTAATTTATGATCGATGTCAGAGGTGTTTTGATGTCATGGGAAACATTCGTGATCAGCTCTGTTTTCATTCTCTCATTCTTAAGACTGTTCTCCACTGCGGCATCCAGACCTTCACCGATATGATTGATATAATCTGCCATTGTCGCCTGTTCGCCACTCAGTTTTTCTGTCGAGATTTTGTACTGAAGTTCTCCGTCTGTAATCTTTTTCAGACCTTCAAGAATCTGTTCTCTTCCCCAGGCTTTTCTGAGAAGATAATAGAGAACTATGCAGTCCAGCACAAACAGCAGAAGAAGGGAAACTACTGAGCCACCTCCATCTAATACAGCTCCGGTAAGCATAAACTGCAGGAAGAGGAATCCGCCAAACAACACAATTGTTTTTATTCTGCTGATCGTGTTGCTGCTGAGAAACACAAGTATATCACCAAACTTCAAGAATATCTTTCTGATCCATATCAGAATATGTCTCAGCAGGCTGTCTCTCCAGAGAGATTTTGCTTTGATACGGCGCACCAGACTGAGCCATCCAATCAGAAACCATACACTTCCCCAGAGTCCCAGAAGTCCGATTCCCATCAGAAAAATGGCCATTCGCAAGTCTACAGCACCCAGCATCTGCATTATGATCGCAGTTCCAAACAACCAGATACCGACTACCAGACCGGCCGCAATCTCTGTATACCATCTGTCAAAAAAGTTTAATTTCACTTCCTGATCTTCGTTATTTCGACCGGCTGCTATTGTCAGGATCACCAGGCCTGCCAGTGTCAGAACAAGTGCCACCGCGGCAATAATGATCATTGGAATGAGCAATGGTGCAAATTTATCGTAGTATATTTTTTCCTGCGCTATACTGTCTGATACAGAAAAATCTTTGTCTACAGAAACAGCATAGACATAATCTGAATCCGCCAGTCCGACATTTGCGATCATAGTCTGCCAGTAGTTCACCGTCTGATTAGTAATACCTGTAAAGCCTGTCTCACAGTCCTGTTCCTCTGGATAAATGATCATATACGGATCTGGTAAATTTCTTATTTTTTTATCAAGAATCTTTTCATAGTTATCAACAGTAACTGATTTCATATTGCTGTATACTTTACCAGATTTTTTATCCACAAACAGATAGCCGAGATTTGTTTTACTCTGTGCATATGTTTCCAGTATCTTCTCTGCATCTGCTGCATTGCTATACTTTTCAAGAGCTGCATATAAATACTGATATGCTTTGCTGATATCTCCCTTCCATTTTGTACTGTCATTCACAATATCAAGAATGCTGTCTGCTCCATCCGGTTTGTATTTTTCTGCCAGTGCAGAGTCGTTATATTCTCTGGATTCATAATTCCAGACATTTGTATATGCAATATTTCCATCTGCATCCGCAACATATTCTACTGGATCTCTTCGGATTCCTGTATCACTATAAGAACTGTCATAATACGAATATTCTTCTTCTGAAAGCATAGAAAGTACATCTTTTGTGTATTCCTGGCTCGTCTCAGCATCACTGTCAAACACCAGCTTTAACTCTCCGGTAATGATCTTATCTGCAAAATCGTTACAGTACATATAATAGTTGCTTCCATCTGGTTTTCTGCACATAAGAACATTTGCACTTTGATCCCAGGAGCTCTGGGACCAGTTGATCAGATCCTCTGCTTTATATGCAAGACCGGAAGTATTTTTATGAGAAAGTGTCTTTCCTTCTTTCAATTCCACCAGATCGATCAGGTCATCATTGCTGTTTTCATCGAGAATTTCCCGCTCTTTCAGTGCTTCCAGAATCGTATGTGACATACTGTAAACACTGTTTTCAAAGCTCTCTGAATCCACATATTTTCTGCTGTCCAACGGCTGAACACCCTTATGCATAATCCATACAGATGCTCCTGCACTTACGCAGGCTGTCACCAGAAACACAATCGTCAAAAAAATAAACAGCGCTTTTATTCCGCTTTTCCTATACCATTTTTTCTTCATTTTACCCCATTTCCTTTCCATGTTTTCCACAGATCACTATGAAATCTCAGATCTTTTCCACCTTATACCCAAGACCCCACACAACCTTAAGATAGCGTGGTTCTTTCGGATTGATTTCAATTTTTTCTCTGATATGGCGAATGTGAACCGCTACCGTATTATCTGCAGCAATCGCTTCCTCATTCCAGATACTCTCATATATCTGATTGATAGAAAAAACTCTTCCCTGATTTCTGACCAGAAATAAAAGAATCCTGTATTCAATCGGAGTCAGCCTTACACTTTCTCCATCAACCATAACTTCTTTGCGGTCATCATCAATCTCAAGTCCGCCCGTCCTGTATACATTTGCTTTCTTTTCCGCCATAGCGCCCAGCTGAGTATATCTTCGAAGCTGTGATTTGACTCTCGCCATCAGCTCCAACGGATTAAAAGGTTTTGTCACATAATCATCTGCTCCGACATTCAGTCCGAGGATTTTATCTGCATCCTCCGATTTTGCCGATAAAATTATAATAGGAAGAGCGTTTTCTTCACGAATCTTCAATGTTGCCCGGATTCCATCCAGCTTTGGCATCATCACATCAATGATCAGAAGATCCACCTTATTATTCTGCAGTACCTGTATTGCCTGCTCACCATCGTATGCTTTCAGAATGTGATGTCCTTCCTGCGTCAGATAAATCTCGATCGCTTCCACGATTTCTTTATCGTCATCACATACCAGTATCTCTGCCATTTCCCTGCCTCCTGTATTTTATATAGTTACTATACATGTTAAGAATTAATATCTATGGGGTAAAATATTAAGATTCTCTTATTTTTATAATTGCCGAAATGTATAATACAAGGCAATCTGCAAACATTCTATATTATAACAAAAAACAGGTCATATAAAAATACAATTTCCTTATTGACAATTCTTGACCATTATGGTACAGTATAGTCACAGTAAGAAATCAATAACAATTACTATTATTAAATAAAACAATTCAAAACGAAAAGGAGAATAAGATTATGGCTAAATGGGTATGTAGTGTATGTGGATATGTTCATGAAGGTGACACAGCTCCGGAAGTATGTCCAGTATGTAAAGCACCTGCTTCTAAATTTACAAAACAGGATGAAAATATGACATGGGCTGCTGAGCACGTTGTTGGTGTTGCTCAGGGTGTCAGCGAAGACATCCTTGCTGATCTGAGAGCTAACTTCCAGGGTGAATGCTCTGAAGTTGGTATGTATCTTGCAATGGCAAGAGTTGCTCACAGAGAAGGTTATCCGGAGATCGGACTCTACTGGGAAAAAGCTGCTTACGAAGAAGCTGAACATGCTGCAAAATTCGCTGAACTTCTTGGCGAAGTTGTTACTGACAGCACAAAGAAAAATCTTGAGATGCGTGTAGAAGCTGAAAACGGTGCTACTGCCGGTAAATTCGACCTTGCAAAACGCGCAAAAGCCGCTAATCTTGATGCAATCCATGACACTGTTCACGAGATGGCAAGAGACGAGGCAAGACACGGCAAAGCATTCGCTGGTCTGCTTAAGAGATACTTCGGCTAAGCTACAAGCCGTCCATGAGGAAGTAGCATAGCGAATTCCGAATGGTACATGGCTTATAATAATTCCGAATGGTACATGACTTATGTAAAATATTAAACCACAGAAAGGAAACGATATATGGCAGCACTGAAATACAGTCGCCAGAGAGAATCTATTAAAGAATTCCTTATGACGCGCAAAGATCATCCAACCGCAGATGTTGTTTATGAAAATGTAAGAAAGATTTATCCCAACATCAGTCTGGGAACCGTATATCGTAACCTCTCTCTGTTATCTGAGCTTGGTGAGATCCAGAAACTGTCCAATTTTGGCGGCGCAGATCATTTTGATGGCTGCGTTACCCCACACTGTCACTTCATGTGCAAGAAGTGTGGTGCAGTCCTTGATCTGGAAACAGAAGATATAAATTCATTTGCAGAGAAATCCGTCAAAGATTTCCCGGGCAAAATTCTGGAATGTGATATACGTTTTTTTGGAATCTGTCCAAACTGTGTGAACAATTGATGTCTTTTTGGCACTTGCTTGACTTTAAACTTTTGATATGGTAGATTGAAACTACAGTTATTGAAAATTATTATTGTTATTAAACTAAACTAACTTAAATTTGAAAAGGAGATTACGATTATGGCAAAATGGGTATGTAGTGTATGTGGATACGTTCATGAAGGTGACACAGCTCCGGAAGTCTGTCCGGTATGTAAAGCACCTGCTTCTAAATTTACAAAACAGGATGAAAATATGACATGGGCTGCTGAGCACGTTGTTGGTGTTGCTCAGGGTGTCAGCGAAGACATCCTTGCTGATCTGAGAGCTAACTTCCAGGGTGAATGCTCTGAAGTTGGTATGTATCTTGCAATGGCAAGAGTTGCTCACAGAGAAGGTTATCCGGAAATCGGTCTTTACTGGGAAAAAGCTGCTTATGAAGAAGCTGAACATGCTGCAAAATTTGCTGAACTCCTTGGCGAAGTTGTTACTGACAGCACAAAGAAAAATCTTGAGATGCGTGTAGAAGCTGAGAACGGCGCTACTGCTGGTAAATTCGACCTTGCTAAACGTGCAAAAGCTGCTAACCTTGATGCAATCCATGACACTGTTCATGAAATGGCAAGAGACGAAGCAAGACACGGAAAAGCATTCGCCGGTCTGCTTAAGAGATACTTCGGAGAATAATTTCCATCAGAAAATCGTATAAAATAAAGCTTTTTATGAGAGGGAATCACGAAAGTGGTTCCCTCTTCATGCCATAATATTGTTGTTTTGTGAATCTTATTTATAAAGGAATAAAGTCAAATGAAAACTTACGAAGAATTACTTTTTGATATCGAAGATGACATGGAACTCATGGGTTCCTCTCATATAATTTATGTCCGGGAAGAAAACGGCATCCCCACAGACTATGATTATCTCCCATCTGATTTTTATACCATTTCCAGGACATTAAAAGATCTTCAGGACGAGCTTCATCAGAGAATACTTTTTGAAAAAGCATCTGATTTTTCTGCCGAACATAACAAAAACGGCCAGAAACTGGCCATCATTTTCCCGGGTATCGGATATACTGCTGACAAGCCGCTCTTGTATTATAGCAGCAGACTTGCCAGACAATATAACTATCAGATACAGACTGTATCCTATCATTCACTTCCAGAAAATGTCAAAGGCGACCCAGCCAAGATGAAGCAGGCTTTTGACATTGCATTCCGGCAGACTGAACAGTTTCTGCAGGAGATTGACTGGAATTCCTATGGAAGTATTCTTTTTATTTCCAAGAGCATCGGAACAGTTATTGCTTCTGCATATGCCTCTAGACACAATCTGACTGTAAAAAGCATCCTCTTTACTCCACTGGCAGAGACTTTTGATTTTTCACTTCCAGGAAGTATTGCTTTTCATGGCACTGCAGATCCATGGGCAGAAACAAACTCCATATGTGCACTGGCTGAGCAAAAAGAAATTCCTCTTTTTCTCACCAAAAATGCGAATCATTCTCTGGAAACCGGCGATATTCAGAGAGATATTTTCAACCTGAAAACTACGCTGAAATATGTTGAAGATTTTATTCAGAAATAGTATTAACAGAAATAAATCTGTTTTGGTTTTTACTGTTTTAGTATTTCCACGGAATCTTTACACGATAAACTCTTGATAATCCATATGTTTTGTAAGATACACCATAGTTCTTGCTGTAACTTTTAGCCTGTGCAAAAAGCGGATCATATACCCGGCCATTAATCTCGGCCCATGCATGTGCATTGCGATTGCTCCGCTTTCCATCTGCACATACATAAACTTTTTCATATCCCAGTACTTTTGCCAGATAGGCAAAAGCAGATGCGTCCGCAACACAGTTTCCGCGTCCTCTTTCAAAATGGTCATTTGCATTTACAGCATACCACGCCTTGCCACCCTGATCAAACCGTCTCCATGTATGATAATATTTGCTCATTACCCAGTCAAAACATACCTTAAGTTTTTGACTTTTGGACATTTTGCTGTTGGTGATCTTGGCTACAATTTTTCTGGCATTCTGTGATGCGCGGAATTCATTTGTCTCATCTTTATTCAGACGTTTACCATTTGCATCATAATATGCCTTTCCTTTTTTCCAACCCAGTACTCTGCCATTCTTCTCTATGTAATAAGTAACCTTCTGATATGTCGTATTCTTCTTCTGCATAATTCCATTTTTATTAAAGAAATATACAGTTTTACCGATTTTCTGGCGTCCGACAAGATACTTACCGTTTTTAAAATACTTCTTCTGCCCGTTTTTAAGCTTATACCAGCCATTTTGCGGTATTTCTGAGGAAGCTGTCGTGCTTTTTGCAGGTGCTGCCTGTACAGCTGTTTCAGAATAAACTGGTGTCAGCAAAAGTGCCGAGCACAATACAACTGCCATACATTTTTTGATTTTTTTCATGCTTTTCATTTCTTTCTCCTTCCTGATCAGGCTCACTGATTTTACCTGGTTCTCATTGCCTGTTATGTTTTTTCTTTTTATCTACTTCCCATACAGCACTGACGATGCTTCACCCAGGCGATTATAAAGCTTTACCGCATCATCAATATGTGGTGTACCTGTACCGGCTGCACCTGCTGTTACGAGAATGTATTCCACTCCGTCAATTTCAGCAAAACTTGCAAGGCAATGTCCTGCCTGACTGGTATATCCTGTCTTGCCGCCAAGAATTTTACCGTCGATCACGGACGGATCTGATAAATTCTTAAACATAGTACTGTAGAATGTGATTCCACCCGGATGGATATTTGTTCCTGCTGTGGAATGATACGGACTCTCAATAATCTCACGGAATGTACTGTTCTTTATTGCATACCGGAGTAAAATTGCAATGTCCTTTGCAGTACTGTAATGATCTTCTCTGTGAAGTCCTGAAATAGAACTGAAATGAGTACCTGTCATTCCAAGCTTTTCAGCTTTTTCGTTCATAAGAGTTACAAAATCACTTACTGAACCTGCAACCGTATCTGCCAATGCTACGCAGCACTCTGCTCCGGACGGAAGCATAATCCCATACAGAAGATCAATTGCCTGTACCGTTTCATTTGGCTGAAATCCTGCCTGCATTGCATCCTGCACATAAAGATCCGCAACCATATCGTTAGTGATCGTAATCTCCTGATTCAGATTCTTAAGGTTCTCAATCGCAAGTATCGTGGTCATGATCTTGGTCATAGAAGCAGGATACATTTTCTCCTCGCTGTTAATGCTTCCTATCACCTGTCCGCTCTTCGCATTCATAAGCACTGCATAGGGACTGTTGATTCCTGTAATATCCAGTTCTTCAACTGCAGGCTTGCGGATACTGTTTACAAAATTTGTGATTCCTGTTCCCAGCCCCAGATTATGTCCCACGATCATTACAAGAACAAGAACTACGATCAGTTCGGCAGCGATCAGACCTTTGAGTTTTCTTTTCTTTTTTCTTCGACCGTTGTTTCTTTTATTTCTTGTATTTGGAGTATCTCTACGTTTCTTCTCAGCCATACCGACCCTTCTTTTCTGTTAAAATTCCGGTACTGCTCCATCCTGCGGCTCAGTTCTTTAATCGGAATCTCTTTCATTCTTTATATCTGTTATTCTATCATATTACCACAAAAACCTGTAAAAAACTTTATTATTTTCTTAAGAAAAGAAGGGAACCCTGTGATGAAATATGTGTAAGAACGTAGGGGCGGGGGAGGGTGTATCCGGGAGTGGCAAAATTCATCAGTTCTAAAGTACTAAGGCCCTGGAATTTTGCTAAAAGCGATCATAAAAATGTCAAACTCGCTTCGCTCAGACAATGCCATTTTTATGCTCAACGCAAAATCCCATAACCTAAGTACTTTCACGAACTTCTTCAGGCTTCCCCCTCTCGGATACACCCTCTCCCCGCCTCTAGCCCTTCCCACATACTCACGCACCAACCCTAGAAAATACGTGTTGGCTAGCTGCACCACTTCACAAGCACCTTCAAAGTTTCCACATATATTTCTCTTTATCAGATCTTTTCAGCGTGGCCAACAAGGGGGAGCCCGAGGGGGAACAGCGGCCTTCGCAACTGTGAGCGAGTTCCCCCTCGGATTTTTTTCATATTTTCAAAAATAAAAATATATTAAAGAGAAAAATTAGGGAAATAAAAAAGACACCCTTTTAAAGGATGTCTTTTTCTCTCATTTATTTAGGCGAATTTAACCGGGTTAACCTTCACACCAGGTCCCATTGTAGGTGTGAGAACAACACTCTTCAGGTACTGACCTTTCAGTGTGCTTGGTCTGGCTTTAACAATCGCCTCCATCAGCGTCTGGAAGTTGTCGCTTAACTGTTCCTCAGTAAAGGAAGCTTTACCGATCGGAACATGGATGATATTGGTTTTGTCAAGACGGTATTCAATCTTACCTGCTTTGATATCATTGATTGCTTTTGTAACGTCCATAGTTACTGTTCCAGCTTTCGGGTTCGGCATAAGACCTTTTGGTCCAAGTACACGACCAAGACGTCCTACAACACCCATCATGTCTGGTGTAGCAACAACAACGTCGAAATCCAGCCATCCTTCATTCTGAATTCTCGGAATGAGATCATCTGCTCCTACGTAATCTGCTCCAGCTGCTTTAGCTTCTTCAGCTTTAGCGTCTTTAGCGAATACAAGAACACGAACTTTTTTACCAGTTCCGTGTGGCAGAACTACTGCTCCACGAATCTGCTGATCTGCATGACGTCCATCACAGCCTGTACGGATATGAGCTTCGATAGTTTCGTCAAATTTTGCAACTGCAGATTTCTTTACAAGGCTGATAGCTTCAGCGGTATCATATAATGTTGCGCGGTCTACTGCTTTAGCAGCTTCCACGTATTTCTTTCCTCGTTTCATTTCTATAACCTCCTGTGGTAATTGCGGGAATTTCCCTCCCACTCACTTCAATTAATTTTTTCTCAGTCTACGACTTCGATTCCCATACTTCTAGCAGTACCAGAGATCATGCTCATAGCTGCTTCAAGGGATGCTGCATTCAGGTCTTTCATTTTCAGTTCAGCGATTTCCTGAACCTGAGCTTTTGTTACTTTTGCAACCTTTGTTTTGTTCGGTACGCCGGAACCTGATTTGATGTTAGCTGCTTTCTTAAGAAGAACAGCTGCCGGCGGAGTTTTGGTTATGAAGCTGAAACTTCTGTCTGCATAAACAGTGATAACTACAGGAATGATAAGATCTCCCTGATCTGCTGTTCTTGCATTAAACTCTTTTGTGAACTGTACAATGTTTACACCGTGCTGTCCAAGAGCCGGACCAACCGGTGGTGCTGGAGTTGCTTTACCAGCAGGAATCTGTAATTTAATATAGCCTGTTACTTTTTTTGCCATTTTTCGGCACCTCCTATGTGGTATTGGCGGGGGTTCTTCCCTCCCACTTGAATGTGTTACGCTTTCTTAATTTCTGCGAAACTTATTTCTACCGGCGTTTCGCGGCCAAACAATTCAACATTGATGGTAACCGTCTGCTTCTGAGTGCTGATCGCAGTAATAACACCTGCTGTGTCTTTCCAGGCTCCGCCTGTTACAACAACCATGTCACCCTCTGCAAAATCCACCTGAATATCGTCTGCTTTGATTCCCAGCGGAAGCATTTCCTCTTCGGTAAGCGGAACAGGTTTTGATCCCGGTCCTACGAATCCGGTTACGCCTCGGGTGTTGCGGACAACATACCAGGTATCATCATTCATGACCATGTTGAGAAGCACATACCCAGGAAACATTTTCTTCTGGACCTGCTTGGCAGCGCCGTTACGCATTTCCACTACGTCCTGCAGCGGAACGCGAACCTCCAGAATCTGGTCTTCCAGGTGTCTGTTTTCGATTGTTTTTTCAATGTTGGCTTTTACTTTGTTTTCATACCCTGAATAAGTATGAACAACATACCATTTTGCTTCTGACATACAATCACCGTTATCCTTATTTCACTAAAAGATTTATTCCTTCCAGAATAGCTGAGTCAAATACACTGATGATCACAGCAAGTACAACTGTAATGATTGTAACTGCTACGGTCTGCTTTGCAAGTGTGTTATTATCAACCCAGACAATCTTTTTGAATTCCGATTGAAGTCCCTGAAACCAATTTTTCTTCTGACCTTTGCCAGCAGATTTTTCTTTCTCTTGCATAGTCTAACCTCACAATTCTATGTGATTATTTTGTTTCCTTGTGCAGAGTATGGGTACGGCAGAACTTACAATATTTCTTTGTTTCAAGACGCTCAGGATGATTCTTTTTCTCCTTGGTCATATTGTAGTTACGCTGCTTGCACTCCGTACATGCCAATGTAATCTTAACGCGCACAACTTCCACCTCCAGTGTTTTCATTTGCGTGAGTCTTTTTTCCCTTTTTCAGGCATAAAAAAAAGACCTAACTTCCATGTCGCTTGTCTAGTTTAGCACAGTCACCCCGTATAAGTCAAGCTTTTTCCTGCAAAACGCAGTGTTTCTCACAATTTTTTTTGAGTTTTCTTTATATAAGGAAAGAATTGTTAATATCCGACAAAATATTTCTTTTTTCTGCTCTAATATTTCTCTTGTCAACGTTCATTTCGTAGTGTATGATAAATAAAGTCACAATCACAACCCTCAGATTACTGAGGGTTCTACAATTTAATAAGAAAATATAGGAGCGGATTTTATGTTTAAACGATTTAGGGATGACATGAAGAAGTACTGGAAATATGCCATCTACTCTTCTAAAGCCCAGCTGAAATCCGAAATAGCCAATTCCTACCTGAACTGGCTCTGGTGGATACTGGATCCCCTGTGCTTCATGCTGATCTATGTATTCATGTTCGGATATGTATTCAAATCAAGAGAACAGTATTTTGCAATCTTTATCTTTATCGGTATCACTCTCTGGGATTTCTTCAACAAAACTCTCATTCAGAGTGTTAAAGTCATTAAGACAAATAAGGCAATCGTATCCAAAGTTTATATACCGAAATTTATTCTCCTTGTTGTCAGGATGGGCGTTAACGGTTTCAAAATGTTCATTTCACTGCTCATCATTGTTGCCATGCTTGCGTTCTGGCGTGTACCGATAACATGGAATGTTCTTTACACTGTTCCGATCCTGCTGACACTGGCAATTCTTGTTTTTGGTTTCGGATGTTTTCTGCTTCACTATGGTGTCTTTGTAGAAGACCTTTCCAATGTACTTAACATTGCTCTGCGTTTTCTTTTTTATCTGACCGGTATTTTCTGGAATATCATGGATAAACTCCCGGCACCGATCAACAGTTACATCGGAAAAGGAAATCCTATCGCATTTTTGTTAACATCCATGCGTCAGTGCCTGATCTACGGTAAAACACCACATCGCAAATTATTGCTTCTGTGGTTTGTCGTTGGTCTTATCATCAGTATTCTGGGTGTTCGCAAAATTTACAAGAACGAAAACAGTTATGTAAAGGTGATTTAATAATATGGAAGAAAAACATGCAATTGAAGTTTCTGATCTGGTCATCAGCTACCAGAATCTGAAGAAAACTTCTATAAAAAAGAACCTGCTTCATTTCAGACGCCAGAAGGCTGACCGTTTTGTTGCTGTAAAAGGAATTTCTTTTTACGTACGTGAGGGCGAAATTCTTGGTATTATCGGCAAGAACGGAAGCGGTAAATCTACTACTTTGAATGCACTTGCCGGTATTTTTTCACCTGACAGCGGAACCATTGATCTTAAAGGACACAGCATTTCTCTTCTGTCTATCGGTGTTGGTTTTCAGCGTGAAATGACGGGAAGAGAAAACATCACCCTTTCAGGTATGCTTCTTGGTTTCTCTGAACATCAGGTTAAGGAAAAAGAGCAGGAAATCATTGATTTTGCCGAGCTTGGAGAATTTATTGACATGCCGGTCAGAACCTATTCCAGTGGTATGTATTCCAAACTGGCATTTTCTATTACTGCAATTCTGGAAACAGACATCATGCTCATTGATGAGGTATTAAGTGTCGGTGACCAGAAATTCAAAAAGAAAAGCTATGAAAAAATGAAAAGTCTTATTTCCAATAAGGAACGTACTGTAGTCATCGTGTCTCACAGTATCGATACGCTTAAAGAGCTCTGTGATACTGTCATGTGGATGCATGACGGACAGATTCGCCGCATCGGAGAACCGGAACCAGTTCTTAAAGAATATGTTGATTTTATGGAAAAAAGCTGATTCCAGCACATATAAAAGCCTGCATCAATGCGATGCAGGCTTTTCATTTATCTTATCAGATCAATTTATTCATCTTCCGTATCCTGAATCTCAGGTTCATCTGTTACCAGATCCTTTACCACTGAATCCTTCAGTGCATTTGTCTGATCATCATTTACGCCTTCTGATACCTCTTTCTGGAAGAAAATCTTTACAGTCATAAGAAGCAGCTTCAGATCAAGCCCAAATGAGTAGTTCTCAATATAAAACAGATCAAGCTTCAGCTTATCATATGGTGTAGTATTGTATTTGCCATATACCTGTGCATACCCCGTGAGACCGGCCTTGACCTTAAGTCTGTAATAAAATTCCGGAATTTCCCTGCAGTATTCTTTGACAAGTGTTTTTCTTTCCGGTCTTGGACCGACCAGTGACATATCCCCTTTAAAAACATTAAATAACTGCGGCAATTCGTCAAGGTGAAGGTTTCGAAGAACCATTCCTACCGGTGTAATTCTGCTGTCATGCTTGGCAGCCAGTCTTGCTCCGTTTTTTTCTGAATCTACACACATACTGCGGAATTTACATATCTTGAAAGGTTTCCCGCCTTCTGTAAGTCTGTCCTGGAAATAAAATACAGGGCCTCTGTCATAAAGCTTTACACAAAGAGCAATGATCAGCATCAATGGTGACGCCACAACAATTCCAATTCCTGATACGACAATGTCAAGCAATCTCTTCGCTGCCCGTTGTTCAATAGAAAGTCCCATATTCTTTGAAACCAGAAGAGGTGTATCAAATAAATGAATTCTTTCACTTCCCATCAGAATAACATCTGAAATCTTCGGACTCAGATAACATCGAATAGAATGTGCAAAACAATGCTTCAGATATCTGTTTCGAATATTGGACGGAAGATCCCAGATAATCACTCCATCGTAATCCTTCATCATTCGATAGATTTCTTTTTCTCCGACTCTTATGTGTACTTTTCCACTGATATTATATTTGTCACGTCTGGAATTCATTTTGTGGATCAGATCACCAGGATCACGATCCCCATAAATCACCAGCAGTCTTCTTGCCTGATATAATCTGGAGTAAATGAATCTGGAACCCCATATCCAGATAAGAATGATCACAAACTGAACCAGTGTCATCTCTACCATCGGCCATGGTTTCAGAAACCATCGGTTGATCAGTGTAATCTGGAAATAAGTTACAATATTCGTACAAAGTGTTGCCAGTGTAAGCGAATAAAATACATCAATGCGTTTCAGATATCCTACCTTCAGTCCACCATAAAGCCTGGAGAACAACACGTTGATCAATCCATAAATTGCGATCAGAACCCAGTTACCTTTTCTCCAGAATGGTTCAAAAATAAGCTCTCTGTAATAATCATACCAGATATATGCAAAAACAGCTGTCTGTGCAATTACAACAAGGCTTGCCAGGCAAAAGACTATGGTCCGTTTATATTTTTCCCGTCTGCTCACTGTTATCCCTCTCATCCGTTTAATTTCACTTTTATTTTGTCCTTTAACCTTATTATTATAACTTAAATCATTCTCCTCGTCCAGTGATTGACGTTTCCTTTCCCGGCTTGTATACAGTATCTGTTTTGTTTTTGGTCGTTTTTGTCACTTTTTGATATTTTTGTCGATTTTTTTCGTTTGTTTTAATACAGACTTAACAATCATAAAAAAAAACTATTAATTAAAAGCATTTTTTTGTTCAAAAACGTAGAAATATTTTTGTAAAAAATGTATAATAGATTATACAAGCAATTTAAAAGGAAAGTGAGGGTTCACTATGAAACAAAACAACATGTTAGCGATGATTCTGGCTGGTGGACGTGGAAGCCGTCTTCATGAACTGACCAACAAAGTAGCCAAGCCGGCAGTTTCATATGGCGGAAAATACCGCATCGTTGATTTCCCGCTGAGCAACTGCGCTAACAGCGGTGTAGACATTGTCGGTGTACTGACTCAGTACGAATCCGTTCTTCTGAATAGTTATGTAGCAGCTGGCGGACGCTGGGGACTTGATGCCAGAGAAAGCGGCGTCTTTGTTCTTCCACCTCGTGAAAAAGCAGATGCTGATCTTGACGTTTACAGAGGTACCGCTGATGCGATTTCTCAGAATATTGACTTTATTGATAAATATTCACCGGAATATCTTCTGGTTCTTTCCGGTGACCACATTTACAAAATGAATTACGACAAGATGCTGGATTACCACAAAGAAATGAATGCCGATGCAACAATCGCAGTCATCGAAGTACCGATGAAAGAAGCAAGCCGTTTCGGTATCATGAACACAGATGGCAACGGACGTATTGTTGAATTTGAAGAAAAACCAGAACACCCGAAGAGCAATCTTGCTTCCATGGGTATTTATATCTTCAACTGGAAGCTTCTCCGCAAGATTCTTCTTGCAGATATGAAGAATCCTGATTCCCACCATGACTTTGGTAAGGATGTTATCCCGTGTCTTCTTAATGACAACAAGACACTTGCAGCTTACAAATTCAAAGGCTACTGGAAAGATGTTGGAACCATTGACTCTCTCTGGGAGGCAAACATGGACCTTATCGATTCCAGAAACGAACTGAATCTGAATGATCCAACATGGAAGATCTACACAGAAGACACTCCTGCTCTTCCTCAGTACATAGGACCGAATGCAAAAATTAACAAAGCCTTCATTACTCAGGGCTGCGTTGTTGAAGGTGAGGTAAACCATTCCGTACTGTTTACCGGATGTACAGTGGGCGAAGGCGCTAAGATCATTGACAGTGTACTGATGCCAGGCGTAGAAGTAGCCGCCGGCGCAGTTGTACAGCGTGCACTCGTTGCTGACAATGTCAAGATCGGACCGGGTGCTGTTGTCGGCAGTGCTGACAGCGAAAACATCGAACTCGTGTCCAAACGTGTAAAGGGGGTAGAATAATATGGCAAGAGCATTTGGAATTGTCACATCTTCCGGAACCCATATTAAAGTAGAAGGAATGCAGCAGTACCGTCCGATCGGTGCATTCTCCTTCCTTGGAAGATATCGTGTCATCGACTTTCCTATTTCAAATATGAGCAACAGCGGAATCGACCGCATCCAGGTATATGTACAAAGCAAACCGCGTTCTCTGGCTGAGCACCTTGGAACCGGCCGCCATTACAATATCAACTCCAAACGCGGCAAACTTCAGCTTATGTTCGCTCAGAACAGTTCTGAAAACGACGTATACAACACAGATATCGCTGCTTTCCATGAAAACATCGAATTCATCGAGCGTATGCATGAACCATATGTAATCATCGCACCATCTTACATGGTATATGCACAGGATTACAAAGAGCTTCTTGATACACATATCGAATCCGGAGCAGATATCACTCTTCTGTATCAGTCAGTAGATAACGCAAGAGAAGCATTTATCAACTGCGATATTCTGAATCTGAACAAACAAAAAGGTGTTGAATCCATCGAAAAGAACCGCGGAAGCGCTCAGAAACGCAACATCTTCATGGATACCTACATTATGAAAAAAGAGCTTTTCATTGAGCTGATCAAAAAAGCCAGAAAAATCTCTTCCATGTACACTCTGCCACAGATTGTAAACAGTCTTGCAGGTGAGCTTGATATCCGCGGAGTTGCTCACAGAGGTTACTTTGCTTCTATCACAGATTTCAACAGCTACTACAATGCAAACATCTCACTGATCGACTTCAAGACAGCAGATGCACTGTTTAATCCGGAATGGCCAATCTATACAAGAACCAATGATTCCTGCCCTACCCAGTATCTGGAAGGTGCAGATGTTAAGAATTCCGTTATTTCCAATGGCTGCATGATCGAAGGAACTGTTGAGAATTCTGTAATCGGACGTGGCTGCGTCATCAAACCTGGTGCTGTTATTAAGAACAGTGTTATTCTGGCACATACCGTTGTTGGAGAGAATGCTCATCTCGAAAATCAGGTTATGGATAAATGGGCTAAAGTTATTCATGGCAATGAAATTGTTGCTGAAGAAGGACATCCTGGATACATCCGCAGAGATGATGTACTTTAATAAGCCTTTATCATACATACTTTTTCTTTAACATCAAATACCCGACCAGTTTGGTCGGGTATTTTTTACTTCATATGCTCATAAATTCATTTTATAACAGCACTGTAACAGTCAGTCCATTGCCATTTCTGTTTTCTGCGGTAATTTTTCCTTTATGTGTCAGAACGATTGCCTTTGCAACTGACAAACCGATTCCTGAACCACCAGTACCAGAGTTTCTGGAACTGTCCAAACGGTAAAACCTCTCAAACAACACATCCAGTTTTCCTTTTGGAAGTTCCTCCGCATCATTATAAACTTCCAGCAGAATCTTTCTTCCTTTCCGCTTCAGCGTCAGTTTGATATTTCCTTTATCAGAAGAATATTTCACTGCATTATCCATCAGAATTCCCGAAAGTTGTCGAATGGATTTTTCATCTCCCACATAAAAAATGTTGTTTTCAATCTCCAGTTCCAGATTCTTTTCCTTCGTCTGTGCCAGTGCTTCATATGACTCTACACTTTCTGATACTGCTTCTGAAAGATTAAATTCCGCAGGATTCTGAAGTCCTTTTTCCTCATCCAGACGACTCAGGGTTACCAGCTGCTGCACCAGTCCTGACAGACGCTGAATCTGTTTACGGGTACTCTTTGTCCACTGAGACTCCCCATTTTCCATTTCCATCACTTCTGTATTGGCATCTATGATCGTCAGTGGTGTTTTCAGTTCATGACTGGCATCTGTGATAAAACGCTTCTGTTTCTGAATACTTTCTTCGACTGGCTGGAAAACCATTCGCGAAAAAATAACAACAAGAACAAAAACCGCAGCAAGTCCAAGAACAGAAACCGATACCGTCGTAATAAGTACTGTACGGAAATTTGAAAGTTCTCTCCTGCAGTCAAGGAATACGTATTTCACTTCGTCATCTGTATCCGTAACTCTGTAACGATAAATCCCGACAAAACCTGTTGTATCTGCTTTCTTGCTGATTTCTTCTGCATATTCTTCTGCTGTACTTTCATCAACTGCTGCAATTCTGTCCAGATCACAGTCTGTAATTTCACCATCTGAATCTTCTGTCACAGTAAAATATCGCGTCTCAAACGGTGTTTCTGCTGAAAAATGTGCTTTCTCCTCTGGTTTTTCCGGCGGTTCCGTTTTTTTATTTCCTTCATTCGGTTTCTGCCCGGTTCCTTCCGGGAACTTCCCGTCGTTCTGAGCAAGAAGAGATGTCATTTCATCTGCCCTGACCAACAGCTCTTTGTAATTACTGATATTGACAACACTCATAATGGCTGCAAGCACTACTAATGTGGAAAGCATCGCCACCAGAATAAATTTTTTTCTCAGTTCCCGTATCATGGCTGTATCTCCAGATAATATCCCTGTCCTCTTGCTGCTTTAATTTTCACATTTGCCTTAAGCCCAGTCAGCCGCTTTCTCAGATAAGAAATATATACCCATACAACTCCAACGTCTGCCTCACTGTCATAACCCCAGATTTTTTCCATAAAGCGTTCCGTAGAAATCACCTGTCCCGGATTGGCTGCCAGAAGTTCCATGATCTGAAATTCCTTGTTCGGCAGACGTATCACATCTGTTGGGGACTTCAGTTCAAAAGTTGTACAATCCAGCGAAAGATTACCAACGTTCAGTACAGAGCTCACCGCTTCTGTCCGTCTCCTTGTCACAGAACGTATTCTTGCCAGAAGTTCTTTCGCCGCAAATGGTTTACTCAGATAATCATCTGCACCACTGTCCAGTCCAAGCACACGATCATCCACCTCTGACCTGGCAGTCAGAATCAGTACCGGGACATCATTTCCCTGTTTACGGATATTTTTTAACACGGTAATTCCATCCATCTTCGGCATCATAATATCCAGGATTGCTCCGTCATAGTTATCTGCTTCCAGATATGACAGTGCATCCTCACCATTATAAACAGCATCTACGGAATAATTATTATGTTTGAGAATAACCACCAGAGCATCTGACAGCTCTTTTTCGTCTTCTGCAAGTAAAAGTCTCATACGCCTGCTCCTCTTTTATCATGCAAGTTCTTCCGGTTTTTCCACCTCATAATCTGTCCACTGTGTTGTAGAAGAAGCACCGGAAAGATCTGCGTTATCTGAATAAGAATCTACAGTTACAGTATAACTGCTTTCGCCTTCCACGTAAACTGTTCCGTCTGCTCCTTTTATAGTTACTGTATTTCCATCCGCATCAACGATCGTTCCGCTGTTGGAGAGACTTGTCAGCGTACTGTCACCTGTTACAGTCCATGTGCATCCATCACCGAT
The DNA here is from genome assembly GCF_934372025.1 of uncultured Blautia sp. Lineage (GTDB taxonomy): Bacteria > Bacillota > Clostridia > Lachnospirales > Lachnospiraceae > Blautia_A. The sequence goes on from NZ_CAKROJ010000009.1 coordinate 26,300, forward strand.
ATACAGATTACAGTATCCGTCTCCACCTTCACCGGCATTACTCTCATCATCTGTTACCACACCGGTAAGTGTACTGCCATCGGTCATATAGAAATCAAGCTGGCTGATACTGTCCCATACCACATCTCCCTGCATCTCCTGCTGTGTTGCAGTAAACAGACAATCCGCTCCATTTTTTCCACTTTCACCCCAACCACGCTGGTTACTGTTTCCTGTACATTTCAGGAAGAAATCATTGTCATCTGCATACGTGATATTTACATCGGAGAGTGTAATTGTAGATTCCGTATTGGTTGTGTAGAACATACCTCCATTCTTTGCTGTCAGAGTGCCGCCATCCATTTCAAAAGTGCTGTTTCCAACTTCAGAATCTCCTGACATACTCTGATAAAGAATTACATTCCAGGTACAGTCATTCTGTTCATCATCACTCATATTTCCTGTGAGATCTGAATCAAAAAGATGAATCGAGTTCAGACCTTCAATACAGATTGCTTCTGAACCATTTGCTGTCAGCGTTGCATTGTTCACTGAAATATCTGCTGTACTGTAAATTGCCGGAGAACCAACTCCATTAGAAGTATAGGTTCCGCCATTTACTACCATTGTTCCGCCGCCTCTGTCACTTCTGATGGCCGCCGAAGATTCTCCATTCGTCTCAACTGTCATATCCCATGCATAAAGCTTTCCTCCACCTGCTGCATGAATACCACCTGATGTATCCTGTTTGGTCGTAATCGTATCATTTGCTGCATAGACTGTTCCATCACCATAAGCAAACAGTCCGGCTGCTCCTTTGGAGTCCGTATCAATCGTAGAATTACTTACATAAGCCTCTCCGTCTGTCGCAAGGATTGCTGCCCCAACACCATAGAAGCTGGAGTTATCGCCGCCCTGACTGTCAGAGGATTCTCTTGTAATCGTTGAATTTTTGATAGAAACCTTTGCCCCATCCGAAATATGAGCCACATTTTCGTCAGTTCCTGTGGAACTCAATGTCTCTCCGTCTACGGTCGTGTCTTCTGTATAATCATTTACTGCATCATAGTTTTCCACGCCCTGAGACTGTCCTCCAGGTCCTCCCTTTCCATCTCCCTGCGGTGGTTCTCCATCTGGCTTTTCACCTGACGGGGCTTCCCCGTTATTTCCATCCGGCTTTTCGCCTGACGGAGCTTCTCCGTTATCTCCATCCGGCTTTTCCGGCGGTTCGCCATCTGGTTTCTCGCCCTGTGGGGCATTCTTGTCATCCACTGAAGTACTTTCCGAATCATCTGATTTGCTGTCTGCGGTACTCTCAGCTGCTGTCTCAGCGGTACTCTCAGCTGCATAGACACTTGCGGTTGACATACTTAACATTAATCCAAGCATTACTGCTACATATTTTTTCTTCATAAAAAAATTCCACCTTTCATAGTACATATATCTTTTTGAAATACTTTGTTTTCGTTTCGATATACATACTATAAAGGTGGAACTTTAATTCTACTTTAAATAATCCGTGAAGATTATGTGTATTATATTATCTGTAATAATGTCTGCCATCGATTCCATTCAGGATGCATTCCACTCCCTCAAGAATCAGATAAGCGCCGATCAGCACTCCCATAGAAAAGATCGTAATCATCGGTCGGAATATCAGAAGGATTCCGACTGCCAGTCCCAAAATATTCAGAACCAGTGAAATATTATAATAGGTACTTCCAAAATGCATCTTCATATACTGCAGATGAGAAAGTCTGGAAATACAGTGTGCAATGATCCATATCGGAAGAATCATTGCAAGTGCCCAGGTTCCTGCTCCCGGATGAGCGATCAACATAAAGCCTGCCATCACCGTCAGGATTCCGGTCACCAAAGATATAATCGGACCAAACCCGGTAAAGTGTTCCACTTTTACATAAAGTACAATATCCGCAATTCCTGTGAAAATTGCAAGAATACCACACAAAATAACAATCCAGTTGATCACACCGATCGGCTGACGCATGATCACAACTCCAAGAATGATCAGGATTATTCCCATGACCAGTTCAAACCAGCCAATTTCAGACTTTCTGTTCATTTGCATCCGCCTCCTTTATCTCCGGTTTTATTTCAGTTTCTGTCTCAGATCTTGTTTCCGTAAGTGTCTCATTTTTTTCATCTTTCAGGATTTTCATGAACTCGTCACCGGTGATCGTCTCTTTCTCATAAAGATAGTTTGCCAGTGCATCCAGTTTTTCACGGTTATCCAGAAGGATTTTTTTTGCTTTCTCATGTTCTCTTTTGACAAGTTCAACTACTTTGCGGTCAATCTCGTTCTGGGTATCTGCCGAACATGCCAGAGAAGCATCCCCGCCCAGATACTGATTTGTCACAATTTCCATTGCAACCATATCAAAATCCTCGCTCATACCGTAACGGGTGATCATCGCACGTGCAATCTTGGTAGCCTGCTCGATATCATTGGAAGCTCCTGTTGTTACTTCACCAAAAACAACTTCCTCTGCGGCACGACCGCCGGTAAAGGTTGCGATCTTATTCTCCAGTTCTTTTTTGGTCAGAAGATATTTATCTCCCTGCTCTACCTGCATGGTATAGCCAAGTGCACCTGAAGTTCTTGGGATGATCGTGATCTTCTGGACCGGTGCAGAATGTGTCTGCATTGCCGCCACAAGAGCATGACCAATCTCATGATAAGCCACAACCTTCTTTTCCTGATCAGAAAGTACTGCATTTTTCTTCTGATATCCGGCAATAACAACTTCAATACTTTCTTCCAGGTCCGCCTCCGTTACTACTTCACGATTGTCACGGACTGCACGAAGTGCTGCCTCATTTATGATATTGGCAAGCTCTGCACCGGATGCACCGGATGCCATCCTTGCAATCGTATGGAAATCCACATCATCTGAAAGTGGAACTTTCTTTGCGTGGACTTTAAGAATTGCCTCACGGCCTTCAAGATCCGGAAGTTCAACCGGTACACGACGGTCAAAACGTCCCGGACGGGTCAGAGCCGGGTCAAGAGATTCCGGACGGTTGGTTGCCGCCAGAATGATAACACCATTATTTCCTTCAAAACCATCCATCTCTGTAAGCAGCTGGTTCAGTGTCTGCTCACGTTCATCATTTCCGCCTGCCATCTGGCCGTCACGCTTTTTACCAATGGCATCAATCTCATCGATAAATACAATACACGGAGCTTTTTCCTTCGCCTGTTTGAAAAGGTCACGAACTTTGGAAGCTCCCATACCGACAAACATTTCCACGAATTCAGAACCTGACATGGAGAAGAATGGTACATTTGCTTCTCCTGCCACAGCCTTTGCAAGCATAGTTTTACCAGTACCTGGAGGACCTACAAGAAGAACTCCCTTCGGCATGGACGCACCGACTTTTGTATATTTTTCAGGATTGTGCAGATAATCTACAATCTCCTGGAGGTTTTCTTTTGCCTCTTCTTCACCGGCTACATCACTGAAACGAATTCCCTCCGTTGATGGAACGTAAACTTTTGCATTGCTCTTTCCCATTCCAAATGCCATGGAATTCTTTCCGCCCATCTGATTCATCATCTTGCGGCTCAGGTACTGTCCCAGTGCGATAAAGATAATCAGAGGGAGCACGCCTGTGAGCAAAAAGTTTGCAACCGGCGACATCTGCTGGTCGATCTCCTTGGAAAATTTTGCCCCGGCCTTATAAAGGCGCTCTGTCAAAGTCGGATCTTCCATCACGCCGGTTTTGTAGATTGTGGTTTTGTCATCCTTGTCTGTAAAAAGGATCTGGTTGTCTTCTACCTGGACATCGTCGATCTTTTTATCCTCGATCTTGGTCATAAAGGTTCCATAATCGACTTCTTTAACCATCGTTTTTGTGAGCATCGGAGTGATAAGCACATTAAAGATGATTATGACCAGAAGTACCATTCCATAATAAAAGAGCAAGGGCTTTTTGGGTGTTTTTACTTCCTTCATTCGAATTCCTCCGTTTCTTATTTTTACTATATATTATAGTGCTGTTGGAGGAGATTTAACATAGACAAAATTGGGGAAGTGGTGAAAAGAAGGGGTGGGTTGTGGGGGTAGTTACGGCAGGGGCTTCAAATATATTATAATGTCGATATACGTACAGATACTGATAAACATATGGCTGGCAGACCAGAGCAACGGTCTGCTGAACTAACTGCCAACTACGTCTACGCATTCTCTCAACAATAGTCTCGAGAATGAGACTTCGTAGGCAGTGGATTTCATCAGTACCTAAAAGCGCTCTGTAAGTGTCTGCTGCGCCTATATGTTTACAGTATCTTGTGTATTATCGATATACAGTCGAGGAAAAGAAGCCCCTGCCTGTTTACCGACCCCAAACGCACTGAGCGAAGAAGTACGTCGCGTGGGCGATGTATCCGCGACAGCAACTTGTGGCGTGTGAAAATAATCTGCATTTGTGGGGATCCGCGGATGTAGTCATTTATTTGGCACAAATTCAAGAATGCCTCGGCATTCTTGCTGCGAGATGCGCGTCATGCAATGCATGACATACTTCTTCTGCGCATCTCTGCAATCCTGCCGGAGGCTATATCAGATGGGGGATTGACTCCCACTACTGATACTGATTTATTGCTCGCAACCTACAGAGGTGGGAGTCATCTCACATCTGATATGATCTACTTTGGGCATAATCGCAGATGCAGTCACTTATTCAGCGCAATTTTTAATCTGCTTTGGGAAGATTCGCGGATGTAGTCATTTATTCAACACAATTTTTAATCTGCTTTTAAGATTATTTCTAATGTAGATTAGATTTCTAGAAATGAGAATAAGTATAATGAAAATAAATTCAAGTGAAGCTAATAGAATAGATATTGATTATATATTTACAGTATCTTGTCTGATATTTCATACACAGACAGAATAAGCCCCATATCCAGATTAAAAACACTCGTGAGTACTGCGTGATGAGATGCAGGCTTAGCTTCCACCACCAAGCCCACTGTCTGAGCGAAGCGAGTTTGGGCGACTGGTGGATAATAAGCGCATGCATCGAGTAGCAGACGCAGCGGTGTTTTATATCCTGGATATGGGGCTTATTATGTCGTATGTATAGATATCACATAAATACTTAATCAAATATCTTGCGTGATATTTCATACACAGACAGAGTTATCTAGAACTTACGGAAGCGTGTATATCTGCGTTCCAGGAGTTCATCTTCGGAAAGGTTTGTATACTGCTTAAGGAATTCGCAGATCTTGTCGTTCAGGCGTTCTGCCACCTGCCACAGACTCTCCACTGTCAGATTCTCCGGTTCCGGAATCACCTGCTCAATGATTTCCTTATCATACAGATCCGCCGCAGTCAGCTGCATAACCCCCGCAGCCTCCTTCGCCCTGGCACTGTCCTTCCAGAGAATACTTGCAAATCCCTCCGGAGAAAGAATCGAGTATACTGAGTTCTCAAGCATCCAGACCTGATCCCCTGCGGCAAGCGCAAGCGCTCCGCCACTACCGCCTTCTCCTGTTACAATAGACAGAACCGGTGTCTTAAGCCCTGCAAGTTCCCAGAGATTACGAGCAATTGCTTCACCCTGTCCTCTCTCTTCTGCTTCGATACCACAGAAAGCTCCCGGAGTATCGACAAAACAAATTACCGGACGATGGAACTTCTCCGCCTGCTTCATAAGACGAAGAGCCTTGCGGTAACCCTCCGGCATCGGCATTCCAAAGTTATGCTCGATATTTTCCTTTGTGTTGGTTCCTTTTTCCTGTACGATAACGGTGACAGGTCTGCCATGAAATTTTGCAATTCCGCCAATGATTGCCTTATCATCACCGTAGTTGCGATCTCCATGGAATTCCATAAAATCCGTAAAAAGTGCTTCTATATAATCACTGCCAGACGGACGATCAATCTTACGAGAAATCTGGACACGATCCCATGCTGTGAGATATGGATTGATACCGATGTGGTCATCATTGTTTTCTATCGTAGTCTCATCCTGACTTGCTTGGTTCTTATTTACAGATATGATGCTATCTGTTGATTCAAAGTCTCCCTTGTCGTCTCTGCCAATTTTTTCGGTCTGACTCTCAGCACCTGTATCTTCATGCATTTCCAGAATTCTTCCAAGCTTTTCTTTAAGTTCTTCTCGTCTTACGATGTCATCCACAAAACCATGTTCTACTAAAAATTCCGCTCTCTGAAATCCTTTTGGAAGCTTCTGGCGAATCGTCTGCTCGATAACACGCGGACCGGCAAAACCGATCAGTGCACCAGGCTCTGCCAAAATAATATCTCCAAGCATTGCAAAACTTGCCGTCACACCTCCGGTCGTAGGTTCGGTCAGCACGGATACGTACAGAAGCCCTGCTTTGCTGTGACGTTCCAGTGCCGCAGAAGTTTTGGCCATCTGCATCAGAGAAGTGATTCCCTCCTGCATTCTGGCTCCGCCTGAACAGGCAAAAATAATCACTGGAAGCTTCTCCTCTGTCGCGCGCTCTACCGCTCTGGTGATTTTTTCGCCAACAGCCCAGCCCATGCTCGCCATCAGAAATCTTCCGTCGCAGACTGCAATTACAGTATCTCTTCCATTGATTTTTCCTTTTCCGGTGACTACTGCTTCTTTGAGCCCTGTTTTTTCCTGAAGTGCCTGTACTTTTTCCGGATAGCCTTTGTAATTAACAGGATTTCCGCCAACCAACTCATGATCCCATTCTTCAAAGCTTCCTTCGTCAATCACCATCTGGATTCTGCGGTATGCATGCACGCGGAAGTATCCTCCACATTTCGGACAGATATAATATCCCTGTTTTACATCTTCTGTAATAATAGCAGCCCCACACTTATTGCATTTACGCAAAAGTCCTTCCGGGACTTCCGGTCTGGAAGCACGAGCCGTATTATGACTCTGTATTCTGGAAATAATCCTTGTCTTTTTGAACATGTTATCCAACTTCATGATCACTAACTCCTGTCAATACCAATACTGTACGTATCCAAATTCTCGGACACCTGCCTGTTATTTTTAACCCACTCTCTTCTCTGATTCAAGATTGACACCCACCACTGATACTGATTTTTTGCTCGCCACCTACTGAGATGGGTCATCTCACATCTGATATCAGTTTCTATACGTTGACTTCGTATCTGCTTCCATGCGTTCAATAAATTCCACATCTGTATTTCCGGACTGGAAATCAGGATGCTCCAGAATCTCATACTGATAATCCACATTGGTGTCAATTCCCTCAATGATCACCTCACCAAGGGCACTCTGCATCTTGCGGATCGCCTCTGTACGATTTTTCGCCCACACGATCACTTTAGCAATCATTGAATCGTAATACGGTGGAATCGTATAGCCACTATACACAGCAGAATCAATACGAATTCCTTTTCCTCCCGGAAAATACATATCCGTAATTGTTCCCGGTGAAGGCCGGAAGCCTTTAGCCGGATTTTCTGCATTGATCCTGCATTCGATCGCATGACCTGTCAGATGAATCTCTTCCTGTTTGCAGGAAAGCGGAAGCCCGGATGCAATACGGATCTGTTCTTTGACAAGATCTACACCTGTTACCCATTCTGTCACCGGATGCTCAACCTGGATTCGAGTATTCATTTCCATAAAATAAAATCTGCCTTCTTTATCAAGAAGGAACTCTATCGTTCCGGCATTTTCATATCCTGCTGCCTTTGCTGCTCTGACCGCAGCTTCTCCCATTTTTTCACGAAGTTCATCAGAAATCACTTCACATGGAGATTCCTCTATCATCTTCTGATGATTTCGCTGGATAGAACAGTCACGTTCACCTAAATGAATAACATTTCCAAATTTATCTGCCATAATCTGGAACTCAATGTGTCTCGGATGACGCACAAAATGCTCCACATACATCGTAGAATCTCCAAATGCCATCTGCGTTTCCTTCTGAGCAGTACGGAAACTTTCTTCAAAATCTTCCGGAGTATCTGCAACGCGCATGCCTTTACCGCCTCCGCCAAGAGCAGCCTTAATGATAACTGGATAACCAATTGTTTCTGCTTCTTTCATTCCTTCTTCTACTGTGTAGATTGGATTTTTGCCGCCTGGAATGATCGGAACACCGGCATTTGCCATTGTATTTTTGGCTGCCTGTTTATTTCCAAGACTCGCAATTACACTGGATGGAGGTCCGATAAATGTAATGTTGCACTGCTCACAAAGTTCTGCAAAACGACTGTTTTCAGAAAGAAAACCAAAGCCCGGATGAATCGCATCGGCGCCTGTAACAATCGTTGCACTGATGATATTTTCCATGCTGAGATAGCTCTGGGATGACGGTGCCGGTCCGATGCAGACTGCCTCATCTGCAAGCTGTGTATGAAGAGCATCCCTGTCTGCCTCTGAATAAACAGCCACTGTCTCTATTCCCATTTCTCTGCATGCACGGATAATCCGCACCGCAATCTCCCCTCGATTCGCAATCAGCACTTTTTTTATCATAGTGTTTCACCTATCCAATCATAAAAGTCAGTTCTGCATCAACTACTACTTTGCCGTCAACACTTGCAACAGCATGTCCGACGCCAACCGGTCCCTTGCATTTAATGATCGTTGTTTCCAGACGAAGCTTATCTCCCGGAACAACTTTCCCACGAAATCTACAATTCTTGATTCCGCCGAAATATGCAATCTTACCCTTATTTTCTTCCAGACTTAAAATTGCCACCGCACCAGTCTGCGCAAGAGCTTCCACCATCAGAACACCCGGCATTACCGGTTCCTGTGGGAAATGTCCCTTAAAAAAATCCTCACGGAAAGTCACACATTTATAGCCGACTGCAAACTTACCTGGCTCATAATCCTCAATATAATCCACCAGAAGAAATGGATGTCTGTGAGGAAGAATCTGCTCAATTTCTTTTACACCTAATCTGTTCATAATCATACTCCCATTTATAACTGACAATTCCATGTTATCCACAGGAATTTCTCTGTTACCATAAATTGTCCACAATCTTCAGGCTTGTCCACCGCTTTTTATACAATCCGGAATAACGGCTGTCCATACTCTACTGCCTGTCCGTTTTCTACATAGATTTCTGCAACCTTGCCTTCAAATTCACTCTCGATCTCATTCATCAGTTTCATTGCTTCAACGATAGCAAGTGTCTGGTCCTTTTTGACCAGATCCCCAACTGACACGAACGGAGCCGCATCCTCTGCAGGTGCTGTATAAAAAGTTCCTACCAGAGGAGATTTTACGATCATACCCTCTGGTTCACTGTTGTCAGCCTGAGCATTCGTTGTGTTCACTACAGCTGCATTCCCAACTGTCTGAATCTCATCAAGTCCCATAACCGGTACATCAGAAGATTTCCCTGAAACTATTACTGTTTCTTTTTTCTTCTTCAGTCGAATACGGGTACCATTTTCTTCATAATCAAAATCTGTCAGTTCAGAATCTGATACTGTTTTTATTAATGTAAGAAGATTTTCAAATTCCATAATTATCAACCCTCATATTTCTTTACAAGAAGTGTTGCGTTGTGTCCGCCAAATCCAAGAGAATTGCTCATTGCATAATGAATCTCTTTTTCTACCGGAGCACCAATCGCATAGTTCAGATCACACTCTTCGTCCGGATCTGTCGTTCCAACTGTCTGATGGATAAATCCTTCTTCCAGAGATTTAACGCAGGTCACAAATTCCACTCCACCGGCTGCACCAAGAAGATGTCCGATCATGGATTTTGTTGAGTTCACAACCAGGTCTTTTGCCGCATCACCAAATGCCTTGTGAATTGCTCTGGTCTCAAACAGATCATTGTGATGTGTGCTTGTTCCATGCGCGTTGATATATTCTACCTCAGACGGCTGAACACCTGCTTCTTCCATTGCAAGCTCCATTGCTCTGGCAGCACCTGCTCCGTCTTCTGCCGGAGAAGTGATGTGGAAAGCATCCGCTGTTGCACCATAACCAACCAGCTCGGCATAGATCCTTGCACCTCTTGCCTTTGCATGCTCCAGTTCCTCAAGAACTACGATTCCGGCACCTTCGCCAAGAACAAAACCGCTTCTCTCTTTATCAAAAGGAATGGATGCTCTTGCAGCATCTTCGGTCTTGGTCAGTGCGGTAAGTGCGGTAAAGCCAGCTACTCCTGTCGGACAGATGCAGCTTTCGGTTCCACCTGCAAGCATAACCTCAGCGTCACCATACTGAATTGCACGGAATGCATCACCGATGCTGTGTGTTCCGGATGCACAGGCTGTCACAACATCTGTACATTTGCCGCGAAGTCCCAGCTGAATAGAAATATTTCCTGCAGCCATGTTGGAGATCATCATCGGAACCATCAGTGGATTTACTTTTCCAGGTCCTTTGGTGAGGATCTTTTCATAGTTGTTTTCTACCTGCGGAAGACTTCCGATACCGGAACCAACAATAACACCCACACGGAAAGAATCTTCTTTTTCCATATCAAGGCCAGCATCCTCAAAAGCTTCTTTTGCTGCTGTCACAGCATACTGGCAGAACGGATCCATACGTCTTGCGGCTCTCGGATCCATATGGTCTTTTGCATTAAAATCCTTAACCTCTGCAGCAATCTTTACCTTATAATCTGTCGTGTCGAATTTTGTGATCGGTCCGATGCCGACTTTTCCTTCACGGATTCCTGCCCAGAAATCCTCAACGTTATTTCCAATAGGAGTAACGGCGCCAAGTCCGGTTACAACTACTCTTCTCTTACTCATATGACCATTCCTCCATCAACCTGAATCACCTGTCCGGTAATGTATGCTGCATCGTCAGATGCCAGAAAAGCTACTGCTTTGGCAATGTCCTCCGGTCTGCCAAAATGTCCCAGCGGAATCTGTGCCGCAGATGCTTTTTTTACTTCTTCTGATAAAACTGCAGTCATCTCTGTCTCAATAAATCCCGGAGCAACTGCATTAACTGTAATACCTCGAGATGCAAGCTCTCTTGCCGCACTTTTGGTCATACCAATAATCCCTGCTTTGGATGCCGCATAATTTGCCTGTCCGGCATTTCCTGCGATCCCCACAACAGATGCCATGCTGATCATGCGTCCTGAACGCTGACGGAGCATCTGTCTGGAAACAAAACGCATCATGTTGAAAGTTCCCTTGAGGTTGACATCGATCACCTGATTAAAATCTTCTTCGGACATTCCCATCAGAAGTCCGTCTTTTGTAATTCCGGCATTGTTTACCAGAATATCAATACTTCCATGAGTTTTTACGATGTCCTTTACGGCACTTTCGCAGGCCTTGTAATCCGCAACATTCCACTGTCTGATCTCAGCCTCGCCGCCTTTTTCCTCAATTTCTTTCTGCACTTCCCGTGCCCGTTCCTCAGAACCGTTATAATTGATTACAACTGCTGCACCTCTGGAAGCAAGCTCCAGGGCAATGGCTCTTCCGATTCCTCTGGAAGCACCTGTTACAACAGCAACTTTCTTTTTATTCTGCTCTGCCACTTATTTCTCTCCTCTCGGCATCTGCTGTGACCAGATGTACCTTTATCCGGTCTTATCAAATTTTATTTCAATTCCTCACACACCTGAACTGCTTCTTCCCAGCTGCCGATGTGATAAGCTTTTACATTTTTATCGATCTTACGAAGGAAACCTGTCAGGGTTTTGCCCGGTCCGATCTCAACGAAGGTGTCCACGCCTTCACGGATCATGGTCTCTACACTCTGCTGCCAGCGGACAGATCCACTGACCTGATCCACCAGAAGTCCTTCGATTCTTCCACAATCTGTGATCACTTCTGCGTTAATGTTCGCCACATATGGAATTTTCAGAGGGTTCATGCTGATTCCAGCAAAAACCTTTGCCAGCTCTTCTCCTGCAGGTCTCATCATCGGTGAATGGAATGGTCCGCTCACCTTAAGTGGAAGTACTCTTCTTGCTCCTGCTTCTTTCAGTGCAGTTCCTGCCTCAGCAACCGCTGCTGCCTCACCGGTGATAACGATCTGTCCCGGACAGTTGTAGTTTGCAATAGAAACGCCCTCTCTGCCATTTAAAACATCCTCAATCACCGCCGCATCCATTCCAAGCACTGCAGACATTGCGCCACTTCCTTCCGGTGCCGCATGCTCCATAAAAATCCCTCTGGAACGCACTGTGCGGATCGCATCCAGATCACACATACCGCCAGCAACAGCGATCGCGCAGTATTCGCCAAGGCTTAAACCTGCTGTCATGTCTGCATGAAGTCCCATGGATTCAACCGCTCTTGTCATTGCCAGACAGGCGGTCACCATTGCAACCTGTGTATATTCTGTTTTGTCCAGAAGATCATTTTCTTCAAAACAAAGCTTCTTAAGGTCAAGGCTCACTGTCTCAGATGCCTGATCAAATACTGTCCTGGATAAAGGACTTTTTTCATAAAAGTCTTTTCCCATTCCAACTGCCTGTGCACCCTGTCCCGGATAAATAAAAGCAATCTTACTCATTTTCACTTACTCCATTCATCAGTCTGCATGCTTCAGAAACAGTAGATCTGATAATATCCTCACAGGAACGTTCTTCTTTGATCATACCTGCGATCTGTCCTGCCATCAGGCTGCCATTCTTAGCGTCACCATCCTGGACTGCTCTTCTAAGACTGCCAAGAGTCATCTTTTCCAATTCTTCAAATGGTGCACCCTCTTTTTCCATTTCCAGATATTTGCGCGCCATATCATTGCGAAGAACACGGATCGGATGTCCGGTACTTCTGCCTGTTACACGGCTGTCGATGTCTTTTGCTTTAAGAATACTGTTCTTGTAATTTTCATGGATCACAGATTCCTTAGATGCTGCAAAAATTGTTCCCATCTGGATTCCTTTGGCGCCCAACATAAATGCCGCTGCCATTCCTCTTCCGTCTGCAATACCGCCTGCTGCGATCACCGGAATATTCACTGCATCAACAACCTGCGGAACCAGTACCATTGTGGTAAGCTCTCCGATATGTCCTCCGGCCTCTGTACCTTCGGCAACGACTGCATCTGCACCGCAGCGCTCCATACGTTTTGCAAGTGCTACTGATGCAATGACCGGAATGACCTTAACTCCGGCTGCCTTCCAGTCTGCCATGTATTTTTCCGGGCTTCCGGCACCTGTAGTCACCACCTTGATGTCCTCTTCCAGGATTACCTTTGCAATCTTATCTGCTTCCGGATTCATCAGCATGATGTTTACACCAAACGGTTTATCCGTCAGCTTCTTTGCCTCACGGATCTGTTCTCTTACCCACTCTGCCGGTGCGCCGCCTGCTGCAATCAGTCCAAGGCCTCCTGCATTGGATACGGCTGCTGCCAGATGATGATCTGCAACCCATGCCATACCGCCCTGGATCACCGGATACTCAATTCCTAATAGTTCTGTGATTTCTGTCTTCATAAATCAAATCTCCTCGATCGTCATAGGTCACTGTTATATCAGAACAGCCGACCCAAAACCTTTCTGTTTTAGTTTTATGCCTGATGCTCTGTCAGATAGTTCATTACATCTGCAACTGTTGTGATCTGCTCAAGATCCTCGCTTGGGATCTCTACAGAAAATTCTTCCTCGAATGCCATTGCAAGTTCAAAAAGATCCAGGGAATCTGCATGAAGATCATCTTTAAAAGATGTCTCTGCTGTGATTGCTGCTGCGTCTGCTCCTAAGTTTTCTGCTGTAAGTTCAATAATTCTTTCTAACATTTTTGTTTTCTCCTTTTTCTGTTAAATTTTGATTTAAATTTATAGTTAAGTCACAGAACTTGTTTGCATTTTCAAATCCCGTTCCTTCTTTACTTTTTATCTTTCCAGATCCCAGTCTAACACACTTGCTCCCCAGGATAGTCCTGCTCCAAATCCTGCCAGAACCAGTCTCTGTCCTTTTTTCAGAATGCCTTTTTTATTCAGCTCATTCAGTAAAATTGGGATGCTGGCTGAAGAAGTGTTTCCATACTCCTGAAGATTCATTGGAAATTTATCAATTTCCAGATGTAGTCGTCTTGCAACTGCATCTACAATCCTTGCATTTGCCTGATGAAGAACAAACCAGTCGACGTCTTCAAGAGAAAGAGTGTTTAACTCGATGACTTCCTGTATCACCTGCGGAACCTTGCGGACTGCAAACTGAAAGACATCCTTGCCATTCATCGTAATGTATTCTGTTTTTGTTTCTCCCTGATCCCGGTCAATACTGCGGACTCTTCCATGTACTCCTGGTCCGGTCAGTGCCGGTCCGCCTCGTCCATCCGAATGAGAGACTGGCTGGTAGCTTTTTCCTTCCTTCGCCTGAAGGAGAACCGCTCCGGCTCCATCACCAAACAAGATGCATGTTCCGCGGTCAGTCCAGTCAACGATACGTGAAAGACTCTCACTTCCAATGACCAGGATCGTCCGGTAGATTCCGGATGTTATGTAAGCCTGCGCGGTATTGTAGGCAAAAAGAAATCCGCTACATGCGGCATTGAGATCAAATCCAACTGCTCCGGCAGCTCCAAGCGCTTCCTGTACCTGACAGGCTGTACATGGAAATACTCTGTCGGCAGAACCGGTTGCTACCAGGATCATGTCAATTTCTTCCGGTGAGATCCCGGCTTCTTCAATTGCCTGGCGCCCGGCCTCGACCGCCATAGAAACGGTTGTTTCCTCTTCTGCAATATGTCGCCGCTCCACACCAGTCCGTTCCCGGATCCATTCATCACTCGTATCTACAAAACCGGCAATTTCATGATTATCCAGAATTCTCTTTGGAACACAGGCTCCCGTTCCCCGGATGACACCGGTTATGGTCTGTTCTTTATTCATAATGCTTATTTCCTCATATTCCTGATTTGTTTTGGTTTTAGAATATTTTGATTATCAAAGTATATCTCCAAAAAAAGCACTTGTCAAGTAGAAAAAATAATAAATGCCAGGAAGCATAAACCACATGCTCCCTGGCATAATCTCTGCTGCTAATTATTTATCTCTGCAAATAATCTGGACAAAATACAGCTCACAGATTTACAAATCGGAGAATAAATCTTCTTTGTAGACACCATTCTCAAGCATTTCTCTGAAGCTTTCCTTTACTGCTGCAACATCTTCTTTGTATGTCATGCCATACCATGTATCATTGGTTCTGAGTACTTTTACGGACATTTCATCTTTTGCCAGCAGTTCTCCGATAAATGTCGGAATCAGATATTCTGATTTCAATGGATTCTCCGGAACTTCTTTTTCAAAGAATTCTGCAAATCCGTCTTCCAGCGTTTTCAGAAATTGCGGTGTCAGTCCCCACATATTCATAGATACAAGAGACTCTATATCCAGAACTGTACCTTCTGTCTCCGCTCCCTCTGCTGTCTTCACAATGTTTTTGGTTTCTACAACTTCTGTCAGATTGTTCTCTGCATCCATCTTACAGATACCACGAGTCACACCACCATTGTCTGACAGTGTGTTTTTCAGAACAAAGCCAGCCATACAGGAGTTTCCGCCATTTACAAGGTATTCATGGACTGCGCGGAATCCTTCTTTTCCATAATAGTCGTCTGCATTGATTACAATAAATGGTGTGGTCAGTACCGATTTTGCTGCCAGCACAGCCTGTCCTGTTCCCCATGGTTTCGTACGACCTTCCGGCAGAGTACCCGGAATATCATTAATATCCTGAAATGCGTAGTCTACTGTTACTCCATGTGCTTTACATATAGAGGCAATTCGATCGCCAATGACTTCTTTAAATTCTTTTTCGATGTCTTTACGAATAATAAATACAACCTTATTAAATCCTGCCTCGATCGCATCATGAATTGAATAATCCATAATAATATGATTCTGCGCATCCACAGGTTCCAGCTGTTTGATTCCACCGCCAAATCGAGAACCGATTCCGGCAGCCATGATAAGTAATGTTGTCTTCATAAATTTTCTCCCTCTGAATCTTTTATGTTTTGTACCGTGTTTTCGTATTGAAAGCCCACCTTTTCTCACATATACAAGCCATTCCGTTCACCTTATAATTCAAAATATGCGCAATCAATTCTTACAACACGGGGTTGAATTACCACGCCAGTAATTCGTAATGTGTTCTCATTATACCATGAAAAACATAAAAAGTCCTGCCTGATCAAAGATTTCCTTCCACTTATTCTCTTTTATCCTCTTTTTATTACCGTCCACAGCAATTTGAAACATTGCAATCCATTCCTGTACTGCATGGTTCATATGTTTTTTTTCATGGCTCGGCATCCCCCTGGGAGGCTTGTTTTTACCACCTGTTTTGTTAAAATATAAACAACACAAAGAACTGTGTTATCTCCCAAATAAAGTGCATGACCTCCACATATTGATGCACATTCAATTCAACCCATAAAAAAAGTACTTCCAAATCCGCGGGAAGTACTTTTTTTAGTAATTACTCTATAAAACTGACTCGACCAGTTTCTTTGTATAATCCATCTTCGGATGATTGATGATTTCATCCGGAGTCCCATATTCTACAACCTTCCCCTGATAAAGCACCAGGACTTTGTCGCAAAATTCCTGCACCAGTGCAAGATCATGGCAGATAAAAAGAAACGACAGTTCTTCCTTCTCCTTTAATTCTTTCAGGAGCTCCAATATCTGCTTCTGCACCGTCACATCAAGAGCGCTCGTGGCTTCATCACAGATCAGTATCTCAGGTCCGACTGCCAGCGCCCTTGCGATTGCAGCTCTCTGGCACTGACCACCGCTGACCTGATGTGGATAACGGTCTGCATATTCCTTATTCATTCCACATTTTTCAAGAAGCTTTTCCACGCGTTTGCGTGTTTCGTCACGACTTATCCCCATATTCCGAAGACTTTCCCCAATTCCGTCTCCTAGCGTACATCGCGGATCAAAAGATTCCATCGGCATCTGAAAGACCATCTGGATATCCTGGTAAATATCACGCAGCGCCTTCCCCCTGGTATGCGTAATATCCTGTCCTTTAAGAAAAATCCGTCCCTCTGTGGCAGGCTCCAGATGCGTGATCATCTGCGCGATCGTGCTCTTTCCGGAACCGGATTCACCTACAATCCCGAGGCACTCACCCCGCTCCAGTTCAAAACTCACATCATCCACAGCTGTAAACTCTTTTTTCCCCGATACAAAAACTTTTTTCAGATTCTCTGCCCGTAAAACAATTTCTGACATATCAAACTTTCCTCTTCAGAATACACACTTCATAACATTTTTGACGTACTCACATCCCTGATTTTTTCAGTCTCAGCACAGATCCCATTAGCTTCTTTGTATACGGATCCTGCGGATTTTCCAGAACGTTTTCCGTCTCTCCATACTCTCTGACATGCCCGTTCTGAAGCACCAGAATCCTGTCTGCCATCATCCTCACCACACCGATATTGTGGGTTACAAGGACCATCGCTGTGTTGTATTCTTCCCGCATAAACAAAAGCTCTTCCACTACCTGTTTCTGCACCGTTACATCAAGCGCACTCGTCGGTTCATCTGCCAGCAAAAGCTTAGGCCGCATGATCATGGCTGTACAGATTCCCACTCTCTGATTCATTCCACCAGAGAGTTCAAACGGATAGCTGTCCAGCACCCGATCCACGTCATTAAGCCCAATCTTTTTCATAATCTCACCGGCACGATTTCTGACCTCATGTCTGCTTGCTTTTTCATGCTCTGACACCGCCTCATGTATCTGAACCCCGATCTTTCGTACCGGACACAGCGCAGATTTGCAGTCCTGAAACACCATTCCGATCTCTTTTCCAAGGTATTTACGAAGTTTTTTAACACTCATATCTGTAAGATTTTCACCCTTATACCAGATATCTCCCTGTGTAACCAGACCTTCTTCCCCCAGAAGCCCCATAATTGCCTTGATGATCGTACTTTTTCCACTGCCGGACTCGCCTACAATTCCCAGAATCTCACCCTGCTTCAATTCAAAACTTACATCCTGTACTACTGGTTTTCCATTATAAGAAATTGTCACATGCTCTACACGAAGCAATGAACTCATAATCAATCATTCTCCTCAGACTTTAATTGCTGTAAACAGCAACAGCATTTACTCTACATCCAGATCTGCAGTGATCTCATAATAATCACATGGATGTGCTGACATTCCTTTAACATTGGATTTTGTCACGATTCCCATGTTCAGATGAGATACAAAGAAGAATGCATCATCATCTAAAATATCCTGCTGAAGCTCTACTGCAAGCTTGCCTCTTTCGTCCTTATCAAAGGTCTGGTGAAGCTTATCTGTCAGCTTGGTAACCTCATCATTCTGGTATTTTCCATAGTTCTTGGAGCCTACTACAGTACTGGTAAAGAAGTACTCCGGATCACCGGTCGGTGCAGTTGTTGTGGAGCTTACATATACATCAAAATCTCCGTTTTCTGCAAAAGTTCTGTGGTCAGACGTGTTATTTACCTGCACATCAATACCGATATCTTTCAGTGTAGACTGTGCATATTCTGCAAGCTTTGGCTGCTCCAGACGAGTCGGATAAGTCAGCCAGTTGATGCTCAGTTTCTGACCATCCTTATTCACATATCCGTCACCATCTGTATCTGTCCAGCCGGATTCTTCAAGAAGTTTTTTTGCTCCCTCCGGATCATAAGAAACAGTTTCTACTGCATCATTTCCATAAGAAAAGCTGCTCGGGAATGCTGCCTTGGCCGGAACTCCACGGCCCTGCATGATCACAGAACAGAAGCCTTCTTTATCGATTCCCATCTCAACAGCCTTGCGGATATTCTGATCCTGCATAAGCTCTGATTCCATATTAAACTGTCCAAAGAAACAGCGGCTGGTCGCACAGGAATTGATGGTATAATCCGGATTATTTTCAAATAACGGATAGTTATCATACTGCAGTCCATAAGTACCCTGAATGTCCCCTGTCTGCAGTGCTGCAGTCAGCGCGCTTCCGTCCGCAAATGATTTTACTGTGATATTATCAACCTTGACATCACCGCCCCAGTAGTCTTCATTTTTAACAAGATCAATCTGAGTTGGTGTTACATTTGTCGCAACATATGGGCCTGTTCCGGCTACATTTGCAGAGCCGCCTTCACCCTGGATTCCGTATTCCATATCAATGATCGCACCATATGGATCGCCAAGATAGTTAATGATCGCCGGGCATGGTTCTGTAGTATAAATGGTGAGTGTCAGTCCATCCGCATCAATATGATCGATCTTCAGATCATAAGGAGCACGGTCATGAACTGTGATCAGATCTTCCAGGCATTCCTTGACAGCTTCTGCATCCATGGTGCGTCCACTGGAGAATTTTACCCCATCACGAAGTGTGATCTTTACGGTTGTATCATCCACAAACTCATAATCTGTTGCCAGCCACGGCTCCACTTCCATGTTGTCATTATACTTAAAAAGAGTCTCTCCAACGCCATAACGTATTGCACTCCAACCGGAATAATTGTCATGTGGATTCAGCCCAGCATCACCCATTTCTTCGCTGTATCCTGTCGTTCCATAAACAAAAGATTTTCCTCCGTCTGCCCATACACTTGTGGTCATTCCTGCTGCAAGCATAGCTCCTGTAAGAATTGCTGCGATCAGTTTCTTCTTCATGATCTGTACTTCCTTTCTACTTTTTAGCTCTTTCTTTTGGATCCATAAAATCCCTGAGCGTATCGCCCAGAAGATTAAATATCATAACTGTAATAAAGATCGCCAGTCCCGGTGCAAGCGCCATCCACGGCGAGATCTGAAGCATACTTCTTCCATCATTGATCATACTTCCCCACTCTGCCATCGGCGGTTTTACGCCAAGTCCAAGGAAGGAAAGTCCTGCCAGTTCCATCATCATCGTTCCGATATCAAGAACCGCTGTGACCAGGATCGGCCCTGCGATATTCGGCAGAATATGCTTGAACATAATCTTAAATGTCCTGCTTCCTGACAGCCTTACTGCCATCAGATACGGGGAATCTTTCTGTGCAAGCGTCAGCCCTCTGGCAAGTCTGGCAAACTTCGGCCAGCCGATCACGGCAAGTGATATAACTGCATTTTGTATGCCTCCGCCAAGCACACCCGCCACTGCAAGTGCAAAAACAAGGCTAGGAAATGCCAGAAAAAGATCCGATATTCGCATCAGGATTGTGTCTGCAGTTCCGCCGCACCAGCCACAGATAATACCGATCACTGTTCCAACTACTGTGACAATTGCTACCAGAAGAAGCGTCGCATAGATACTGATCGTACTTCCAACCAGCACCCTTGAAAACATGTCTCTTCCATACCGGTCTGTCCCCAAAATATGCTCCGCGCTCGGCGGTTTCTGCGCCTGCAGAAGATCCTGAATGTCCGGATCATATGGACAGAGTTTCCGTGCAAAAGCTGCCACGATCAACAAGATCAAAGCCAGTATTGCAAAGAAGATCAGCTTCTCTCTGACATGATTTTTGCGCACCTTCTGCCTGCGTACAGTGACTGTTTTTTTCTTATTATTCTGCTCACTCATGCTCTGTCACCTCCCAGTCTTACGCGAGGATCCAGATAATGATAGATGATATCTGTGATCAGATTTACCACCACATAGATGATTGCCATCCATGCCACATATGCCTGGATGATCGGATAATCTCTCATAGTGATCGCATCTACTGCCATCTTTCCAACGCCATCCCACATAAAGATCGTTTCAACGATCGTCGTGCCCCCGAGCAGGTTTCCGATCGACAAAGCAAGCAGAGTGATGATCGTAAGCATCGAAGATTTCATGACATTTCGCCAGATGATCACGCTGCCTCGCACTCCTCTTGCACGTGCTCCAATGACATAATCTTTATTCAATTCCTCCAAAACCGTTGCTCTCACCTGACGGGTATATTTGGATGCCATCGATATTGCAAGTGTAAGCGTTGGCAAAACAAGACTCAATGCGACATTATCTGTTGTGATCACCGGAAGCCATCCAAGCTTGATCGAGAAGAAATACATCAGTACCAGTGCCGCAAAAAAGTTGGGCATCGAGTTCCCGATAAAGCTCAGAAAACGTATCAGATAATCACTCCATTTATTGTGTTTTACCGCTGAAATAATACCCAATGGGATTGCAATCAGCATCGTTAAAAGCACCGAAGATACCGTAAGAAGGATCGTTGCCGGAAGCTTTTCTGCAAAAGTATCGTAAACATCCCTCTTGGAAACATAGCTCGTTCCCATGTCGCCAGTCACCATTCCTGCAAACCACTTTGCATACTGCACAAGAAACGGCTGATCCAGTCCGTATTCCTTTTTTGTCTGGTCGATAACCTCCTGCGAGACAGCTGATCCTGCATTATCATACATATAGGTAACCGCATCACCACCCGCCAGGCGCATCATCGCAAAAGACAAAAAAGTGATCCCGATTAAAATCGGAATCAACTGAAGAAGCCTTTTAATAATGTATTTAATCATGAGTACTCCTTTATGTCTGTCTGAAAACAAGTAAAAATATCCGTATATTAATTCGATAAATAAAGTCTAACAAATGAAAAAAAAGCACACAACCCCCAGGGAGGGTTATGTGCTATTCCAAAAAAGAATATCTTTTGCATATTACGGAATAAGTCTGTTTTAACTTTCATTCAACTGTGCCATCAAAAAATCAATCAGTTCCTGTACACTTTCATCGACTTTCTCTCCCTTGTGGATGATATAGCCAAAAAGCACCTTGCCATCCCCCATATCCAACGGAATTCCAGGTGTTGTACCCGTCTTGTTCTCTGAAAGATAACTTCCACTCACATTGGAGACCCTGCTGTTTTTTAACATTTTTTCCATAATATAGTCACTGTTGGTCAACACGGAAATATCGATATCTTTCCACTGAAAAGACTCCTCATGCACAGAACCAATGTCAAAAAACTCATCCTGATAGTTCTGAATAAACCGGACTCCCTCCAGATCTTTCAACTCAACTTTGCTCTCACCAGAGTTATAAAGTTCCGTCTTACGTCCTGGATAAAACATCACATCTGTCTCATACATCGGAATAAACTGCAGCTTATTCCGGGATAATTCATGCAGAAAATTCTCCTTCTGCTGACTCAGAATATAGACAAAACCAATGTCATCCATATAGTCTCTGACCCGGTCCATAACGCTCCGTACCCCTGCCGTAGTCAACTGAAAATGATAGTTTTTCTCATAAGTTTCGTTATAAAAATCCACAAACTGATTTGCAAACCAGGAACTCGGGTTCAGCGAAATTCGAAGCCATTTCGTCATTCCGTGCGCCGCCATATTCTCCAGTGCACCAATCTCATTCGTGATCCTGCACGCATATCGATACACCTTCTGCCCCTGTACAGTCAGCCGGATTCCCCGCGGAAGGCGCTCAAAAAGCTGCATTCCAAGCGCATCCTCCAGTGCCTTGACCACCTTGCTCACACTCGGCTGCGTGGAATAGAGAACCTTCGCCGCATCACTGAACGATCCAGTCTGTGCACATGCTACAAAATACTGTAATTGTTTTAAATCCATATAATCTCCGCATATAATTTATGGTGTCGAAAAAATTTCCCAACTATATTACTTTGTCTTATTTGTTATTTCACTGTCCTCAACATAAACAGTGGGGTTGGATTATAGAATTCATCCTTTTCCAGATAAATTCTGCTGCTGATACCCAGATCCACATGAAATTCCTTCAGATTCATTGCTCCCAGTGTTTCCAGATCCCAGGCAGGACGGCTGTAAGAACTGATCGGGAGCTGACGTTTGATTTCCTCACATTCACGCATCATGTCATTTCCAAGCATATTGTGTGCATGATTTTCCGGCAGGTCCTCCACATTTGAAAAATCTGTAATTCCATAATTTGCATCAAAATTCAACAGTACCCCGCCCTTTTTGAGTACGCGAATCCATTCACGATACGCATGACTGACATGTGGCAGCGTCCAGGTAAGATTTCTGGAAATGATCACATCAAAGGTATCGTCCGGAAATTCCGGATTTTCTGCATCCATTACCGCAAATTCACAATCTGTTTTTTCTTCTTCTGCAAGAAGCTTCGCATTCTTGATCATATCAGGGGTCAGATCGATTCCAGTTACCTGATGACCTGCTTTTGCCAGAAGAATCGAGAAAAATCCTGCTCCACATCCAACATCCAATATACGCATTTTTTTGTTACACGGAAGCTGCGCACAAATCTCTTTCATCCAGCGCTCAGCCATTTCACTATGAAGTTCTGCTCTTCTTTGCTCCAGAAAACTGTCGCTTCGTTTTTCCCAGTAATTTACGATTCGTTCCTTACGTTCATCATAACGACTGACAATACGACCATATGTCACCATCGGGCCATTTCCAAGCACCTGCAGTGTACCGGTCTGATACAGAAGTACACCGTCAAATTCAGCAACACTGACTTCTTTTACCTTACCTTCATAATCACGGACTTCTCCAAGAATCTCACCTTTCTGGATCATATCACCAACTTTTTTAAATGGATACCAGAGACCATTCTCTTCCGCATCCTGATAACGTACATCCGCAACATCTAATGGATAATAGGTACGGAAATCTTTCAGTCCCTGATAAATTCCCATATGACACAGAATATTCCGAACATCTCTCCGGGTGGAACGAACTTCTTCATAATTCCAGTCACCCATGCCGCCACGCTCGATCAGAATACTTGGTATCCCCTGCGAAGCTGCATAATTATATGAACCACCGGAAGCTACGTTGGATTTTACCATATATGGTACATCCACCTGCTCTGCCATCTCACGGGAAATTTTTATAATATCCTCTGGTGCAGCTCCTGCGTAATATACATATGGAGTCAGTTTTTCATAATCATCACCACTGTGAAGATCAATGTAAAAATCTGTAACCGGCTGCAGTTCCTGAGAGATTGCCCATGCCAGACGTTCCATCTCTGTACCGTCCGGATTTCCCGGAAATTCTCGATTAAGGTTCTTATTGTCTATCAGTCCCATACTTCCATTACGTTGTTCAAATGCCGGTCGGTTTGTGACCTTTACAATAATGATCGTACCGGTGACTTTCTCAATCTTCAGTTTCTGGGACAGTTCAATCGCAGCCTGAATTCCTACATATTCTCCCGCATGTACACCTGCTGTGATCAGCATGGTCTTTCCTGCGCCATGCCCATGAAATACTGTCACAGGAAATTTAAATTCTCCATTGGCCAGTTCCAGTTCTCCATTCCATTTTTCTCCTGGTTCTGCCGTAATATTTTTCAGCTGAAAGGACTCTCTTTTTCTTCCGCTCAGAAGAAAGATCGGAGAGGAACTGTTATTAATGATTTCTTCTTCTGTCCATACTTCTTTCCATACATTTTCATCACAGGAAACATCCAGAAATCCTGTCTTTCGCATCATTTCCAGATCCCATTTCGGACGCTCCAGACGACTCAGCGGAACCTGACGTGCAATCGCTTCCATCCTTTCAATATCCGTACCGCTGTAATAATCCTCTACATTCTGTTCTTCTGTCTGCTGACGGTCTTTCTCGTAACTAATGCGCTTCTCTTCATTATATAAATGTCCATACCAGTCCGCATCAAAGTTATAAAGAATTCCTCCCGGTTTCAGAACACGAAGCCATTCTTTATATGCAAGATCCGGCCTCGGCAGATTCCAGGTCACATTCCTCGTTACAATCGCATCAAAGCTGTTGTTTTCCACATCCAGTGCCTGTGCATCACCTGTTTTCCACACAATACACTCTGTTAATCCACCGGCATTCTGCTTTGCTTCTTTGATCATTTCCTCTGTATAGTCAACTGCCGTCACCTGATATCCTGCTTCCGCAAGCAGAATTGCAAAAAAGCCAGGACCGGTTCCTACATCCAGGATTTTAATCTCCTGTGGTTTGCGTTCCGGGAACTGATTTTCCAACAAAGTAAGAAGTTTCTCTCTCCACATCGTTCTTCTGGCATCTGCCATTTCCTGCTGGTTATATTCTGAATATCCTCTGGCGCGATTAGTCCAGTAGTCATGAATTTCATTTTTTAGATTGTTCATAATTTATTTTCTCTCTTATTTTTAGTTATACTCTCCCAGTTTGTAACATCGTTTTATTATCGCATCCTCGCGGAGCGTTTTTATATAATAAGAATATTACGGAGTAATTTCTTATTATATAAAAAAAATCCCCCTGTCACAAGCCTGTGGGGGGGATAGGATAACAAAATCTACTGCAGAAATATACTCCACAGACAAATTGTGGGAAGTGACAGCAGCGTAGAAAATATAACCATTTTCGTCGCAAACGGTGAATCCACCTGATACTTTTCCGCCAGGATACTGGTTGTCGCGCCCGCCGGCATCGCCGCCAGAAGAACACTTAATCCAATAACCGTCTTGCTCAATGGCAGAAATCTGCAAACAATATATACTACCGCCGGAATGATCACCAGTCTGTGAATTGTATACTTCACAACTGTCCAGTCCCAGAAATCTTTCAGATCAATATCTGCAAGGATCATACCGATAACCATCATGGACATTGCTGTATTACAATTTCCGACAGCAGTTACTGCCCCGTCAAGTCCCATCGGAAGCTGCCATCCCGTAGCCATCATAATTATTCCAAGAACACATGCCAGGATGCACGGATGCGTTACAACTTTTTTCATCGTTTTTATCTTATCATTCGTTCCTGAAAAAACAGCCAGCCCGGAAGACCACATCATAATCCTCTGTGGAATCAGGTAAACACTTGCCAGCACCAGGCCTTCTGCACCGTAAATCCCCTCAGCAATCGGATTACCAAGAAAACCCGCATTTGAACAGATAGTTCCGTACTGCAGGCATTTATATCTCCCCTCCTTTTCCCCTCGGAACATAACTTTTCCATATATTACACAAAACACCTGAATACCTATAGATATCACAAGAATTTCCAGATATTTTATAAAATTTCCATCTGCTGCGCTCTGCGTAAATGCATGTAAAATATTGCATGGCAAAATCAGATAGATAACAAGATCGTTGATGTTTTTCTGACCCTGCGGTCCGATGATCTTTATTTTTTTCATCAAAAATCCCACCGCCACAAGAAGAAAAATCGTAAGCTGCAATGTAAGAAGAGTTTTCATTTTTATATGCAGGCTGCCTCGCCCGGCCTGCTTCCTTTCCTAGAATCCTATTTCACTTTAGTGTATCACATCGTAGAAGCCCTAGCAAGATGATGTCTCGGGATTTTGCCATATTCATGGCAAAACACCTCGCGCAATATTACCTGCGAACAGTTACTTAATATTCGATGTATTAGCTACTGTTCATTGACGCATTTCCTCATTTCCTGTAAGATAAATATGTCATGCATTGCATGACGCGCATCTCGCAGCAAGAATGCCGAGGCATTCTTGAAAAATGTCGCTATTGGCGGCAAGACAAGCCCGGAGGATTACCATGGAAAATTCTGTATGGGAAAAACGCCGGAAACGGCTTTTTGAACTCATCGAAATCGGCTCCAACTACGACGCCTGGTGTTGGGGCTATGACTTTTTTAATACATTTACAATCATTCTGAATCTGGCCGTGAGTATCATGTATACCTTTGACAACATGGAGCTCAAATATGGTCCGCTCCTTCTTACTCTGGAGCGCCTGACGGTTGCTTTTTTTGCTGTTGATTTCCTGCTTCGTGTAATCACTGCCAAGTATCTGTATCCGGATATTTCAGAGCCCCGGGCAATCTGGAAGTATCTTACTTCTTTCTCCGGAATCGTCGATATGCTGTCATTTATTCCTTATTATATGCCGTTCTTTTTCCCGGCAGGTGCTGTCGCATTCCGTATGCTTCGAATCATTCGTATTTTCCGTTTGTTTCGTATCAATGCCTATTATGATTCGCTGAATGTCATTACAGAAGTCATTATCAGTAAAAAACAACAGCTACTTTCATCTGTTTTTATCATTCTGGTTCTGATGATTTCTTCCAGTCTCTGTATGTACAGTCTGGAAAACAAAGCACAGCCGGAGGTTTTTACAAACGCTTTTTCCGGCATCTGGTGGGCGGCTTCTACTCTGCTTACAGTGGGCTATGGTGATATTTATCCAGTTACTATTATGGGGAAAATTTTTGGTATTTTTATTGCTTTTCTCGGTGTTGGTATGGTTGCCATTCCCACCGGTATTATTTCTGCCGGCTTCGTTGATCAGTACTCTCGTCTGAAACGCATCGGTGAATACGGACAGGAAGAGGATATACACTTTATTCGTATTCGTCTGATGCCAGATGATGACTGGATCAATCATCGTATCGCAGATCTGCAGCTTCCTGAAAGGATCATCATCGCTGTCATTCAGCGTGAACATCGCATCCTTGTTCCGAAGGGAAACACTATTCTTCGAGCCGGAGATGTCATGGTGATCGGTGCAGAATCATTCCAGGATAAAGATCACATTAAGCTGAAAGAGATCACTCTTCAGCATCGAAATCCATGGACCAACCGGAAAATCTGTGAACTTGATATTTCCCGTCATTCGATTATTGTTCTTGTCAAACGTAACAAAAAAATACTCATTCCAAGTGGAAATCTGACCCTGCTCGAAGGCGATACTGTCGTGCTTTATACACAAACATACCTCGCCAATGCCGATGATCTGGAGATATAGAACAGCAGACAGGTTTCTGTTCTCTCCTTTGAAGCGAATTGAGAATTTGCTATGCAATCTTATTGACGTTTTTCCGGAATCTATGGTACAATCTGATTACTGTTTACAGGCAGTATTCATTGAGATGTTTTGCCATGAATATGACAAAATCTCGAGACATAACACAATTTTTCCAAAACATAGTGTGGACTTTTCTGGTCTGGCCATTTTTCGCCACACAATTACCCTTTGCGGTAGTTGTGCGGCATTTTTTTATGTCTGTCGTACACTTTACAGCTGCTTGCAGACTGCAATTCGAAAGGAGCTTCTTAATGAACGATACATTTATGAAAGAAAAGCCGGTCTTTCCGCTGATCTTATCCATGGCGATGCCAATGGTTATTTCCATGCTCGTAAATTCTCTGTACAATATTGTGGATAGTTTCTTTGTAGCACAAATCAGCGAAAACGCAATGACTGCACTGTCACTTGTTTTTCCAATACAGAATTTTGCCAACGCAACTGCAATCGGTTTTGGTATTGGTATCAGTACTCAGATAGCAATTGCGCTTGGTTCAGGCAAAAAAGAAACCGCTTCAAAAGCAGCTACTCACGGTGTAGTTTTATCTGCTCTTCATGGACTGATTCTGATGATTGGATGTATACTCATCATGCCTGGATTTCTGGCACTTTTTACTTCTGATTCAGATGTTTGTGATCTTGGAATCCGCTATTCAACAATCGTTTTTCTCTTCGCTATTGTAAATAATATCAACCTTGCTTATGAAAAAATCTTCCAGGGCGTCGGTAAAATGAAAGTTACTATGATTGGTCTGATGGTTGGATGTATTTCCAATATCATCCTCGATCCTCTGATGATTTTTGGTATCGGTCCATTCCCCGCAATGGGAATTGAAGGGGCTGCTATTGCAACCGGACTTGGTCAGGTTTTTAACCTTGTTTTCTATCTGATCGTCTATAAAACACAGTCTCTCCAGGTCAGATTAAGCCGGAAATATTTACATCCGGACAGGGCTCTGATCGCCAGATTATACTCTGTTGGCATTCCAGGAGCGCTGAATCTTGCGCTTCCATCTGTGCTTGTTTCTGCGCTAAACGGACTCCTGGCTGCCTACTCACAAAGCTATGTTGTGATTCTTGGAATCTACTATAAACTACAGACATTTCTGTACCTTCCAGCAAGCGGAATCGTACAGGGAATGCGTCCAGTGATTGGTTACAATTACGGCGCCGGCGAACATAATAGAGTTAAAAAAATCTACTTTGTTACACTTGGTATGAGTGGTGTAATCATGCTGATCGGAACCATCATCTGCCTGACAATTCCAGGACAGCTGATTGGAATGTTCACCACCAATCCAGCAACCATCGCTGCTGGTAAGACAGCTCTCCGCATCATCTGCGCAGGCTTTCTTTTTTCCTCTGTATCTGTTACTGCCTGTGGCGCTCTGGAAGGACTTGGCCGCGGAGGTGCGTCACTCGTCGTTTCCCTGTGCCGCTACCTGATCCTCATCCTCCCTGCAGCATTTATCCTGAGTTACTTCCTCGGAGCTGCCGGCGTATGGCATGCCTTCTGGATTGCAGAGGTTCTCACTGCAGGAGTCTCCCTGCTACTCAGTCGAAAGATTATTCGAACCCGATAAAAGTTCGACAATCAGATATCTCTCTACATTACATATGGAGTCAACCATTCCATCCGGTTGACTCTATTTTTTTATTTCCGCTTATGCAGATTATAGTTTGCGATATATTTGTGACTGCATTCGCTTTTTCCTCTATTGCGGATTATTTTTCCGCCCAAATCATTGACTGCTTTCGCTTTTTCCTCTATTGCAGATTATTTTTTTCGCCAAATTTGTGACTGCATTCACATTTTTCCTCTATTGCAGATTATTTTTTCCGCCAAATCATTGACTGCATTCGCATCTTTCTTCTGTTGCAGATTATTTTTTCCGCCAAATTTGTGACTGCATTCACATTTTTCTTCTATTGCAGATTATTTTTTCCGCCCAAATCATTGACTGCATTCGCTTTTTCCTCTATTGCGGATTATTTTTCCGCCCAAATCATTGACTGCATTCGCTTTTTTCCTCTATTGCAGATTATTTTCCGCCGCCCTCTTCCACCGTTTATGCTTGCTGTCAACTTACAGGCAGGAGAAATCCCGTGTATGGACAGGAATACTCGTGAGGCTTGCGTAATGAGATGCAGGCTAGTTTCCACCATCAAGCCCACTGTTTAAGCGCTAGCGAGTTTGGGCGACTGGCGGATAACAGACGTCTGCATCGAATAGCAAACACAGCGGTATTCCACGTCCATACACGGGAACTCCCTGCCGTAAATGATGCCAACACATCCACCCCATTTCCAGATTAATATTTCCACCGAATTTGTGACTGCATTCACATTTTTCTTCTATTGCAGATTATTTTCCGTCGCCCTCTTCCACCGTTTATGCTTGCTGTCAGCTTACAGGCAGGGAAATCCCGTGTATGGACAGGAATACTCGTGAGGCTTGCGTAATGAGATGCAGACTAGTTTCCACCATCAAGCCCACTGTTTAAGCGCTAGCGAGTTTGGGCGACTGGTGGATAACCGACGTCTGCATCGAATAGCAAACGCAGCGGTATTCCACATCCATACACGGGAACTCCCTGACGTAAATGACACCAACACATCCACCCCATTTCCAGATTAATATTTCCACCGAATTTGTGACTGCATTCGCTTTTTCCTCTATTGCAGATTATTTTTTCCGCCATATTTGTGACTGCATTCGCAATTATCCTCAATTGCAGATTATTTTTTCCGCCAAATTTGTGACTGCATTCACATTTTTCTTCTATTGCAGATTATTTTTTCCGCCAAATCATTGACTACATTCACATTTCCCTCTATTACAGATTATTTTCCGTCGCCCTCTTCCACCGTTTATGCTTGCTGTCAGCTTACAAGCAGGAGAAATCCCGTGTGTGGACAGGAATACTCGTGAAGCTTGCGTAATGAGATGCAGGCTAGCTTCTGCCACCAAGCCCACTGTTTGAGTGCAAGCAAGTTTGGGCGACTGGTGGATAACAGACGTCTGCATCGAATAGCAAACGCAGCGATATTCCACGTCCATACACGGGAACTCTCTGCCGTAAATAGCACCAACACATCCATCCCATCAAATATTTCCTCTTTACAAATACCCTCAGAGGGTATACAATACAATTATCCTAATATACCCCCACAGGGTATTACAGTAATTCACTTCAATCATTCTACCCAACGAAAGGAACCAAATCCATGGACAACAATACATCAGTTTCCACACCAGATGCACCGACAACCGCCCCTTGCTCCTGTTGCTCTAAACACACCCACCGCCCGGACTCCGACCGCAAAAAACTCATCAACCGCCTCAAACGCATTGAAGGCCAGATCCGCGGAATCATCGGAATGCTCGAGAACGACGCCTACTGCAACGACATCCTCATCCAGTCCGCTGCCGTCAACGCCGCCGTCAATTCCTTCAACAAAGAACTCCTTGCCAACCATATCCGCACCTGCGTGGCACGAGATATCCGCGAAGGCAAAGATGAGACAATTGACGAACTCGTAACAACCCTACAGAAATTAATGAAATAATATATCATCCTAGTACATCGTTTTCGAAATAACTATACCACTCACTTGTCTGCGAATCCGATTGCACAGGTCTAAAAGCCTCAGCGTAGCCCGCTACGCCTGCACTTTTTATACCAGCACACTCGAATCCGCATCCTACGCGATTGGTATAGTTATTTACGAAACGATGTACTAGGATTAGGACTCATATAAAAGGAGGAATCATCATGGAACAATACAACGTCACCGGCATGAGCTGCGCTGCCTGCAGCTCCCGCGTAGAAAAAGCTGTCTCCAAAGTACCTGGAGTCACCTCCTGCTCGGTCAGCCTTCTCACCAACTCCATGGGAGTTGAAGGCGAAGCTTCCGCCCAGGCTATCATCAACGCCGTTGAGCAGGCAGGCTACGGAGCCTCACTCAAGGGCACAGACAAACAAAAACTTTCCATCTCTGAATCAGAAGAAGCACTCGAAGATCACGAGACCCCAATCCTCAAACGGCGCCTGATCGCTTCTATTGGATTTTTACTCGTACTCATGTATTTCTCCATGGGGCACATGATGTGGGGCTGGCCGCTCCCGGCATGGTTCAACGACAATCACATCGCAATGGGCCTCGTTCAGATGCTGCTCGCCGGAATCGTCATGGTCATCAACCAGAAATTTTTTATCAGCGGATTCAAGAGCCTCTGGCACCGCGCCCCAAACATGGATACACTCGTTGCTCTGGGCTCCATGGCCTCTTTCGTATGGAGTGTTTATGCACTCTTCGCTATGACCAGAGCACAGGTGGACGGTGATTCCGCCGCGGTCATGAGCTACATGATGGATTTTTATTTTGAATCCGCAGCAATGATTCTGACTCTGATCACAGTCGGAAAAATGCTCGAAGCCCGCTCCAAGGGAAAAACCACCGATGCACTTAAAAGTCTGATGAAACTGGCACCCAAAACAGCTGTTGTTCTTCGTAACAATGAGGAACTCACAATCCCGATCGAGCAAGTACACAAGGGCGATATCTTCGTGGTTCGTCCTGGCGAAAATATACCTGTCGATGGTGTGATCATCGAGGGAAACAGCGCCGTTAACGAGTCTGCCCTGACTGGCGAAAGTATCCCGGTTGATAAAACTTCAGGAGATCTCGTCTCTGCTGCAACGGTCAACCAATCCGGATTCATCAAATGTGAAGCAACCCGCGTGGGCGAGGATACAACCCTTTCCCAGATCATCAAAATGGTGAGTGATGCAGCTGCCACCAAGGCTCCGATTGCTAAAATCGCAGACCGTGTTTCCGGTGTTTTTGTCCCGACTGTTATCACGATTGCTGTCATCACAACCATCATCTGGCTTCTGACCGGACATGAATTTGGCTACTCTCTTGCCCGCGGAATCTCAGTTCTCGTTATCAGCTGCCCATGCGCCCTCGGACTTGCCACTCCCGTAGCAATCATGGTCAGCAACGGAATGGGGGCTCGAAATGGCATCCTGTTCAAGACTGCTGTTTCACTTGAAGAGGCAGGCAAAGTTCAGATCGTCGCCCTGGATAAAACCGGTACGATCACCAGCGGACAGCCCGAAGTTACTGACCTGCTTCCTGCAGATAATATCTCCGAACAGGAGCTTCTTACTCTGGCATTTGCCCTTGAAAAAAAGAGCGAGCATCCTCTTGCCAAGGCGATCTTAACACACGCCGAAGCGCAGAATCTCACGGCACCGGAGGTCTCTGATTTTCATGCACTTCCTGGGAATGGTCTTTCTGCTTTATTAAATAATAAACCTTTGATTGGCGGAAGCCTCAAGTTTATCAGCAGCAAAGTAAGCGTCCCGGCTGCCCTCTCAAAGAAAGCAGAAAAGCTTGCAGAAGAAGGAAAAACTCCTCTTCTTTTTGCCCATAATGACAGGTTGATCGGCATTATCGCGGTTGCCGATGTTATCAAAGAAGACAGTCCACAGGCAATCAAAGAACTTCAGAATATGGGAATCCGTGTGGTCATGCTGACCGGTGACAATGAACGTACTGCACAGGCAATCGGTAAACAGGCAGGTGTAGATGATGTCATTGCAGGAGTTCTCCCGGACGGAAAAGAAAGCGTGATCCGTTCTCTCAAAGAACAGGGCAAGGTTGCCATGGTCGGAGACGGAATCAACGATGCACCTGCACTTACCCGGGCAGATATCGGCATCGCGATCGGTGCCGGCACGGACATTGCAATCGACGCTGCGGATATTGTCCTGATGAAGAGCCGCTTAAGTGATGTTCCGGCTGCAGTACGACTCAGCCGTGCCACTTTGAAAAATATCCACGAAAATCTATTCTGGGCATTTTTCTATAATATAATCGGTATTCCGCTGGCCGCCGGTGTATGGATTCCAATCTTTGGATGGACTCTGAATCCAATGTTCGGTGCCGCTGCAATGAGTCTTTCCAGCTTCTGCGTTGTCACCAACGCACTGCGCCTGAACCTTTTTAAGATCCATGATGCAAAAAAGGACAAAAAAATCAGGCAAGCTACTTCCATTCCGTCAGAAATTGATTATAATATAAAAGAAAAGGAGCAAAAAACTATGGTAAAAGTTACAGTTAATGTTGAGGGAATGATGTGTCCGCACTGCGAAGCACACGTAAACGAGGCAATCAAAAAAGCTTTCGGAGTTGAAGATGTTGTATCTTCTCACGAAAACAAAACAACCGTCTTCACAGTATCTGAAAGAGTAGACGAAGATAAGGTTCGCCAGACAATTAAAGATGCCGGATATGAGGTCACCGGTATCACTCAGGAATAAAACACAATATTATTTGAACACAAACGGTTCCGCAAATATTCTACGGAACCGTTTATTGATTACTCGTAACTGTTCGCTACCCTCACAGTTACGAGTACTTTCAGGGGGAGGAAATAGCTATGAAAATCAGTCCAGATCCGAACGAACCGGATCAGAAAAACCTTCAATATTACATCAGCCATATCTGGCGAGATGTATCAAACCTTGTCAAGTGGCTGATCCTTGCAGTTCTGACCGGACTGATCGTCGGATTCATCAGTACACTTTTTGCAAGAGCACTAAAGTTTGTCACCACTTATCGAACAGAACACTACTGGGTATTCTTCCTGCTTCCTGTTGCTGGTCTGATCATTGCATTTCTTTATCAGAAACTCGGCCAGGATGACGGTGGAACCAACCAGGTACTTTCTACAATCCGTTCACAGGACGACGTACAGTTTCGTTCAGCACCGCTGATCTTTGTCTCCACAATCCTGACTCACTTTACAGGCGGTTCTGCCGGTCGTGAGGGCGCTGCGATCCAGCTTGGTGGAAGCATCGGCAACCAGCTCGGAAGCTGGCTGCGCCTCGACGAAGAGGACTGCCATGTTATGGTTATGTGCGGAATGAGCGCTGCTTTCTCCGCAGTTTTTGGAACTCCGATGGCTGCAGCTGTTTTCTCCATGGAAGTTGTAAGTGTTGGAATCATGTACTACGCAGCTCTGGTTCCGTGCGTGATCGCATCCATTATTGCATCAAAATTTGCTGCCAGCTTTGGTATCAATCCAGAGTCTTTCCACGTAGTCAATATTCCGGAACTTACGATTGAAACAGGACTCAAAATGATCGTGGTAACCGTAGCCTGCGCCGCGATCAGTATTATTTTCTGCATGATTCTCACCGGTGTCGGAAAGCTTTATAAACGTTATCTCCCCAACCCATACATACGTATTATAGCAGCCAGTATGATCATCATCGTGATTACTCTTTGCCTCAGAACCACTGACTATATGGGTGCCGGAAATAATCTGATCGAGCTTGCCATTGAAGACGGTCAGGCACGGCCTTTGGACTTTTTCTGGAAAATTCTGCTCACAGCACTGACTATGCGCGCCGGTTTTCGTGGTGGGGAAATCGTCCCGGCCTTCTGCATCGGTGCTACTTTTGGCTGTGTTATGGGACATCTGATCGGACTGTCTCCATCACTCTGCGCCGCTGCCGGAATGGCCGCTCTTTTCTGCGGCGTTACCAACTGTCCGATCACCTCTATCCTGATTGCATTTGAGCTGTTTGGTTTCCGCGGTGTATCTTATTATCTGATCGCCGTTTCCATCAGTTACGCAGTTTCCGGATATTATGGTCTGTACAAAGATCAGACAATCGTATATTCCAAATATAAAGCAAAATACATCAACCGTCATACCAGATTCTGATCTGGTACGGCGGTTTTCTGTTCCTTTTTCTTAATTAATATTAAGGTAATATCAACAAATTTATCTAAAACTTTACTTGTACATTGAAAA
Source organism: uncultured Blautia sp. (assembly GCF_934372025.1). Classification (GTDB taxonomy): domain Bacteria; phylum Bacillota; class Clostridia; order Lachnospirales; family Lachnospiraceae; genus Blautia_A. The sequence goes on from NZ_CAKROJ010000009.1 coordinate 61,770, forward strand.
TATTGTGTTAGAATATAAGTGTATTTTTTAGGAAAAAACAGGAGGAATTATATGCGCAAAACAAAAATTATCTGTACCCTTGGTCCGTCTACTGACAAAGATGGAGTTCTCGAAGAACTTATCAAAGAAGGAATGAACGTTGCACGTTTTAACTTCTCTCATGGTTTACACGACGAACAAAAAGGCCGTATCGATAAATTGAAAGAAATCCGTACACGTCTTGGCAAACCGATCGCTGCGCTTCTTGATACAAAAGGTCCTGAAATCCGTATCTGCGAATTTGCAGATGGCAAGATTACTCTGAAGGAAGGTCAGCTGTTTACCTTAACCCCAGATGATATAGAAGGAAATGAAAATATTGTTTCCGTTACTTACAAAGAGTTATATAAAGATGTCAGACCAGGCAACCATATTCTGATCGATGATGGTCTGATCGAACTTGAAGTCCAGAAGATCAAAAGTCATGATATTGTCTGTAAGGTAATCAATGGTGGTGTTCTCGGCAACAAAAAAGGTGTCAACCTTCCTGGTGTTGAAGTAAATATGCCATTTATCAGTCCTAAGGATCGCGACGATATCCTCTTCGGTATCAAAGAAGGCTATGATTTTATCGCAGCTTCCTTTACCAGAACAGCAGCCGATATCAAAGAGATCCGTGATATCCTTGAAAAGAATGGTGGACAGGGAATCAAGATCATTGCAAAAATCGAAAATCAGCAGGGTGTTGACAACATCGACAGTATCATCGAAGCTGCTGACGGTATCATGATCGCCCGTGGTGATATGGGTGTTGAGATCCCGCTTGAGGACGTTCCGGTCATTCAGAAGGATATCATTTCCAAAGTTTACACAGCTGGAAAACAGGTTATCACCGCTACTCAGATGCTGGATTCCATGATAAAAAATCCTCGTCCGACCCGTGCTGAAACCACTGATGTTGCCAATGCGATTTATCAGGGAACAAGTGCGATCATGCTCTCCGGTGAAACTGCTGCCGGCAAATATCCGGTAGAAGCACTCAAGACTATGGTCAAGATCGCAGTCCGTACAGAGGCAGATGTTGAATACAACAAACAGTTCCGTGTTCGCTACAACGGCGGAGCATCCAACATGACTACTGCGATTTCTCATGCTACCTGCATGACAGCGATCGATCTGGATGCAAAAGCAATCATCGCCATCACACGCTCCGGAAATACAGCTCGCATGGTCTCCAAATATCGTCCAGGATGTATGATCATTGGATGTACTCCGGATGAGCGTACCTGCCGTCAGATGAACCTTGCATGGGGTGTTACACCAATACATATGAAAGAAGAATACAGCATGGAGATCCTTCTCCTTCACGCTACAGAAGCTGCTGAAGAAAAAGGTTATGTTAAAAAAGGCGATGTTGTTGTTCTTACCGTTGGTGTTCCGCTTGGACGTTCCGGCAATACCAACCTGCTTAAAGCCACTGTTGTTGGTGAATATTAATTACCTCTATTACTTTTTACAATAATTATACTTCAAAATAAAGAAGGTCATTGTCACCTGCTCTCTCAGGTGACAATGACCCTGTATTTTATTTCTTATAGACTGTAATTACAATCGGTTCCTGTTTCTCATCGCCATACGGCTGAATCCAGTATAATCCTTCATCTGAATTCTTCTTTTCTGAATTTGCAGAAGTTTTTCCTTTCTCAAATACAACTTCGTCTTCTGTCTTTGCATATGTAAGTTCCAGATATGGTCCGCTGCCGTTCACATCATTCAATATAATCTGATTCTTTCTGTCCTGAATTTTCTTTTCAGAAAAATTCTTGTTCTGACCACCAGAGAGTTTCCAACTGTTCTTATTTATCACACAGGTTCCTGCAGTAGATGTAGTCAGGATCACTTCTTTTTCTGTCTCAGAAATTTTGACAATATTCAACACTTTTTCATTTTCTGTAAGCGTTATGATGGTCTTATCATCCTTTGCATGAAGACGAATTCCAAGTTCAGATGCTGCTTTCTTTGCACTTAATGTAATCCAGTGAACTTTCGGATCCTTTGGATCAATCATAGCAATTGAATGAAGCTTCTTATTTTCGCTGATCAGGGAAAATCCATTTTTCACTTCCTCGATTTCCATTGACAATACCAGATCTGTAATGTTTCCATCTGAATCCTGCTTAATTTCAGTTGTTCCTGGTGGAACTGTCATACCCGTGACTTCTTCTGTTTCTTCCTCATTATCGGCATTCATTTGAGTCACCTGAAGCGTACCGGCTGCTGTCTCCGGATCATATTCTGTTACTATATCTGTGGAAGTTGCTGAAGCATATGCCACGTCTTCTTCATCAATGTCTTCATCTGGTAATTCTTCGTCTGTTTTCTCATCGTCAGAATCATCCCCCTCCGGCAGATTATCTTTCTTTTCCGTCTTCTGCTCTGTATCTGTATCTGGTTTTTCATCTGGTTTTGTGTCTGATTCAGTTACTTTATCCTCACTCTTATCATCTGAAGTATTTGGATCTTTTACCGGTACTTCTACCAGTTCCATATAATCACAACCTTCTCTCTGACATCTGATGATAACAATTCCTGGCTTCTCATCAGTTACTTCCTGCATAAGCAGCTCCGTCAGATCATGTCCAAGGGCCTCCGTCTCATCTCTCTTTTCTTCATAATTACAGTCGTCCTCTTTGCAGCGATAAACTGTATATCCCTTTTCTGTACAGGTTGGAGGAACTATCTTATATTCGATAAGTTCATGAAGTTCTCCACTCTCTTCTGCATATACAACAGAAGCTCCGGACAATGATACTGCCATCATTATTGCCAGTACTGCTGTACCTTTATTTTTTCTTTTCATATGGCTTCTCTCTCTTCCACTTTTGCTTACTTCACAGCCAGATCCTTAATTACTTCTCCCGCAATGATAAGGCCAACCACTGACGGAACAAATGCTGTAGATCCTGGAATTGCACGGCGCTCTGTACATTTGTGTGCAGCACCCGGAGGGCAGATACAGTTTGTACGACAGCTGATGGCCATATCCTCGATCGGCTGAACAGGTAATTCCTGTGAATATACTACCTTAAGTTTCTTAATTCCACGTTTTTTGAGCTCACGACGCATAACTTTTGCAAGCGGGCAGACAGAAGTTTTGTAGATATCTGCTACCTGAAAAGCAGTCGGATCAAGTTTATTTCCAGCTCCCATACTACTGATGATCGGAACTCCGGCTTCTTTTGCTTCCATAACAAGCTGGATTTTGGCAGTCACTGTATCTACCGCATCTACCACATAATCATACTGGGTAAAATCAAATTCATCCTTGGTTTCCGGCAGATAAAAACACTTATGAACATTGACTTCTACTTTCGGATTAATGTCAAGTATACGATCCTTCATAACATCCACTTTATATTTACCAATGGTGCTTCTTGTCGCAATAATCTGACGGTTCAGATTTGTCAGACACACTTTGTCATCATCAATAAGGTCAATTGCACCGACTCCGCTTCGCACAAGTGCTTCTACTGTATAACCACCGACTCCGCCGATTCCAAAAACGGCAACTCTTGAGCCAGCCAGCTTCTCCATAGCCTCTTTGCCAAATAATAATTCTGTTCTGGAAAACTGATTTAACATCTATTTTTCAATCTCCTTCTCTTTTTCATTCAATGTCTCATTCATGCTTCCGGTACGATATCCCTGCAGATCCAATGTCACATAGTCAAACCCATATTTCTTAAATTCTTCCGCAATTCTGATCCTGTTTTCTTCTTCAACAATCCTTATGATTTCTTCCGGCAGGACCTCAATTCTGGCAATATTTCCATGAATTCGCACACGTACCTGATGAAACCCCATATCAAGAAGAAGCTGCTCTGCCCTATCTACCATACCAAGTTTTTTCTCACTGATCGTCTCTCCATAAACAAAACGAGACGAAAGGCAGGCAAAGGACTGTTTATCCCATGTCGGAAGTCCCATTTCTCTGGACAACTCGCGAATCTCTTCTTTGTAAAGTTCCGCCTGACGAAGAGGGCTGCTGACCCCCAGTTCCTTAACTGCGATAAGCCCCGGACGATAATCGCCATTGTCATCCATATTGGAGCCTTCTGCCACTGCATTCATGCCATTTTCTCTTGCAATCTGCCAGATTTTCTCAAACAACTCATGTTTGCACAGATAGCAGCGATTCTTTGGGTTCTGGCGAAAACCTTCAATATCCAATTCTTCGGACTCACAAATAAACTGTCGAACACCGTTCTTCTCACAGAATTCCGTTGCTTCTCTTAATTCTCTCTTTGGAAAAGAACAGGAGCTTGCTGTAACAGCGATCACATTCTTATTTCCAAGAGCCTCCAGAGCTGCTTTCAGAAGAAATGTAGAATCTACTCCACTTGAAAAAGCGACTGCAACACTTCCAAGGGATTTTAAATTCTGCTGTAATACGTTATATTTATCATGAATATTCACTATTAAAACTCTCCTCCCGGGCAGATATTTATTTTGCACCCGTTCATTTATTCAACCTACTATTCAAGTGTGTATTATAGCATACTGGTATAAACCATACAATATACAGTTACCTTGAAAGTCCCATTATCTTTCACAGCTCCTGCTCTTTTGTTTTTTCTTTATCTTACCATCTTTATCCAATAAATGGGTATCTTTATTTCGTTATGATATTACAGGAATTTTCTATTGCCCCTACACCATTGTCATAACCACAGTTCCCAGTGTGATCAATACCACACCAACAGCAGCTTTCCGTGAGAGCTTCTCATGGAAAACAATCCAGGAAAAAGCAATCGTCACAAG